>JAALKW010000085.1 GCA_011087865.1 Legionellaceae bacterium
CAGACATCATACCAGAATCACTATGTCCGAGCATTAACGGGTGGCGCTATATATCGTAAGGCTGCTTCAATTTGCTCAGCTTTAGATGCACTATTGATTGAAAGAAAACAGTCCGTATTCTCTCTAAGGCGTTTAATTTCTTGACGAACAAAGCGATAATAATCGGTTTGACCGTTAGTACGATAATAATATGACAAGATATCAACAGAAATAAAATTTTCTGGGTACTCTGTTTTTAGACACGTATCTTCGTAAGATGCCCGTAACGCTTCTTCTAAACTCGAGCCAGTTATTGTTAAATCTTCTGATTCGAGTGTTTTGCAAATGATTTGTTGCATAAACGATACGGGTCTTATTCTTAGAATTCTTTGACTAAAAAAGTGCTTGGCTACTGCTGCGCTGAAAGCATGTAACAACATAGAAATATTTTTATGCTTATTTTCTATTACACTGTATGGATTTCTAAAAATACCTCTATTTTCATAGTACTGCATATGATTAAAGTCACCTGTCACACACATTAAAAGATTTTGATATTGCTCAACATATGATTTAAACGGTAAGATTTGGAATAGATTTTTTGAAAGCTTTGTTGCTTGAATATCAAAATGCTCTGTTTTGGTTGCATATATGATATAACGATGCCCGTCATGATAAGGCTCTATATGATGAGATCCGACTGTGTTTAATTTTAATACATCAGTTTTGTAAGTATCAATAAATCCTTTTTGCCCCAACGCATTAACAAATGCATCAAACTCTTGCCAAGTGTATCCAGTCGCTGATTTAAAAAAGCTTTTATTATAACTAAAAAAAGAACCACAGGTATATTGAGTGCTGTTTTGATGTTTCATTTTACGGGTATGTCTAATAATTTGTGGGAATAGACCTGCACAGCGAGCACTATATCCCATGTCTATTGATGCTTTAATATATTGCTGCCAATATGGCTGATTTTCTGCGGTGATTAATTGCATATGCAGATAAATAATCTCGCCCGTTGAAGCTCGGGCCTGACCAACAAAGTGATCAGGCGCTATTCTTTGAGGTATTGGGTTAGTCATAATTAAGCGCACAAAGGATCTAATGATAACATAGAAACCAAAATTAATCCATTGGCGCTATTTTAAGTACGAGAAGCTACTTAAAAAACCTTGCTTTTTTAGCCATTGCTTCGATGCATCTGATTGTTCTTTATTTAAAAATGGCCCCAAATGTACGACATATTTTGCATCTCGCTCTTCGACTTGAACCGGTGCATCAAGACTTAGTTTGATTAACTTGTCGCGTAATGCGCTTGCTTTATCTTGAGATTGGAACGCCCCTACCTGTAAATAATATTGCGCTTTAGGTGCCGAGCTTAATGCTATTACCTCAACGGATGCAGTGCCTTTAGGCAATAACCCAAGTTTTGCTGCAGCGGCATAAGATAAATCAATGATCCTATCGTCGTGAAAAGGCCCCCTATCATTGACTTTAACAATCGTTTCGCGATTATTTTCTAAGTTTTTAACGCGGACATAAGTTGGCAGTGGCAAAGTTTTATGTGCTGCAGTTAAAGCATACATATCATATGTTTCACCGCTTGATGTTCGTACCTTATGAAACTTTGTGCCATACCAAGAAGCAATCCCTTGCTTTTTATAACCCTCTGAAGAGGTTAAAACATTGTATTTTTTACCTTTTACTTGGTAGGATGCCGGGTTACCATAATGGCTCAAGGGTTGATTGCTCGGTGATACTTTCTCGAACTCGGTGGGTGCTGGTCCCCTGGGTGCACCATCAGGATGTTTTTTTGTTTTTTCAGGTATAGATGCGATACGTTCAGGATCATGAGGTTTTATGTGCTGACACCCTGATAATAGAACAAATAAAAAAATAATTATTTTTAATTTAAGGCGAAGCGTAGTTGTCATGTTTTACCTAAACCAGCAAGCTTTCTCTTATCTTTACATCAAAAATACTGTTTTAACAGTAATGATTAATGATATTTAAATAAATTCCAGCTTAAAGCATATAAAACCAGGTTATATTACTGCTTAGGCAGTAACTTTGTTTGTTTTTCATGTTTTTTAAATCCATTCTTATTTATTTATCCTTTTTTTACTGCTATAACAGTATTATAGGGTTAATTTAAGGTGCGATATGTCTTCGGATAATATTGGAAAACTGGTGCATTATTACCGTAAACAAAGTGGTTTATCACAGCATGACCTCGCTAAATTAGCAGGCGTCGGTAAAACAGTTGTTTTTGATATTGAAAAAGGAAAGCAAACCGTACAACTGAATACTTTATTGAAAATATTAGATGTTTTAAATATTCAAATGATATTTAAGACGCCTTTTGTACAACCAACGGATGATCAATCATGAACAAAGCATGTATCTCTATTCATGGTATCAAAGCCGCAATATTAGAACAGTGTGATAACGGTCAATATATATTGACTTATGATGCGAATTATCATGATGCGCCTGTTTCTTTAACCATGCCAGTGACCAAAAGACGATATGAGTTTGATACGTTCCCGGCTTTTTTTGAAGGTTTGCTCCCCGAAGGGAGCATGTTAGAAGCTTTACTCCGGAAATATAAAATAGATAAAAATGATTATTTTCAACAACTCATCACTGTTGGTCAAGATGTTGTAGGCGCTGTCACGATTGAAGCGTTTCGGGAAAACCTATGAAACGCTGCCCTATTACCTACACACTTATTTCTGATCAAGAGGATTATTCGAAAAATGGACTGCGCGAGCTTTCTCCTCAATTAAAAAATCTTCATCCGCTTAATTTAAGTGCGCATCAACAACGCCAAGAAGCAAATGACCGTGCAGGAAAAATATCGATTCAAGGGGTACAAAAAAAATTAAGCGCCGTTCTCAAAATAAAAGATGAAAAATTTGAAATAGTCGATAAAAATGCGCGATATATTTTAAAACCACAAAGCAGTCTTTATCCTGAGTTACCAGAGAACGAAGCGCTCACCATGTCGCTTGCTAAAAGCATTGGGCTTGAAGTGCCAACACATGGCTTAGTTTACTCTAAAGACCAAAGCATGACTTATTTTATTAAGCGATTTGATCGAACAGGCCACAATAAAAAACTCGCACAAGAAGATTTTGCGCAATTATCTAACGAAGATCGTGACACAAAATATAATAGCTCAATGGAAAAAGTAGTGCTTGTTATCGAGAATTTTTGTACTTTTCCTAAAATTGAATTACTGAAGTTATTTAAGTTAACGCTGTTTAATTTCTTAATTGGAAATGAAGACATGCATTTAAAAAATTTTTCGCTCATCACAAAAAATAATAAAGTGATGCTCTCGCCGGCATATGATTTACTCAACTCAACCATTGCTCAGAAAAACACACGAGAAGAACTGGCACTGCCTTTACGTGGCAAAAAAAATAACTTAACGCATCAAGATTTTTTTAAGTACTTTGCAGTAGAACGATTGAACTTAAACGAAACGGTGATTGCTGAAGTATCACACACTTTTCAAAAAGCCATTCCTGGATGGCAAGTTTTAATTACTCAGAGTTTCTTGTCACAGGAGATGCAACAAAAATATCTTGATTTATTAGAAACAAGATCTAAAAAACTGAAGTTCATATAAATTCGTACAACTAAAGAGGATACGACCGAATTTAGGGTGTGTCCCTAACAACATCCTCTAGCCTGCTTGATTTTCAAAAATCATCATGAGAAAACATGGGAAAACATGGTGAGAAAAAAAATCCTATGCTAAAATGGCTCAATCTTTTATAAATATAATAAAAAGTTGACCCACCCATGAATAAAACCATGCATGCTTTAACCTCGTTTCTCTTGTTTGCCGCCGTGTTTGCGCATCCCAAACTCATGCATGCTGACACAGGACGCCTAACCACCCCTTCCCCGCAAAGTAAAACGCCTTATATTACACCGACCCAACCCAAGCTAAACGCAAAAGCTTATTTACTGGTTGATGTGCATAGCGGAAAAATTTTAGCAGAACAAAATAGCGAAAAAAAATTACCGCCTGCAAGTTTAACAAAAATGATGACGCTTTATGTTATATCAAAAGCATTGCATAACGAACAAATTCATCTAACAGATAAAGTACATATTAGTAAGTCAGCCTGGAAAACCGGTGGCTCACGTATGTTTGTTAAAGCAGGTCAAGATGTTGCAATTGAAGACTTACTGAAAGGCATTATTGTTGATTCAGGTAATGATGCTTGTGTGGCCATGGCTGAGCACTTAGGCGGCAGTGAACAAGGTTTTGCAGACTTAATGAACCAAGAGGCCAAGCAACTTGGCATGACCAATTCTCACTTTACAGATAGCACAGGCTTGCCGCGCGCAGACCTATATACTTCTGCCAAAGATTTAGCGATTCTTGCACGCGCGCTCGTAAAAGATTTTCCTGAATATTATCATTGGTATAAACAAAAATGGTTTACCTTCAATGAAATCAGACAGCCGAACCGTAACCGTTTATTATGGCGGGATGCGGCTGTAGATGGCATGAAAACAGGATACACAGATAATGCGGGTTATTGCCT
>JAALKW010000003.1:0-20700 GCA_011087865.1 Legionellaceae bacterium
AACAAGCAGCATCTAAACCCGAAATTTCAGGTCGCTGTCAATGCGTAACTTCTATGCATCATGGTAATAGCAGGCAATAGCAGGCAATAGATTGACAATTGTTGCACAGCATTCAATAATGCCTAAAATTTTTTAATAAGAGTAAAATATGGGTAAACAAATCCGACTACACACCTTTTTCCTCATCACAACGCTGGTTTTTGTGGGCACTAAATCATTCGCAGAACCCCAAAACATTGGTGAGCTTAGAACTGAATTAAAAAGTTACCATGATACAGGGGCTTACGACAAAGAGGTCTTAGCCATTGAAGAAAAAGCAGAAACCTATATTGATGCCCGTGTAAAAGCAAATGCGAAGCTCAAAAAACCAGAAAAACTTGCTCTTGTACTTGATGTGGACGACACCTCACTGTCTAATTATCAATATATTCTAAAACGTGATTTTTGTGAAAATACAAACTCAATTATCAAAAGTATCCGACGTGCAGACGCGCCAGCTATCGCACCCATACTAAAACTGTATAAAAAAGCGCGTGACGAAAAAGTAGCTATCTTTTTTGTCACCGGTCGCTCAACCGCACTACAAGCAGCAACAGAGAAAAACTTAAAAGCTGTAGGCTACACCACCTGGAATGGTATCTTCTTCCGACCGAAAGAGGACAGCAATCAATCTATCGTACCCTATAAAACACAAGTTCGCTCAAACATCACACGAGAAGGTTACACCATTATTGCAACAATTGGTGACCAAAAAAGTGACCTTGCTGGCGGGTACGCTGAAAAAAGGTTTAAACTACCCAATCCTTTTTATTATCTACGATAGATAAATAAATCAAATCTATACTGATGAAGCGCCGCGTGTTGGATGTCGCGCTTCGTCAGTATCAGCTATTTCAGGCTCATCAATCGTACTCCATTCCTCTAGCTTCATTTGCTCTGAACGGGCCTGATGACACTGCTTAAAGACCTGTGATAAAACTGCGTCATCTTGAAGTAATTGCCCAAATGCATCCCATGTATCATCCGGTATTTTTATCAACAAACCGGTTTCAATCAAACGACCCGCATCAGGATCCTGCCCAACAAATGCTGCCAAACAATGTTTAGCTCGCGCTAATTTTTTTGCACTGACTGCCAACTGAGACAAAATATGATTTAGATTTTCTTTCTCTATCGAATCACTGCTTGCTTCAGTAGCTGGCTCTAACTCTAACTCTGGCTCCCGCTGAAGCCAAGCAAACAAGTTATACATACTCTACAGCCATAATTTCATATTCAACCATGCCATCAGGGGTATTCACAACCGCTACATCGTCCAGGGCTTTACCGATAAATGCACGCCCAATCGGTGAAGTATATGAAATTTTATTGTCTTTAATATTGGCTTCATCTTCACCTACAATTTGATAAGTCAAATCAACTTCATCTTGAATACGATGCACAGTCACCGTTGTACCAAATACAACTTTTCCCTGATTAGGTAACTTTGTGACATCAATAATTTGAACTTGTGATAATTTAGCTTCTAAATCTTGAATGCGCCCTTCTGTAAAACTTTGCTGCTCACGGGCTGCGTGATACTCAGCATTTTCTTTTAAGTCGCCGTGGGCACGTGCAACAGCAATCGCCTCAATAATTTCTGGACGCACTTTAGACTTTAAACGCGTTAATTCATTGGTTAATACTTCAGCCCCTTTCGGCGTCATTGGATGTTTTTGTATGCTCATGTTCTCTACCTTGTTTGTAAATCTTGTAATCGTGTTACGGTTTCTCTGTCTTCGTACTTCATCGCAAGTGTTGCCGCCTCAGCCCCTGCAAGCGTCGTGGTATAACTCACATTATGTTGCAATGCGCTGCGTCTGATTTCAAATGAATCCGCAGTGGCTTGTTTGCCTTCGGTGGTATTCACAATAAAATCAATTTCATTGTTTTTAATAAAATCAACCACATGTGGTCGCCCCTCGGCGACTTTTAATACACGACGACAATGTAGCCCAGCTGCTTGCAACACCAAAGCTGTACCACGCGTTGCTAATAACTCAAACCCAAGCGCTATCAATTGCTTTGCAATTTCACCGACGCGTGTTTTATCTGCATCACGCACCGATAAAAAAGCTTTTCGTCGACGTACAATATTTGCCCCAGCACCCAATTGCGCTTTTGCAAAGGCTTGACCAAAACGCTTAGCAATTCCCATCACTTCACCCGTTGATTTCATTTCTGGCCCAAGAATAGAATCTACGCCCGCAAACTTAATAAACGGAAAAACCGGGAGCTTCACAGCATAAAACGAAGGTGCCCTTTCATGCAAGGGTAAACCTTGATCAACCAAACGCTGCCCTACTTTACAACGCGCAGCAATCTTTGCCAATAATAAACCGGTGGCTTTCGACACAAAAGGAACCGTTCGTGATGCGCGTGGGTTCACTTCAAGCACATAAACATCATCACCTTGAATAGCAAATTGTGCATTCACCAACCCACAAACACCAAGCGCTAAGGCCATTTCTTTTAGCTGCTCCATAATATCATGCTGCACGACAATGCCTAAACTACAGGGCGGCAAGGTACAGGCTGAGTCACCCGAGTGCACACCCGCTTGCTCAATGTGTTCCATCACACCGCCAATTAATACAGCTTCGCCATCACAGACCGCGTCAACATCAACTTCTGTCGCATCGTTTAAGAATTTATCAAGCAACAACGGTGTTTTATTTAAATTAATTTGTGTCTTTTCTAAATAATGCTTTAAATCTTCATCATGATATACAATCTCCATGGCACGCCCCCCTAAAACATAGGATGGCCTCACCACTAACGGATATCCAATCTGACTCGCCGCTTTAAACACCTCTGATGCATCAGACACAATAGCATTCGGTGGCTGCTGTAAACCTAAACGCTCAACCAATGCTTGAAAGCGCGCTCTGTCTTCAGCACCATCAATTGCATCCGGTGATGTCCCCAAAATAGGAACCCCCGCAGATGCCAACCCACGCGCTAAATTCAGTGGTGTTTGTCCACCGTAGTGCACAATAACCCCCATCGGTTTTTCAATAGCAACCACAGCCAGTACATCTTCAAGTGTCACAGGCTCAAAATATAACCTATCTGAGGCATCAAAATCTGTCGACACAGTTTCTGGGTTACAGTTAAGCATAATCGTTTGATAACCTGCTTCACGTAATGCTAATGCTGCGTGTACACAGCAATAATCAAACTCAATGCCCTGACCGATACGATTAGGCCCGCCACCCAAAATCAAAATTTTATTCTGAATATCATCAGGTCGAGACTCACAGTGCGTGGCATAACATGAATAAAAATAAGCCGTTTCACTTGGAAATTCTGCAGCGCATGAGTCAATACGTCGATAAACAGGTGTCACACCTAATGCTAATCGATGTTCACGAAACACCCCTTCGTCAACCAACAACGCACTTGCAAGATAAGCATCGGAAAAACCACGTCGTTTTAAGTCGCGCAACAAGACAGCATCAATTTTATCAAGCGTATGATTTTGAAGCTGCTGCTCAGCACGCACCAAATCTTCTAATTCAGCCAAAAACCAAGGGTCTATTTTAGATTCTTGATGCACTTCTTCACACGTTAAGCCATGTCGATAAGCATCCAATATAGCCCATAGCCTGTCTGGTGTGGGTTCGCGGAGCTGCCCTCGCAACACAGCCATATCGATGTTATCTTCTGCTTTAATACGCGACTCAATGCCTGAATGCCCTGTTTCTAAACTACGCACAGCTTTTAAAAGCGCTGACTGAAAATTAGAGCCAATCGACATCACTTCACCCACTGATTTCATTTGGGTTGAAAGCGTATGTGACGTTTGTGGAAATTTATCAAAATTAAACCGAGGGATTTTAACCACAACATAGTCAAGTGTCGGCTCAAAAGAAGCCGGCATTTGCCCGCCGGTAATTTCATTTTTCAGTTCATCCAGTGTGTAACCTACAGCAAGACATGCTGCAACTTTTGCAATAGGAAAACCGGTTGCTTTTGATGCCAAGGCTGAGCTTCTTGAAACCCGTGGGTTCATTTCAACAACCAATAAACGGCTATCTTCAGGATTAACGGCAAATTGCACATTTGCCCCCCCTGTTTCAACACCCACTGCACGCACCACTTTAAGTGTTGCGTCTCGCATGCGTTGATACTCTTTATCTGTGAGGGTTTGTGCTGGCGCAACAGTAATTGAATCGCCTGTATGTACACCCATTGGGTCTAAGTTTTCAATAGTACAAATAATAATACCTTGATCGTTTTTATCTCGAACGACCTCCATCTCAAACTCTTTCCAACCGATCACAGACTCATCTAAAAGCAGTTCTCTCGTGGGCGAAAGCGCTAAACCTTGTGCACAAATTGTTTCAAATTCTTCGCGATTATAAGCAATCCCACCGCCTGATCCCCCCATCGTAAACGAAGGTCGAATAATCGTCGGAAAACCTAATTGCGCTTGAACATATAAAGCTTCTTCAAGGCTATGTGCGATGGCTGAACGTGGCATTTCTAAACCGATTGAGTCCATTAATGCCCGAAATTTTTCACGATCTTCCGCTTTATCAATGGCTTCACGACTTGCGCCAATCAGCTCAACGCCATGTTGCTCTAAAATACCTTCACGCACCAAATCAAGTGTGCAATTTAAAGCCGTTTGCCCCCCCATCGTCGGTAATAGCGCGTCTGGTTTTTCTTTTTCAATCACGCGCGCGACTTCTTGCCAACGCACGGGCTCAATGTATGTTGCATCCGCAAGCTCTGGATCAGTCATGATGGTTGCAGGATTCGAATTGACCAAAATAACGCGGTAACCTTCCTGCTTTAAAGCACGAACAGCTTGTGTCCCTGAATAATCAAACTCACATGCCTGGCCAATCACAATAGGCCCCGCACCTAAGATTAAAATCGACTGAATATCCGTTCTTTTAGGCATTAGTATCACATTTTCAGCGAGTAAGGTGGCCTATTTTATCTTGTTTTTGACGAATAAACCACGAAGATTTCTAATATTCTTGCCCGGTTCAAGCTGGCTTCTCTAAACCTAAAATCTTCTCTATACTAAAAAAGTTCCACCACACATCAACACTCACTGAGGACGCTATTATGCCATTAGATTCAATCGGCGCAATTGGACAACAAGCAACCAACTCCATGCATGCAATTGAAACACTCTCGATGCTTTTTGGATTAATTAATGCGTTAATACATGTGCTATTTGCAGGGGCTGTTGCAAGAGATGCCGGCCAACTTCAAAAAGTAGGCCAGCGCCCAGCACTTGTGTCAAGTATCACATGGGCCTTTGCAACGCTCTTGGGTGGCGTAATGGTGGCCGCTGTCTATTGGTTTATTCATCACTCAACCTTCACACGGCCCACAAACACGGCTAAGAACACATAAATATATCAATATAGCGCTCGCTGGTATTTATATATCCATATCAACTTGCCCATCTTTAGATAACAACACTGCAATCGGTCTTGTTGTCGGAAAGTGGGCAAATAAAATAATCATCGTCACCGTAATCGGTACGGATAAAAACATACCCACAACACCCCAAATAATACCCCACAACCCCAATGAAAATAAAATCACAAGTGGGCTTAAATTAAGAGAGCGCCCCATATAACGCGGTTCAAGAATATTACCAATCATAAACTGCACGGACACAAGCCCTGAGGTCATCAAAACAAACGGCATCCAGGTTTGAAATTGTATCAGTGCAAGCAAAGCCGGAAAAAGCGTTGCTATAATTGCGCCAATGCTTGGAATATAATTCAAGAAGAAAATTAAGAGCGCCCAAAACTCTGCAAAATCAAGCCCAATCCAGGTCATAATGCCAAAGCTTGCCATAGCCGTTAAAAGCCCCATCAATGTTTTCAAACCAAGATACGTTTGTGTATCTTTAATCGTACGCTTTATTAAACTTTTAACTGTTTTTTGCTTTCTCGATGAAGGCACTAACAATGCTAATTTCTGACTAAACATGGATTGCTCTACAAATAAAAATCCCACATACAGTGCAATTAATACAGCAGAACCCGCAACAGAGGTAAATCCACCATAAATACTCATTAAGATTTTTTGAAAATTAAGCTCATCAATTAATTTATCTAGATTAAAAGCTAATTTGGATAATAATTGCTGATCAAGTTGCCCCATCAAATGTTTAAAGCTAGCCTGGTAACGTGCTGAAGCACTAATTACTTCATTGACATTATTGCTCACAATATTGACCAAGCCCCAAATCAACCCTATCACCGCACACAACGACAACAGCATACTCAAAAAACTTGGCAAATACTGTCCAAGCCCAGGAATATCTTTAATCGCATTATTTAGCGTATTCAGTAAATTCCATATTAGAAGCGCAATCACCCAGGGTAATAAAAAACCTCGCCCAACCATTAATAAATAGCCAATCAAACAAACGCTAATTAAAATAGCTGCAAAAGTCATGGCACGATTCATAGAAATCTACCTTTTAATTAAAAAATTAAATCATAAAATACTAACCTCATGATGACATAAAAAAAAAACTAAAACAGGTTTTGTCAAGCCTGTTTTTTATCATTTATTTGGGTTTTTTTAATTAGTTTTTAATTTAAATACGCGTTTGGAGAATTTTTTATACACATCGTGACAAAATGTGGATAATCCATCTAGTCTCTTTAAAATACAACAAAATATAACACGTTAAGAAATCGTAAAACCATTGAAAAATAAGAGTTTTCTTTGTTTTTGCCTGACTTAGGCCTTATCCACAAAATCTGTGGATAACATTGTGGGTAGACTGAAAATTCTATTGGAAATAAGCACATTGCCCGACTGCATCAAGACGTGCCACCATGCTGCTATGCCCACCTCTAAATCAAACACTCGCCTCATCTTCAATAGCATGCTTGTAAGGTAAAATAATAACCTCTGTCCCCAAGGTTGCAAACGATTCATTTAACCATTTTGCTGCACTTGGCAAGACACGAATACAGCCATGACTCGTGTTCCCTTCTAAAAATTCATACCCTGCATGAATCGTAAAACCTCTAAAAAAGTACATGCAGTAAGGCATTTTAGCGCCTCCGCTTGTTTCTAGTGGAAATTCACCCGAAGCGCATTTTTCGCCACCTTTTTTATAAATCTTAAAGCGCCCGACAATCGTACGACATGAGGCATTGGTATCTTCACAATAATCACCGCCACCTGAAGCACGTCCCGTCATGACACGGGACCCATCTGCATCATAAGCCGCCCATGCGGGCACCTTAGGATCAAACACAAATTGCTTATGGCCAGAAGCACGCACTTTCAGTGGAAAATGGCGTTGTCCAACGGTATCTGTCAAATGATGTGGCGTATAGTGCGGACTACCATAGTCATCCAATATTAAAACCGATGCATCTTCTATGACACAGGCCGTTAGCAGTAAATAAATGCCTGCTAACGTCACCAATACGCCTGCTTTTTTCATGCATGAAGCCTACGATATTTAACACGAGAAGGTCGGTCTGCGTCATCACCTAACCGACGCTTACGATCGGCTTCATAGTCTTGGTAATTGCCTTCAACAAACACAACTTTTGAGTCGCCTTCAAACGCTAATAAATGCGTACAAATACGATTTAAAAACCATCTATCATGGGACACCACAATCGCACAACCTGGAAAGTTTAACACAGCATCTTCCAGCGCACGCAAGGTTTCAACGTCTAAATCATTGCTCGGCTCATCTAATAATAAAACGTTCGCGCCTCGTTTTAATAATTTAGCCAAATGCACACGATTACGTTCCCCCCCTGAAAGCTGTCCCACACGTTTTTGTTGATCAGACCCTTTAAAATTAAAACGGCCGACATAAGCACGTGATGGCATTTGAAAAGAACCCACTTGAATTAAATCATGCCCATCCGAAATCACTTCCCAGATGGTTTTATTGTCATCTAAACTATCACGTGTTTGATTCACATAAGCCAAATCAACCGTATCGCCAATTCGAATTTCACCTGAGTCAGGTGTGAGCTCCTGAGTGAGCATTTTCAAAAAAGTAGATTTACCCGCACCATTGGGTCCAACAATGCCTAAGATACCGCCTTTAGGTAATCTAAAATCTAGGTTCTCAAATAATAACCGCTCACCAAATGCTTTCGAAAGCTTGTGCCCTTCTATCACTAAATCACCCAAACGCTCACCCGGTGGAATATAAAGCTCATTGGTTTCCTGACGTTTTTGAAACTCTCTTGAGGTCATCTCTTCAACCCGCGCAAGACGTGCTTTATTTTTTGCATGTCGACCTTTAGGAGAGGTTCTTGCCCACTCTAACTCTGCTTTTAACGCCCGTTCATGAGCGGCTTCTTGTTTTTTCTCTTGATGAAGCCGTGTTGTTTTCTGTTCAAGCCATGCGGTGTAATTGCCTTCGTACGGAATGCCTTCCCCTCTATCAAGCTCCAAAATCCACTGGGCTGCATTATCTAAAAAATACCTATCATGGGTAATCGCAACGACTGTGCCTGCAAACTCTTCTAAATAGCGCTCAAGCCATGCCACACTTTCAGCATCCAGGTGATTGGTTGGCTCATCTAAAAGCAACATATCTGGGTTGGATAATAATAAACGACATAAAGCCACGCGTCGTTGCTCACCACCTGATAGCACCCCTATTTTTTCATCAAAATCAGGGAGCCTTAATGCATCGGCTGCAATCTCGAGTTGACGATCTAAGTCCCAACCATGACCCGCTTCAATTTTTTGTTGAAGTTCACCTTGCGTTTCCAGCAAAGCTGTCATGGCATCATCACTCATCGGCTCTGCAAATTGCATGCTGATTTCATCAAACTGCTTTAATAATTCTTTCATTTCAGCAACAGCTTCTTCAACCACTTCTCGAACCGTTTGATTCGGGTTCATCTCTGGCTCTTGCGGTAAATAACCAATGCTAATGCCTGGTTGTGGTCGTGCTTCACCTTCAAATTGCTGATCAACCCCGGCCATAATACGAAGTAAAGTAGACTTACCCGAACCGTTTAAGCCCAACACCCCAATTTTTGCGCCCGGATAAAAACTGAGCGAAATGTCTTTCAAAATAAACCGTTGGTTTTCAACTATTTTACTCACTCGGTTCATGGTAAAAATATACTGTGCCATATCAACTACTCCACTCATTCCAATCTAAAATAACTTTGCCTGATTGACCAGATGCCATAATTTTAAAGCCTTGGTCAAAATCATCACACGAAAAATGATGTGTGATAACCGGTGATAAATCTAATCCACTTTGCAACATCGCAATCATTTGATGCCAGGTATTATACATTTCTCGACCATAAATACCTTTTAAGATTAAGCCTTTGAAAATCACTTGATTCCAATCAATTGCTGTTTCTTTGGGTAAAATGCCAAGCAAGGCTATTTTCCCGCCATGATTCATCATGCTGACCATATCACTGAAAGCTGCTGGATGACCTGACATTTCAAGCCCCACATCAAAGCCTTCTGACATACCCAGCGCTACCATCGCATCATCTAACTTTTCTTTCGCAACATTAACAGCACGGGTTACCCCCATTTTTCGGGCTAAATCTAAACGATAATCATTGATATCCGTAATCACAATGTGACGAGCACCAGCATGCTTCGCAATCGCCGCTGCCATAGCGCCAATGGGACCTGCCCCCGTAATTAAGACGTCTTTACCCAATAAATCAAACGACAAAGCACAGTGCGTGGCATTCCCGAAAGGATCTAATATTGCTGCTTGCTCAGCAGTCACATCATCGGGCAGGGTAATAATATTACTTGCAGGAAAAGCTAAATATTCTGCAAAGCAGCCTTGTCGCTGCCAACCGACGCCCACAGTATTCGGACATAAATGCTGACACTCTCCGCGACAATTGCGACATGTACCACACACAAGATGGCCTTCACCAGACACCCGCTGCCCTATTTTTAAATCTTTAACCGCTTGGCCAAGCTCAACGATTTCACCAAAAAACTCATGCCCAATCACCATAGGTACAGGCACATTAGACTCAGCCCAATCATCCCAATTATAAATATGAATATCTGTGCCACAAATGGCCGTTTTATGTACTTTAACCAGCACATCATTTGGACCATAGGCAGGCATCGGTACATCTTCCATCCAAATACCAGGCTCTGATTTAGCTTTAACCAATGCTTTCATGATATTTCTCCCGTTCCAAACGTTTAAATCACACCTAATTCACGGCCTACTTTGCCAAATGCTACTAATGCTTTATCTAAGTGTGCTTCGGTATGTGCTGCTGACATTTGTGTTCTAATACGTGCTTTGCCTTTCGGGACCACAGGAAATGAAAAACCAACCACATAAACCCCTTCATCTAATAATTTTTCAGCCATTTGACCCGCTAACACAGCATCTCCTAACATCACGGGAATAATGGCATGTTCACCCGGCACTAAATCAAATCCAAGTTTAGCTAAGCCATGTCTAAAATAGTCTGCATTTTTTTTAACTTTTTGGCATACGTCAGGATTATCTATAATTAAATCTAATGCATGCACAGACGCTTCAGCAATCATAGGTGCTAATGTATTCGAAAATAAATACGGCCGTGAGCGCTGCCTTAACCACGCAATAATCTCTGGACTCGCGGAGGTATAGCCACCTGATGCACCACCCAGTGCTTTACCAAGCGTACCCGTGATAATATCAATTCTATCTGTCACACCAAAATGCTCAGGCGTGCCACGACCACGCTCTCCCACAAAACCAACAGCATGAGAGTCATCCACCATCACCATGGCATTATATTTATCAGCTAAATCACAAATAGCGGGTAAGTTTGCCAAAATACCATCCATTGAAAATACGCCATCTGTCGCGATTAACTTAAATCTTGCATCACTAGCCGCTTGTAATTGTTCTTCTAAAGCTTGCATATCGTTATTGGCGTATCTAAAGCGCTTGGCTTTACAAAGCCTCACCCCATCAATAATACTTGCATGATTTAAAGCATCACTAATAATCGCATCTTCAGGGCCGAGCAGCGTTTCAAATAACCCTGTATTTGCATCAAAACAAGATGAATATAAGATCGTATCTGGCTTACCTAGAAATGCACTGATTTTTTGCTCTAAAGCTTTATGAGGCGATTGCGTACCACAAATAAAGCGTACAGATGCCATGCCATAGCCGTATTTATCGAGTGCATGTTTGCCTGCTGGAATGAGTACGGGGCTATTCGCAAGACCTAAATAATTAGTGGCACAAAAGTTAATAACTTCTTGTTCGCCTAAATCAACCAATGCTTGCTGTTGACCTTGAATCACGCGCTCAGGTTTAAATAACCCTTCATGCTTTAAATGATTTAATTCAGATGCCAAATAATCCGTAAACGCTGCCCGCATAAAAATGCTCCCATTGATTTAAATTTTAATTTGCGTGGATGATAACAAACTGAGAACAAATTCACCATGAGAATAACCTATGCCATCATACAACTGTTCGGATACCACTTCGAATTTGCGCAACATAGTTTGCGTAGCCCCTAAAGACTTCATGTTAGATTGCTTGCCAGGACTTACAAAAGAATTCACACCATCCCCCAGCTTCCACACAAGTTTATCCCCAGAAATTGTGGATAAACCAAGAAAAACCCCTGAAACAATACACTTTGTTCTTGTTGATACGCTGTTACTTGTTGGTATCACCCCATTTACCTTGGTTTTTGCTTGTGTAAAACACTTATCTACAAGCCGGCACCGTCAACTTAACAATCATCAAACGCAATTCTGCCTTATTCTTGAATTTTAGGCGCAAAGAGAAGCCCTTCCCAGGAATATTGATATATAACTAATTATAACCTATAATAACTATATAGTTCTTGGGTATGCTTTTGATCGTCTCCTATACATTGTTAATTAAAAAACAAGCTAAGAAAGCCTTAAAAAATGCTTCTAGGCCAGATCGAAATAGAATTACAGAAAAAATAGTTCTGTTGGGGATGGATCCAGATAGCCCAAGTTTAGATGTCAAAAAACTGCAGGGAGAGCCTTATTTTCGTTTACGTGTTGGAAAATGGCGCGTTATTTTTAACAGAGATGAAGATCTTGAAATTATTGCCATAGAGAAAATTAAATCACGTGGAGATGTGTACAAATGAACTTACAAACTATTAAATCTGTAGATGGTCAGGTTGAATACGTGCTTCTGCCCATAACTGCCTACAATTCATTGAGTCAGGAAGTTATAAAGCAGCTAGAAAGCTTTCAAGATCATGAGGATTACGAGTTATTCAACCCTGCCGACTACGTTGATAATCCTGTTGCACTTGCACGCATTGAAGCGGGAATTACTCAAAAAGAACTCGCTAAACGTATGCACGTTACGCAAGCTTATGTGAGTAAAATAGAAGCTCAAAGTAAGCCTTCATTAAAAACCATCAAAAAAATAGAATTAGCGATTGGGAAAGGTAGTCAAAAATAGTGGTGGTTAGGGCCGTAATCACCTGGATATTTAGGGCAGAAGCTAGATCACTTATTAAAACTTACAAAAAAATATAGTTTATTTTTATTTGGCGCACGAGGCGTAGGAAAGGGATTGAAGTATTTTTTTCATGAAAGAACAAAAAAGGCTCACCATGTCAGCAACCTTTAAGGTTGATACGCTCATTCACACAGAACACTTCTATGACAAAATCAATACATTTACTGATGGTATACCTTATTATGAAACGCTCTCGAAAACAGCCAATGGCCCTGTATTAGAACTATGCTGTGGTACAGGTCGTATAACCATACCGCTTAAAAAAGCAGGTATAGATATCACAGAATTAGATTTTTCAACCTCGATGCTTGAAAGCGCTAAAAAAAAACACAACGAGCAAAGCTATCTATTGAGCTCATTCAAGCAGACATGAGACATTTCTCTCTCGGCAAAAAATTTAATTTAATTTTTATTCCGTTTAATTCAATCCAAAATACATATCACCGTGAAGATTTAGAAAAAATATTTGTTTGCGTCAAAGAACACCTTGCACCACAAGGTATATTTGCTTTAGATATTTTTAATCCAAATTTAGATTACTTGGTCCAAAAAAAATCAAGTAAACCGTGCCAAATGGCATTAGATATGAGATGTTTTTTTCCAGAAGAAATAAATGCACTACTTTATTATAATGGCTTTGATGTGATATCAAAATTTGGGACATTTCAAAAAGATGCTTTTAGCGCTGACAGCCCCAAACAAATTATCGTCTGTCAGCGCCGCGAAGTTCCATGATTATTTTTCTGTCATTTACAGGAAAATAATAAAAACTCAGTCTCAACCTCTATCTTAATTCGCCCAATTCTTGTTAAAATCATTTAATTATTTAATCACAGCTATATCTATAGAATTTATTTATGAAAAACCAACTTCCTCGTATTAACATGATAAAGCAGCAACTGCGTACAGGTAATATTTTAGATGAACGCGTGCTGTCTCTTTATGACAAAATACCCAGACACTTATTTGTTCCAGAGGCACTCGAATCTATCGCCTATAGCGACTTACAAATCCCTCTCGCACACAACGAGCGTATGATGACGCCTCTCGAGGAAGCAACGATTTTGCAAGCTCTCAATCTTCAAGGCCATGAACATGTGCTTGAAATTGGTACGGGATCAGGTTTTTTTACGGCTCTTTTAAGCCACAGCGCAAAGCATGTGACCAGTATTGATTATTATGCTGAATTGACAGAAGCCGCAGAGAAAAAATTAAAAACATACGGAAATAAAAATACCACGCTGATTACAGCGGATGCCTCTAAAGGATGGCTGGACAAAGCCCCCTATGATGTGGTTATTTATACAGGGGCACTCAAAGCATTAAATAAAATGCACCGATTACAAGTGATTCCTGGTGGGCAACTATTTGCAATTACCGGTGAAAAACCTGTTATGCAGGGTGAACTACATACCCTAAGTCATGACGAAGTGTGGCAGACACAAAGCCTTTTTGAAACTGAACTGCCTTTATTAATAGGACAAACTTTATCTACTGAACAGTTTACTTTTTGAGTGTGTTGTTTAGAACCGTATTAGGACGATAGATGAAAAAACTGAAGCAGTTCTGGTGCATTTTATGCTTAAGCCTTGGCTTAGTACCGCTGCTTCATGCTGCTGATTTGCTCGATATTTACTTACATGCTTTAGATAACGATCCACTGTTTAAAGCTGAATACAGTATGTTTATGTCAGAAACTGAGAATATTTCCATTGCACGTGCGCCTTTGTTACCCCAAGTTAATATGTCTATTTCAGATTCATCTAATCAACAAAATGTAAACGCAGGTACTTTTTTCTCTATTAGCGAAACGTATACCAATTCACAATTTGAACTCAGTGCCACCCAAGCCATCTTTAATTACAAATCTTGGGCCGAAGTACAGCGTGCAAAAGCCGCCGTTAAAGCAGCGCATGCGCGTTTTAATGACAAAGCTCAAGACTTAATTTTAAGAACCGCTGAAGCTTATTTTAATGTCTTACTTGCCTATGATACTTTGAGTTTTGGCGTTGCCAAAAAAAATGCAAACAAGCGTCAGCTCGACCAGTCAACCCAACGTTTTAACGTAGGTCTCGATGCCATTACCTCGGTGTACGATGCACAAGCCGCCTATGAC
Source organism: Legionellaceae bacterium (assembly GCA_011087865.1). Taxonomy (GTDB): domain Bacteria; phylum Pseudomonadota; class Gammaproteobacteria; order Legionellales; family Legionellaceae; genus JAALKW01. The sequence continues at coordinate 14,655 of JAALKW010000003.1, forward strand.
CAATCTGTTGCACAAGTCATTCAAGCTAAAAATAACGTCATGATTCAAAGTGAAGAGCTGCGTAAAATTACAAACCATACCTATGGTCGTCTGTCACCGCTTCGAAATCAAACCATCCCATTAATGCGCCCAGAACCTGATAATATTGATTCATGGGTTGCAACAGGACTTAGACAAAATTACAACTTATTTGCTGCTAAATATAAACTTGAAGCTGCTCGTGAAAAAATTAAAGCCGAAGCTGCCGGAAACTGGCCCATTATCCAACTTGAATTTACCGATGTCCGACGACGTAACGAAGGACATAGTCAAAACTTTGCTAACTTTTTTGTTCCAAAATCACAACGTATTTCTGCTGCTGGTGTTTCTGTCGATTTTCCTGTGATGCAAGGTGGTCTTGTTCTCGCAGAAACAAAAAAAGCAAAGTTTGACTTTCAAACAGCAAGCCAAGAGCTCGAGCAAGCACATCGTCGTGTTGTGACGGATAGCCGCACCTCTTTTGGTACGATTAATAACGGCATTGGTAAAGTCAAAGCCGATAAAAAAACCGTGTTTACACAAACAGAAGCCGTTGATAGTACCGAAGCTGGCTTTTTTGTTGGCACACGCAACATGGTTGATGTTGTCAATGCTCAAGAAAATTTATTTCAGGCACAACGAAACCTTGCGTCGGACCAATATGCTTTAATTGGCGTCATGCTTAAGTTAAAATACTTGGCTGGCACACTGAACGTTAACGATCTTGAAGAAATTAATAGCTGGCTTGTCACGGAACGGATTAACAGCCGCCCACCTAATTTCAGCGAGTCGAACGAATAACGCGACAAGCACGTTTAAGATGTAGAGAATAATCATGGCTTATACTTCATCCGCAGTTGAAAAAAAACTGTTACATTATACTGGCAAAGCGATTGCTGATTTTAATATGATACAAGCAGGTGATCGCGTCATGGTCTGCTTATCTGGCGGTAAAGATTCATTTACCTTGCTGAGCATACTAAATTTATTAAAAAAGCGCGCTAAAATTCCTTTTGAAGTGTTTTCTTTCACGCTCGACCAAGCCCAACCAGGGTGGGATGATAGCAAGCTTCGGGCGTGGCTTAATGCACGTGATATCGAACATATTATTCTTAAACGTGATACCTACAGCATCGTTAAAGAAAAAATTCCTGAAGGTAAAACCTACTGCTCACTTTGCTCACGCTTAAGACGTGGTATTATTTATCGCTACGCAGAAGAGCATGGTTTTAATAAAATCGCGCTAGGCCATCACCGTGATGATTTAATTCGTACTTTACTGATGTCTATTTTTTATAATGGCGATATCCGCTCGATGCCTCCAAAGCTCCTCAGCGATAACAAAAAACATGTCGTGATTCGTCCCTTGTCTTACACACAAGAAAACGATATTATTGATTACGCGCGTGAGCAGGATTTTCCGATTATTCCATGTACCTTATGCGGCTCACAAGATAACCTAGCACGAAAAAAGGTGGGCCACTTGATAAACCAGCTAGCCAAAGAAAATCCCAAAATTCCAAGCAACATACTGCATGCATTGCAATCAATCAAACCAAGCCAACTCATGGATGCGAACCTCTGGGACTTTAAAAGCCTAGAGTCAGGGCTCACAACACATGAGGTCATCAATGATGAATAATATACTGCCGTCACCAGCAATTTTTCGCCATTTTCAAGTCTATAGAAAGCGTTTTTTAAAATTTGATTTAATTTCTGCGCTCGCGGTATTTTTTGTTGCTATTCCGCTATGTCTTGGGATAGCGCTTGCCTCTGGCGCGCCACTTTTATCCGGTATTTTAAGTGGTATTATTGGCGGCATCATCGTGGGTAGTTTAAGTTCATCACACGTGAGTGTCAGTGGCCCTGCAGCAGGCCTTGCCGCTGTTGTCGTGACCGCCATTACACAACTCGGTGATTTTAATACCTTCTTACTGGCCTTATGTTTAGCCGGTCTTTTTCAGGTCATTACGGGTACCTTACGGGCAGGTTTTTTTGCAGAATACGTTCCCTCAAACGTGATTCAAGGCTTACTGAGTGCCGTCGGCATTTTGTTGATTTTCAAACAGTTACCACTCGCTTTTACGCTCACATCTAGCTTACCTGAACTAAAAATGCATCTGCTTGATGCTACCGAAGGCTTTAGCTTTAAACCTTTACGCGATGTCTCTTATCATATTAATAGTGGTGCGATGATTATTTCTCTTATCTCGCTTGCCATGCTCATTTATTTTGAAAAAACAAATATTAAAGCGCTAAAAGCAATCCCAGGCAGTATTGTCGTGGTTCTGTTTGGCATTGCAATCAATGAAGTATTTGTACACACACACTCATATCTTGCACAAAATAGCCCCCAACTCGTGAATATCCCACAACATAGTCAACTGTCTGATTGGCTTCAACAGCTTCACTTTCCAAAGTGGTCTGCGTGGTCTAACCCCAATGTCTATGTGTATGCCGGTATTCTTGCCATTGTTGCATCCCTTGAAAGTCTCTTAAACATCAAAGCCGCAGAGAAATTAGACAAAAAACATAACCGCACCTCTAAAGACAGAGAGCTTGTCGCCCAGGGTATTGGAAACCTATGTGCCGGTCTCATTGGCGGCATACCAGTGACATCCGTTGTCGTCCGAACCTCTGTTAATATCCAGGCCGGCTCAAAAACGAAAGCCTCGACTATTTTTCACGGCTTTTATTTACTGTTTGCTATTTTATTAATTCCTGGTCTTTTGAATCGTATTCCACTCTGTTCACTCGCCGCTGTATTAATTTATACAGGCTATAAACTCTCAACACCGAAACTCTTCAAAACGATTTATCAACAAGGCCCTTCTCGCTTTATTCCATTTATTGCAACCCTGATTGGCATTGTAACCCTAAACATACTCACAGGGATTATTATTGGCTTATTAACCAGCTTGTTTTTTATTTTAAAATCAAACAGTCAGGCTCGTTTAGATATTATCAAAGAATTTTATCCTAACGGGGTCACACAGCGCTTAATCTTGCCACAACAAACCACTTTCTTAAATAAAGCCTCACTGATTGAAGAACTTGACGGCATCCCAAATAAATCCCAACTGATTATTGATGCGCGTTATTCAAAATACATCGATAAAGAAATTATTGAACTGATTTCAGAGTTTCAAGCCGAACAAGCACCACGTAAAAATATATCTTTAAATTTAATTGGGTTCAAAAAAGATTACACCATCCATGATCATATTAATTTTATTAACGTCACCACCTATGATGTACAAGCAGCGCTCTCTCCTCAACAGGTCTTAAACGTTTTATATGAAGGGAACCAACGTTTTCTTGATGATACGCGTATTCATAGAAGCCTCACGATTGATATTAAACACACCGCTGTCACGCAGCATCCAATTGCTGTGGTGTTAGCCTGTATCGACTCACGGGTACCGGTTGAAACCGTATTTGATATGAGTTTTGGTGATTTATTTTGTGTGCGTGTTGCAGGAAATGTCATCAATGACGACATTTTGGCCAGCATCGAATATGCATGCCACGTGATTGGCGCGAAATTGATTGTTGTGCTTGGGCATACACGCTGCGGCGCGATTGCAGCGGCTTGTGATGCACCTGAAAAGCCAGATACACCTGATACTACAGCAGACCAAGCAGGACATGTCCCACAATTGCTTGCCAAATTACAACCTGCAATAGATGCTGAAAAGGCAACGAGCACAGGCAAAAAAACCAAATCTAAAAAAACGCATTACCAGAATGTCACTGAACTTAATATTGCAAATAGTTTGTATCATATCTATCAACAGAGCACGGTTTTAAAATCTGAAATTGATGCAAAAAATATTGGTATGGTTGGCGCGACGTATGATGTTAATACAGGTAAAGTTCACTTTAAGAACTTTGCAAAACGTGTCAATCAGCTGCAACATGAGCCTATTGATGGCCTAGCAGAGCAGTTTAATACACTCATTCCACCCAAAAACTAAGAAAAATCAAGGCCCCCGCTGGCAGGGTAAAATATATCCCCTGCCTCATCTATTTCTGCTTCGTCTCTTGCTTTTACCTCTGCCTCAACGACTAAGTTAAACCCATCTAATGCACTGGCTTTGCCTTGCTGCTGCCCCGTATAAAATAATGCCGAAGAAACACTGAGGCTCGTCGTCGTAATCATAATTAAGGGATTCACAACCCCTGCAGTCATTGAGCTCGCCCATGCCGCAAACAAAAGCAAAGAAGCAAAGACCGGCGGCACAAAAATACAGACCAGAATAATAGCAACCAAGCTCAACACCAAGGCAAGCGCCAAAAGTTTATATGCCAAACGCTCATGCCCTGGCAATAAGGTTTGCAGACGATTCATTTGATCGATTGCAACCACTGCTTTTTCAAAATCGCCACCTTTTTTTAACCCCTCCACTGCATCTATTGAGGCTTGTATTGCTGCTATCATTAACTCCAAATCTTCTGCTTTTTTCTTCGCTGAGGGCCCAAACACGTTTTGATAAAGCTTTTTTCTAATCCCTTGCATCATCGCATAAAAACTTTTATTGTCTGTATCCGGCTCATAATCAGTCAAATCCGCCAGTAATAATATCCCTGCTTTTTTTAGATCCACAGCAAAACCATGATGAGGCAAATCACTCAGCACGGCTAAAAATTGCTTTTGCTTTTCTTCAAAAACTGCTTCTCGCGGGTCAAATATATCTCCTGCCTCATCTGATTTTGCTTCGTCTCTTGCTTTTATCTCTGCCTCAACGACCAAGTTAAGTCCATCTAATGCACTGGCTTTGCCTTGCTGCTGCCCCGTGTAAAATAGTGCCGAAGAAACACTGAGGTTCGTCGTCGTAATTATAGTTAAGGGATTCACAACCCCTGAAGTCATTGAACTCGTCCATGTCGAAAACAAGAGCAAAGAAGCAAAGGCCGGCGGCACAAAAATACAAACCAGAATAATAGCAACCAAGCTCAACACAAATGCAAATGCCAAAAGTTTATATGCCAAGCGCTCATGCCCTGGCAATAAGGTTTGCAGACGATTCATTTGATCGATTGCAAAAACTGCTTTTTCAAAATCGCCACCTTCTTTTAACCCCTCAACTGCATCTATTGAGGCTTGTATTGCTGCTATCATTAATTCCAAATCTTCTGCTTTTTTCTTCGCTGAGGGCCCAAAGACTTTCTGGTAAAGCTTTTTTTTAATCTCCTGCATCATCACATAAAAACTTTTATTGTCTCTATTCGGCTCATACTCAGTCAATTCCGCCAATAATGATATCCCTGCTTTTTTTAGATCCACAGCAAAACCGTGATGAGGCAAATCCCTCAGCACAGCTAAAAATTGCTTTTGCTTTTCTTCAAAAACTGCTTCTCGCGTTGACATCATTATTTCCGCTTGTTAATATATGAAGTATATGACAATATTTGAGCATTTACCCAACAGCGCGCTAATAGCTAATACATATTAAAGCGTGTGTTAACCCGTCCCGGATCCCTCTAGATGAAATGCTCGAAATCTGGTACGATTTCCAGTCATTTAGATAACTTCAAATACCTCTAGGATTTAAACATGCGCGCCTCACCCTGGCTCATTTCAACCCTCAAAGAATCTCCCAGTGAAGCAGAAACACCATCACATCAACTGATGCTGCGCGCAGGATTTATTAGGCCACTTGGGTCAGGACTCTATACATGGCTACCACTAGGCCTCAAAGTACTCCGTAAAATAGAACAGGTCGTTCGTGAAGAGCTCAATAAAACCGGTGCCCTCGAGCTTTTAATGCCTGCGATTCAACCCGCTGAACTTTGGCAAGAAACCGAACGTTGGGATACTTTTGGCGGGCAATTATTACGCATCACAGATAATAATCAACGTGAATATTGCTTTGGCCCAACCCATGAAGAGGTGGTTACTGACTTAATGCGTCAAGAATTGCAATCTTATAAACAATTACCGATTAATTTATATCAATTTCTAACCAACTTTCGATATCACATATGGCCCCGCCTCGGCGGCTGGCGGGCGGGGGGGGGGGGGAGG
>JAALKW010000003.1:20710-21747 GCA_011087865.1 Legionellaceae bacterium
CCCCTCCCCCCCCCCCCGGCCCTCACCCCCCTGAACCGCGGCTCCGCCCCAACCCATTAAGAGGGGATTACTGACTTAATGCTGCAAGAAGTTCTATATTATAAACAATTACCGATTAATTTATATCAAATTCAAACGAAATTTCGAGATGAAATCAGGCCACGCTTTGGTGTTATGCGTGCCCGTGAGTTTCTCATGAAAGATGCCTACTCTTTTCATTTGGATGCATCATGCCTTGAAGAAACTTACCAAAATATGTTTGAAGCGTATTGCAAAATATTTAATAAACTAGGCTTTAAATATAGAGCGGTTGAAGCCGATTCAGGCGCTATTGGTGGTGCTGTATCGCATGAATTTCAAGTACTCGCAGATACAGGTGAAGATTTAATTGCTTATAGTGATTCAAGTGATTATGCCGCAAACGTAGAGCAAGCCACTTGTTTAATACCTGAGAGCCTGCCTTTCAGCAAAACCCAAGCTATTTATGTAAAAGGCCTTGATACCCCTGTCATTAAGCTTATCTTACGCGAAGCAGATACACTGAATACAACTCGCACAGAAAAGCATGATTTAATTGCAACACCGCTGACAGTACTTTCAAAAGCAGATACAACAGCCCCCACTATTATTGATAGCCATGTGCTTGCTATGGAAGGCTTTGAAGCAGACACAAGCACATACGAAGCATTTGATTTACGTGAAGTAAAAGCAGGCGATAAAAGCCCTGACGGCAAAGGCACGCTGAATATCTGCCGCGGCATTGAAGTTGGCCATATTTTTCAGCTTGGCTCAAAATATGCAGACATCATGAAAGCTAATGTCCTCAATCACGAAGGCAAAGCACAAACACTACTGATGGGTTGTTATGGCCTAGGTTTATCTCGTATGGTGGCGGCGGCTATCGAGCAACATCATGACGAACGTGGTATCTGTCTACCTGAAACCATGGCGCCGTTTCATATTAATATTATTCCTATTAATATGCATCGCTCAGAGCGCGTCAAAAACGCTGCTGAGGCACTGTATCAAAACCTATT
>JAALKW010000003.1:21757-75784 GCA_011087865.1 Legionellaceae bacterium
GCTTTGAGGTGTTATTAGATGACCGAAAAGAGCGCCCTGGTGTTTTATTTGCAGATAATGATTTAATCGGTATTCCACATCGGATAGTCATTGGTGAACGAAGCCTTGATGCGGGCATGATTGAATACAAAGCGCGATGTGACGCTGAGGCGGTTCAAATGCCAATAGATGAAATTGAAAATTTCTTTTTAAGAAATTTAAGATAGTTATGCAAGCGTTCTAATCAACAGTAGTTTTAATAAAAAAATTATGCCTTTATATATAGAGGGGATGTATGTTTGATAGTCATCAACTTGAGGAAACAACTAAAATAAATGTAAGTCGTGACTATCAAACAGGTTTGTATACCTATGTAAAACACACCTCACGTTTTGATTTTCCTAAACCCAAAAATACAGAGCTAAGTGAAGATGATTTAGAAGAGCTGGATACTATTTACACAAAAAAACTATCTGCATTTTGTCGCGCCATTTTTGCAATCGACGCGCGCTCCCATCACTCATATTGGAAATGTAATGGAATTTTTGGCGGGAAAACAAATCAATTAATTGAAAAAGATCTGCGACTCCTAAGCGATAATACAATACAGAATATAGAGCCTCTAACTTCTCTACTTAAAGATAGGTTCTCACTATTTGATACGACATACCATTCTGCAGAAGATATCCTTGCCCATCAAAATGCGGCTTCATTATTTATTGAAGAATGTTTAAAAAATGAAGCATTTAAGAAAAATTTAGAACTCATTTCTCTCAAAGAAGCTATCAATCTTAAAGAAAAACAAACACCTTTTTGGAGGGATAAAAAGAACTATGCTTATGCACTTAATCTTTTCTTAAAATTACCACTCAATCTTATCGATTTTCTGCTCAGTCTATATATCTTAATGATTGTTGTGATTCTTCATTTTGCTTTTCTCACAGCTGCAGCTGATATTTCACTCTTTCTAGCATTACCTTTATATTTCACTTCAATGAGCTTAATGGTATGGGCTGGAAACTGGTTTATTGATATTGAAGCTTCGATCCCTAACTTAATGGTACTGATTGGAGCAGGCATTGATTATTGTGTTGAAGCACTTTTTAATTTGACATTTTTCGAAACTGAACTTGCAAGTACATTGTTTGATATTAATCAAGCAAAACAAACCAATGATACACATCCTACAAGACTTAACAGTTTCTGGTCTACTGATACAAATGATTCAGAAGATGAAGAGATATCCCCATCGCTAATCGAGTGGCGAACTTAAGCTGAGTTATGATCAAATAGCAGCATGAAAAATGCTTTAGATTAAGATTTAAGGTAACTCCCCACGTCATCCCGAGTGCAGCGAGGGATCTCCTGAATGTGGCACAGTCTTTAACATAAATAAAACGGGATCAGCCTTGGCCAATCCCCAATATGATTCAATACCGGTAATGCTCAGGCTTATAAGGCCCATGTACCGATAAATTAAGATACGCCGCTTGCTCCGCACTGAGTGCCGTCAGCTTTGCGCCGATTCTATCTAAATGCAATCGAGCCACTTTTTCATCGAGTTTTTTCGGCAAGGTATACACTTGTTTCTCATAATTTTCTGCATGCTGAAAGAGCTCAATCTGAGCAAGCACTTGATTCGTAAACGAGGCAGACATCACAAAGCTTGGGTGCCCTGTCGCACAACCTAAATTAACCAATCGGCCTTCGGCCAATACGGTGAGCCGTTTGCCATCTGGAAAAATCACTTGATCCACTTGGGGCTTCACATTATCCCAGGCATAATGCTTTAAACTCGCAATATCAATTTCAGAATCGAAATGCCCAATATTGCATAATATAGCTTGGTTTTTCATGCGCGCCATGTGTGCGTGCGTGACGACATGATAGTTACCGGTTGCTGTGACTAAAATATCAACTTCATGAGCCACATCATCAAGTGTGACCACGCGATAGCCTTCCATTGCCGCTTGCAGCGCACAAATCGGGTCAATTTCTGCAATATATACGGTCGCACCTTGGCCTCGGCGCGCTTGTGCGCAGCCTTTACCCACATCACCATAGCCTAAAATCAATGCAATTTTACCGGCAATCATGACATCTGTTGCGCGTTTGATGCCATCTAAGAGCGACTCGCGGCAACCGTATAAATTATCAAATTTAGATTTTGTAACAGAATCGTTCACGTTCATGGCTGGCATGCCGAGCGTTTTGTTTTTTGCCATCTCATACAGCCGCGCCACGCCAGTAGTTGTTTCTTCTGAGAGGCCTTTGATTTCAGGTAATAACTCGGGATAATCAACATGCACTAAAGCCGTTAAATCACCGCCGTCATCTAAAAGTAAATTAGGCGTCCAATGATCAGGGCCCTGAATGGTTTGATGAACACACCAGGTGTATTCTTCTTCTGTTTCACCTTTCCAAGCAAATACAGGCACACCAGTTGCTGCAATGGCTGCCGCTGCATGGTCTTGTGTTGAAAAAATATTACACGACGACCAACGTACTTCAGCACCTAATGCGCATAAAGTTTCGATGAGAACTGCAGTTTGAATGGTCATGTGTAGGCAGCCCGCAATGCGGGCGCCTTTCAATGGCTTTGAGGCACCAAATTCATCACGAAGTGCCATAAGACCTGGCATTTCAGTTTCAGCGATTGAAATTTCTTTTCGGCCCCATTCAGCAAGGCTTAAATCAGCTACACGGTAATCCGTTACTTTCTCGCTTACTTCCGACATGCTTGCTCTCCTTGATTAAGCCCGATACGGCGGCACGTAGTGCGTCTACTTTATCTAAGCGTTCCCAAGGAAACGCGTCACGTCCATAATGTCCAAGCGTTGCTGTTTCTCTATAAATAGGTCTTAACAAATCATGATGCGAAATAATACCTGCAGGGGTTAAATCAAAGTGCTCACGTACAAGCTGAAGCATAACATCGGCTCCCACTCGGCCTGTTCCAAATGTCTCAATATGAATCGAAGTCGGCTCAACAACACCAATCGCATATGAAACTTGAATTTCACATTTATCTGCGATGCCTGCGGCTACTAAATTTTTCGCCACATGACGCGCAGCATATGCCCCTGAACGGTCGACTTTTGAGGGATCTTTACCCGAGAAACAACCGCCGCCATGACGTGCCATGCCGCCGTAAGTATCAACAATAATTTTTCGCCCGGTTAAACCGCAGTCTCCCAGTGGCCCACCAATCACAAAGCGCCCCGTTGGATTAATCAAGAAACGGGTGTCTTTTGTTATCCAGTCACTCGGGAGTACAGGCCTAATAATTTGCTCTTCAACCAATCGTACAAGCTCAGCTTGTTTTATTTCAGGAGCATGTTGGGTTGAAAAAACAATGGTATCAATCGAAACGGGTTTATTATTCTCATAACGCAATGTTAACTGACACTTTGCATCGGGTCTTAACCAAGACAACTCACCACTTTTTCGAAGTTCTGCCTGACGCGCCATTAAAAGATGCGAATACGCAATAGGCGCAGGCATGAGCACGTCTGTTTCGTTCGATGCATAACCAAACATGAGACCTTGATCCCCTGCGCCTAAAATTGTTTTATCGGCTTGATCAACACCCTGTGCAATATCAGGGGATTGCTTTCCAATAGCAGATAATACAGCGCATGACTCCCAGTCAAACCCCATGGCTGAGCTATTATATCCAATATCTCGAATCACACCGCGTGTAATTTCTTCAACATCAACCCACGCTGTGGTTGTAATTTCACCGCCGACCATCACCATGCCTGTTTTGACAAACACTTCACAGGCAACACGTGCATGTTTATCTTGCGCTAAAATGGCATCAAGCACTGCGTCTGAAATTTGATCGGCGATTTTATCAGGATGACCTTCAGAAACAGATTCGGAAGTAAATACATTGCTAAAACTCACGGCGATATATCCTTATTTAAACTGCATTTTTATCATGCATAGATTGAATAAATGGGTCAAACACACAAGTTGCATCATGTGGACCAGGGCCTGCTTCTGGGTGTCCTTGAAAACCAAACGCAGACTGACTCTCATGAATAATACCTTGTAAGCTTTTATCAAACAAGGAGCGATGTGTCACACGTAAATATCCAGGCAATGATGCTTCATCAATCGCAAAGCCATGGTTTTGACTGGTAATTAAAACGCGTTCCGGTGATTCAATTTGAATGACTGGATGATTCACACCATGATGACCAAACTTCATTTTGATGGCACGCGCACCACATGCGAGTGCTAAAATTTGAAAACCAAGACAAATACCAAACAAAGGAACCTGTTCTTTTAATAAATCACGCGCTGCCTGAATCGCATAATCACAGGCAGATGGATCACCCGGGCCATTAGACAGCAAAACACCATGCGGATTCATTGCTATCACAGCTTCAGCTGAAGTATCTGCAGGCACCAACGTCAGATGACATCCTTTATCATGTAAGCGCCGTAAAATACTGTGCTTCACACCAAAATCATACACCACTACATGCAAACGTTCAGGTTTTGAATCCAGTGCCCAGTCACCCCGTCCCAAATGCCAACGCTCAATCGCTTTTCGAGACACAACACTTGCTAAATCAACACCTGACAATCCGGGATATGCTTTGGCACGCGAAATAGCCTCTTCCAGATGGTTCATGTCCGTTGTAATACACGCAGACATAGCCCCTTTATCTCGTAAATAATGCGTTAACGCACGCGTATCCACCCCTGCAATCGCAACCACACGGTGTTTTTTTAAAAAATCAGGCAAACTTTGTTCTGAGCGATAGTTACTGGACAGTGAGATATCATTTTGGAGCACCAAGCCTTCAGCCCATACCCGAGAAGACTCCATATCTTCTTGATTACAGCCCGTATTACCAACATGTGCTGTCGTAAACATCACAAGCTGATGAGCATAAGACGGGTCGGTTAAAATTTCTTGATAACCCGTCATACCGGTATTAAAAACAAGCTCACCGGCAGAGGTCCCTGATGCGCCAACAGAAAAACCCTCAAATTTTGAGCCATCTGAAAGAACAAGACATGCCGGTGAATTTATCATTTAGAGTTTCATATCCTCAAAAAATTGTTTTACACGGCCAAACCATGAAGCAGATTGTGGTGAATGTGCACCTGGGTTCTTATCTAGATCAGTTTGAAACTGCTCTAAAAATGCTTTTTGATCTTTTGACAGCTTCACAGGTGTTTCAACAATCACTCGACACAGTAAGTCGCCAGAACCATGTGCTCTTACGGACTTAACACCTTTACCGCGTAACCTAAATAATTTACCTGTTTGCGTTTCTGCAGGAATTTTTAATGCCACACGACCAGCTAAAGTCGGTACATCAATGCTGCCACCCAGTGCCGCTGTTGTAAAGGCAATAGGCACTTCACAATGCAAGTCTTTGCCATCTCTTTCAAAAATCGCATGCTTTTTAACCGCAACCTGAACATATAAATCACCGGTTGGACCACCATGCAACCCGGCCTCACCTTCACCGCCCAAGCGCACCCGATCGCCTTCGTCAACACCCGCAGGAATTTTAACAGTCAGTGTTTTACTGTCTCGTACGCGACCTTGACCATGACAATCAGTACAAGGGTCTGAAATCACTTGACCTTCACCATGACAATGCGGACAGGTCTGCTGTATTGAAAAAAAGCCTTGCTGAATACGAACTTGCCCAACACCATTACAGGTTTCACAACTCGTTGGTTTGGTTCCTTTTTTACCACCAGAACCATCACAAGTACCACATGCCACATGACGCGGCACCGTGATTTCAACGGATTTGCCACTCGCTGCTTCTTCAAGGGTTAGCTGCACACCAATTTGAAGATCAGAACCACGCTGCGCGCGTGATCCAGAACGACCACCGCGTGCACCTTGTTGGCCACCCGTAAAAATATTTTCAAAAATATCTTCAAATACATCCCCAAAGCCACCAAAGCCACCCGCACCTGGTCCACCCCCTCCAGCCATGCCATCAACCCCTGCATGTCCAAACTGGTCGTATGCTGCACGTTTTTCTTTATCAGAAATAACAGCATAAGCTTTTTGAATTTCTTTAAATTTTTCCTCGGCCGAACTATCACCCGGATTTCTATCCGGATGATATTTCATTGCAAGTTTACGATATGCTTTTTTTACATCAGCATCACTGGCGTCGCGTGCGACACCGAGAAGCTCATAATAATCATCTTGTTGCTGCATGAATTGCTCTCTCGGTGTAAGACTTACGCTTTATCGTCTTCTTTTTTATTATCATCGACTTCTTCAAACTCAGCATCAACAACCGCTTCATCATCAGAGGCTGCGGCTTCTTCAGAACTTGCTTCAGCGCCTGCATCAGCCGCATTTGCATCCGCTGACTGTTTCGCATACAAACGTTCAGCCATTGATGAAGACGCTTTATTTAAGACTTCAAGCTTTTCTTCAATCTCAGCTTTATCATTGCCTTTTAACGCTTCTTGCAATGATGATGTTGCTTCTTCAATGCTTTGTTTTTCAGCCGCTTCAATATCATCACCTAACTCTTTCAATGATTTTTCAGTGCTATGAATTAAGCTGTCTGCTTGATTACGAAGTTCAACCATTTCTTTAAAGACTTTATCATCTTCAGCATGTGCTTCAGCATCTTTCACCATCGCATCGACTTCTTCATCACTCAAACCGCTTGATGCTTTAATCACAATCGATTGTGCTTTACCGGTTGCTTTATCTTTTGCAGAAACGTTTAAAATACCATTGGCATCAATATCAAACGTTACTTCAATTTGAGGCACACCACGAGGTGCTGCTGGAATATCAGCTAAATCAAAACGACCCAAAGACTTATTCGCTGACGCTTGTTCCCGCTCACCTTGTAACACATGCACAGTCACAGCTGTTTGATTATTATCAGCCGTTGAAAACACTTGGTTTGCTTTGGTAGGAATGGTTGTATTTTTATCGATTAATTTAGTCATCACGCCACCCATGGTTTCAATCCCAAGTGATAAGGGTGTGACATCCAATAATAAAATATCTTTCACATCGCCAGATAATACAGCGGCTTGAATAGCAGCTCCTACCGCAACCGCCTCATCAGGATTAACATCACGACGTGGTTCTTTACCAAAAAAATCTTCCACTGTTTTTTGAACCAATGGCATACGTGTTTGACCACCCACTAAAATCACTTCATCAACGTCTGAAACACTAAGCCCTGCATCTTTCAATGCTGTCTTACAAGGTGCTACCGTACGTTTAACTAAGGCTTCAACCAATGATTCAAGTTTTGCACGTGTTAATTTAATATTTAAATGCTTCGGCCCACTGGCATCTGCTGTAATATAAGGCAAATTAACATCCGTTTGTTGCGCTGAAGATAATTCAATTTTTGCTTTTTCAGCCGCTTCTTTTAAACGCTGTAATGCCAATGGATCGCTGTGCAAATCAATCCCTGCATCTTTCTTAAACTCAGAGGCTAAATACTCAATCAACGCCAAATCAAAATCTTCACCGCCTAAGAATGTATCACCATTGGTTGCTAAGACTTCAAACTGATGCTCACCATCTACTTCGGCAATTTCAATAATAGACACATCAAACGTACCACCACCTAAGTCATACACAGCAATGGTTGAATCACCCCGTTTTTTATCCATACCATAAGCCAATGCAGCAGCGGTAGGCTCATTGATAATACGTTTCACTTCAAGCCCTGCAATACGACCCGCATCTTTTGTCGCTTGACGTTGTGAGTCATTAAAATAAGCAGGAACTGTAATCACAGCTTCTGTGATATCTTTACCTAAATATTCTTCAGCGGTTTTTTTCATTTTCTTTAAAATTTCAGCCGAAATTTGTGGTGGTGCTTTGTCGTCTTTCTTAATCCGGACCCAAGCATCGCCATTGTCAGCTTTAACGATTTTATATGGCACCATCTTAATATCTTTCTGCACAATCTTATCTGAAAATTGACGACCAATTAAACGCTTAATGGCAAACACGGTATTATCTGGGTTTGTCACAGCTTGACGTTTTGCTGCAGGTCCAACCAAGACTTCATCGTCTGTATACGCAATAATCGACGGCGTTGTGCGATGTCCTTCTGCATTTTCAATGACACGTACATCTTTTCCTTCCATCACAGCAACACACGAGTTGGTGGTTCCTAAATCAATTCCAATAATCGCTGACATAATTTTTACACTCCAAATTCGGTTATCTAAAAAATACCCCTATGCACTCACATATGAGGGAGAAATTATTTATTTCAAGGGGTCAACTTGCTTTTTCTTTCGCCACCACCACGCGTGCGGCACGAATCACCCGATCATTGAGTTGATAGCCTTTCTGAAACACTGAAATCACTGTATTAGGTGCAGCATCTGCTGTTTCTTGCATGACCATCGCTTCATGCATTTCTGGATTAAATAACTCTCCGACCGGATTTAATTGCTTAACTTCGGCTTTTTCAAGCATATCCAAAAATAACTTCATGGTCAGTTCCAGCCCTTCATGCATCGCTGAATCACCATGTTTTTCTGCCAACAGCTCTGCCTGCTCAAGGCTATCAACCACTGGCAACAAATGATTAATAAATTTTTCTAGGCCATATCGATGCGCTTTTGTTACATCTCGTTCTGAGCGTCTACGTAAATTATCCATTTCAGCCGTCAGGCGCATGAGTTTATCCCAGTTTTCATGGGCTTTTTGCTCTGCTTTTGTCAACTTTTCTTCTAATGCAGCATAAGACGGATGATCTAACGCGTCACTATCTTCTTCTCTTTCATCATCATCTTGCATGTCATATGCTTCTTCAAGCATTTCTTCATTCAGCTTGGCTGCTTCTTCTGCCTCATGCGCTTCTTTAATTTTTCCCCAATCTTTGGTTTGCTTACTCATATCAATTCTATCGCCTTAAAAGTATTCAAGTTATTTTTAAAATTGGGGCATTCATCTAAAATTCAAGGCCCTGTTGTTCATTTAGGCAATAACCCTGATAATATGCCTCTTTTATTTATTATTAAATTTTCATGCCAACTGATTGGAACCCAACATCCTGGTTAAATTACCCAAACGCTCAAGCGCTTGTGTATAAAAACAAAATGCTTTTGAATTCGGTTTTAACCAAACTTGCGCAGAAACCGCCACTGGTGTCAGTCTCTGATATATTAAAATTAAAACAAACCTTAGCGAGAGCAAGCCAAGGACAAGCGTTTATACTCCAAGCAGGCGACTGTGCTGAATCATTCAAAAATTCACGTCCAGCCATCATCCGTGAGCAATTGAAACTCATTGACCAAATGATAGCTATACTTCAAACCACAACCGAGCAGCCAGTCATCCCAATTGGACGCATCGCAGGCCAATATGCAAAACCACGTTCTTTTACGCATGAAACACAGGGTCACATCACACTCCCGAGTTACCGCGGTGATTTGATTAATGCATCTGCATTTAATACGACCGCACGCGAACCACGCCCTGAATTATTGCTGAAAGGCTACGCTTCAGCAAAACATACCTTAGGCCTAATTCAAAATTTATATAAAAAACGTACATTTTATATTTCACATGAAGCCCTACACCTAGACTATGAAGCAGCACTCACGCACCAATGTCCCAAAGGCTTATGGTATAATCTTTCAACGCACCTGCCTTGGGTCGGCATTCGAACCAACCAAGTAGACGGTGCACATATTGAGTTTTTACGGGGTACTCATAACCCCATTGGGATTAAAGTTGGACCCAGCACAACACCAGATAAACTACTTCAGCTCATCCATACACTAAATCCTCAAAAAAGTGCCGGTCGTATTGTCCTCATCACACGCTTAGGTGCCACAGAAGTTCAACACACTTTACCTGCATTGATTCAAGCTACCCAACAGCATCAACATCCTGTCACCTGGTTTTGTGACCCCATGCATGGCAATACAAAAATCACCAGCTCACACATTAAAACAAGGCATTTCAATCAAGTTTGGCATGAACTTGAACAAACATTAAACCTTCACCAAGCACACCAAAGCCATCTCGGTGGTCTTCATCTTGAAATTACACCTGAGCCTGTGACTGAATGCTTGGGGGGCAAGCAAGGTCCCTCTGAATCAGATCTCACTAAAAATTATAAAAGCTTACTCGATCCACGTTTAAATGCTTCACAAGCCATTGAGGTTACAGACAAGTTAGCTCGAGCAATAAAACAAGCAATCAATTAAAAAACTCACTCAGAATAAGTTAAAGAAAAGGGAAGCTACTTCATTCCTATTGAATCAAGGTTAGAGCATAACCGGGTCTGATCTAATAAAAAATTAATTGCTTTATTTTGGGGCACTATAATGATATAATGCGCTGTTTTTAATTTTTACTGGAGTTATTTATGGCCAATCCTAAAAAAGTGCGTAAAGGATCTGCAGCTCAAAGACGAGCTGATGCTAAGAAAAAAACTGCTGAACAAGTGACTACACCTAGTACGCAAACATTTAACGTCGTACCCGACCTATTCTCTATGGTAAACCATGTCACTTCCACTCTGTATGATCAGGTTTCAAGTGCATTTTACGCTTCTTATTTAGCGATGACTAAACAAGTGCAAGAGCAAACACCTACTGAACAAGTCCAAGAGCAAACACCTACTGAACAAGTGCAAGAGCAAGCACCTACTGAACAAGTGCAAGAGCAAGCACCTACTGAACAAGAACAAGCTGCTGCGACTAGAATTTCTTCTGCTACACGCGGTTTTATTGTACGAAAAGCTGCTGAACAAGAACAAGCTGCTGCTGAGAGAGCTGCTACGCAGATTAATACAACTATACAGCATTACCTTGCGCGACGGGCTGCTGAAAGAACTGCTGCATTTACAGCAGCAGCTGATGAGCTAGCCGGTGCTTTCGATGCTTTTGATTTTGATACAACAGCGCCTAGCAGCAATTCTTCTTTCTGCTTTGACTGTCTCGCAACTTTAACCTTAATGGGTGGCATTGCTACTGTGATTGCGGCGAGCATCATGAGCTTAGGCACCCCTATAATCATAGCAGGTGTTGTCGCTGCTGTTGTTAGTGCAATAGGATTATTTGCTAATCATCAAAATACCAGCGCTGCAATCGATATGACTACACCCGCTCCAAGCAATGCATAATATATCATATATTATCTAACTGATTGCTGCTTCGACGCATACCTATCTGGCATGCGTCGAAGTATCAACTGCTTATGATTAAACAACTAAACAAGACTTAATTCACGTACCGTATCAATCATCACCGCCAAGTGTTCAGGCGGCACATCAGGTGTAATACCATGACCTAAGTTAAAAATATGCCCAGGACCCGTACCAAACTCACCTAACACCCGTTTGACTTCTCGACGAATACAATCAGGTGATGTTAATAATACGGTAGGATCTAAATTGCCTTGCAATGCAACACGCGCACCCACTTCCGTGCGCGCACGACTTAAATCACACGTCCAGTCTAACCCTAATCCATCACATCCTGTATCAGCAAGGGTACTCAACCACTGCCCACCACCTTTGGTAAATAAAATAATCGGCATATCAGGATAAAGTGCTTTTAACCGCGTTGTAATAAGTCCCAAATAATCACACGAAAAGGCTTTAAAATATTCTGTCGGTAAAATGCCGCCCCACGTATCAAATACCATGAGCGCATTCACACCAGCTTTAACCTGTTCGCCTAAATAATCAATCACTGAATCCGTCAGTTTTTGTAATAAAAGATGCATTGCTTCCGGCTCTTCATATAAAAACTTTAGTACATGCTTAAAGGCTTTACTCCCGCCACCTTCTATCATATAACAAGCCAAGGTCCATGGACTGCCTGAAAACCCAATCAGTGGTAAGTTTTTTGGCATCTCAGCACGAATTAAAGCCGCCGCTTCCATAACATAAGCTAAATCAGCCGATGCTTTTGGCACGCGCAGCGCATCAACCGCTGCCACATCTCGAATAGGCCGCGCAAACTGTGGCCCTTCCCCTTCTTGAAACGATAATCCAAGCCCCATTGCATCTGGAATGGTTAAAATATCAGAAAATAAAATGGCTGCATCCAAATCAAAACGCCTCAATGGCTGTAATGTCACTTCACATGCCAATTTGGGTGTTCTACATAGCGTCATAAAATCACCTGCTGTTTTACGAACCGCGAGATATTCTGGCAAATAACGTCCTGCTTGCCGCATCACCCAAACAGGCGTACGTGTAACAGGCTCACGCTTCAATGCACGTAAAAACAGTGACTGAGACAAAGATTCAGATAAATCATGCATACGACAACCTCTCAAAAGATTTACTTTTAACCAAAGAGTCGTTATCTTACAGCAAATCAAATCAGAGATAAAAAAATGGATTGTTTGCAGATTGAAGGCCTTCGCGTTGAAACCCATATTGGCATTCATGCATGGGAAAAAAAAATAAAACAAATCCTATTATTTGACATTGAAATCCCCCTTGATTTTGACAAAATAGCAGATAATATCGAGCAGACGATTGATTATGACGCACTATGCCAACATGTAACGACATTCGTCGAAACCCATGCTTTTAACTTGATTGAAACCGTTGCGCATGAAGTCATCGCATCTATTCAAAACACTTTCCATATTCAAGCACTGACCCTTCGAGTTAGTAAGCCCCATGCCATTAGCAACGCTCAAAATATTAGTATACAAGTCAAAGAATATAGGATTTATCATGGAAAAAATAGAAGATGATAATCATCTTAATTTATTCGTTTACTCTGATGAAGAGCCTGAATCATCAGGTGTTGAGTCAGATACTGAATCAGTCACTGCCTCAGATACTGACTCAGATACTGAATCAGATGCTCAATTGAATATTGCAGCAATCACCCCTTCTTTTTATCTTGATTGTCTCGCGGGTTTAACGGTCGCTGTAGGAGGCGGGCTCTGCTGGGCTGCGATGGCAACACTCATACATCCTTTTTTTATGACCGTTGGACTCGGACTTTCCGGTATTGGAGCACTTGGGTATATCATCAATCACGGACTATTCACAACCCTATCCTCTGCTGCATCGTCATGGATATCTAAGTCTGAAGATGGGTATGAGAGCGATGATGCTAATCTCGAGTTCACAGGATGAGGGGGGGTAACCACCTCTGAAGCAGTCGCTGTATTTGTACTCGATGACGTGACAGCAGGCTCATTTTGATTCTGTGTATCGCCTTCCAGCTTAAATCGATATACATTGGCAAAAATTAAAAGCGTTTGCAATATCATTAAACCTGCGCCCACAGCAGGATTTAATGCAATGCCCGCCCCTAATAATAATCCTGCGGGTGCAAGCATTGCGAGTGCATTATAAACAAAGCTAAACCATACATTTTGACTTATATTTGAGCTTGTTTTTCGGGCCGTTTCAAATAACTGCAATACCGGCAACAGTGACTCTGTTCTCAGCACTGCAGACGCGCCTTGCTGCACTCCCTCATGCCCTGCATCATGCTGAACCACTAACCCAAAATGACTTTTTGCAATCACACTGGCATCATTGACAGAGTCACCTACCATCGCCACCTGATGCCCTCTTCTTTTAAGGGTTTTGAGACGTGCCAATTTTGATTGTCTACCTGTTGTTTTACAATTCGAGAAAATATGATCTTCTGGAATGCCTAAAATACTTGCATATTGACTCGCTAAATTTCTATCCGACCCTGTACACAAATAAACGCTTTTACCGGCGGTTTGTAGTGCATCAATCACCTGAGACGCACCTGGACGAATATCATCTTGTAAAATAAGGTGTCCATGAAGCACACCATTTTTAGATAAATAAATCACTGTTTCACGAGGATTGCTTCGAATCTTATCTAATCCTGGTACCCCTGCCATCATACGACGATTACCCAACACATATTCATCACCGCCAAATGACACTTTAATGCCTTGATGCGTTGTTTTCTTAACCCGACAAGCCCCTTCAACCGCCGGCAAATTTAAATCACTAGCAGCCGCTTTGATTGCACGTGCAACCCAATGATCTTGATCTTGCTCTAAATGTGCCATTAAGGCAATCAAGTCTTGCTTGCTATCCGCATTTAATATTTCTGGCGTCCCACGTGTTAAAGTGCCATTCAAATCAAACATCACACAATCAATATTATCTGCAGCCTCAAGATCTTCTGGTTTCCGAAAAATAATGCCGTCTTGTTCTATTTTCTTAATACCAACGTGTGTCACAAGAGGCGCAATCAGCCCTAAAGTACATGGACATGCCGCAACTAAAACGCCCACGGTACATTGAAGTGCCAGCACAAACGAAGCAAAATAAAAACCAACAAACACCCCGGAAATAACCGCAATACTCACTACCAAAGGCACAAAGTACTGTAACCAATAAGCCACCCCTTGCGGCTTTTTTTTCTCTAAAGCACGATTTAATTTAGCTTCAAGAATCGCCCTATCTTCAGAGGCTAAAAACGAATCATTTGCCGATTTTTTAACACGAAATATAAGTGGCTCTGCCCCTGAAATGGCATCAATTTTTGTTCCAGCAAGATATGTCTTACCAAGCTCAAGTGTTTTTGACTGGTACGATCCCGTTTGATATAAACTAGAAATCATCCCACCGCCCTGTTCAAACACACCATCTACCGGCAAACGATCGCCAAGCGATAAGCGCAATCTCATACCCGGTTGAACAGCATCTCGAGCAATCCTATTGCCATTGAGTAATCTTAATGTTTCAGGTACTTCGTCCTGAAAACGGCCCACGCTCAGTAAGTTTGCTTTAAAAAAATCTGAAATGGCAATCCCTACATGACGAAATCCAAAAATTAAAAGACCTGCTTCAAACATCATAGGCAAAGCGGGTATGAAAAGCGCGCCTAAAGACACCCCAACAATAACAGCTGTGCTGATTGAAAAAAGGGTATCCATACTCCAAACACCCTGCCAAAGCCCATAATAAGCACGGCGATAAAAAGACCACCCCAAACCCAGGGTTAAACCTGCACTTAAAAAAGCCAGTACAGCCGTTAAAATAAAAGGAATCCCCGTAAAAAAAACAGGTAATAATAATAAAAAAAAGCCGGCGCTAAGCCCCATGCTCCCTAAAACAGCATGAGATAAATCCGTTGTTTTTGTTACTTCACCATCGACCGTTGTATTATCAAAGCCTATACCTCTCAAAGCTGAAAAGACTAAGTCATCAATTTCATGTGCTTCAAGCTGCCGAAATACCTCATTATCGATTAATTCAATGATTAATTTTTTTTCGGGTACATCTATCTCATATTGACAGGTTTTAAAGGGCGTATTTTTTATGACGTTTTCTACGATTGCCCTACAACACTCGCCTTGAATATCAGGCACATGATAGCTATGAATTGACATCTAAAAATGCTCTACAACTTATGCATCCATTCTTCGAATAATGCCAGATATATGTTCACTTTTTACAATATCGGCTTGTGTTTTTTCTGCAACTTGACGGGAAACAAAAGGCCCCAAGACCACACGATGCCAAACGCCCCCCGATTGTGAGGCGGTTTTAATCCGAGCATCAAAACCACGCATAATTAAATTTGCTTTGAGTTGCTCTGCGTCTTCTTGTCGCTGAAACGAGGCTAACTGCACAAGATAAGTATATTTTGATCCGGGCGCTTCTGTCCGTACTGCTGTCTCAGAAACTATTTTTTCAGACACTGCTGTCTGAGGAGCAGCTTTCTCAGGGACAGCTTTCTCAGGGGACGGCTTTATTTTTGCAACCGTTTTTTCTTGTGTTAATAAAGTATAAAACTCAAATTTAGGCTTAGGCAGCGTGACTGTATTCATGGTTGTCGCGTTCATCGCCGGCGGCGTTACCAGTGCTTTGGGTTCAAACAATGCTTTGAGTGCCATCGGCGAATAAAAACAAGCCAAGACATACCCACCCAAAAAAGCAAGCATCGCCCCCATTAAAAAACGTTTATTTGATGCACGCCGAGGCATCGCACCGGGTGTGCGCTTCATATTACTTTTTTTATTTGGGTAATTAGCCATCACATACTCTCAGGGGCCGACACACCAAGCAGTTGCAAACCATTCCGTAACACATCGCGTACTGCAAACACCAAAGTTAATCGCGAACACCGGAGCGCTTCCTGCTCACACAGTAATGATATAGCATTATAGTAGGCATGTAGCGCATTCGCCAGTTCTCGAAGATAATAAGCAATTTGGTGGGGTTCACAAGCTTTTGCTGCCAGCGTAATCACATCGGGATAACGCTCAAGCTGTGTCATCAAAGCGACTTCATGCGTATCTGTTAGTAATGCTGCATGCTGCAATCCTGTTTGCTTATCCCAAGTCATGCCCCGCGTTTCAAGCTGTTTGAATACACTGCTAATGCGAGCATGTGCATATTGAATATAATACACTGGATTATCTCGAGACTCAGTTTTTGCTAAATCCAAATCAAAATCCATATGTTGCTCAGGCTTTCGCATCACATAAAAAAAGCGTGCCGCATCATTACCCACTTCTTCTCTTAACTCACGTAAAGTTACAAAAGATCCACTTCGTGTTGACATTTGAACCCGTGTGCCTCTGCGATATAGAATTGCAAATTGTACCATGAATACGCGCAATGCTTCTTCATCGTGTCCTAGTGCCGTTACGGCCGCTTTCAGTCTCGGAATATAGCCATGATGATCAGCACCAAATAAGTCCATCACCACATCAAATCCACGCGCATATTTATCCCAATGATATGCAACATCTGATGCAAAATAGGTGGGCTGGCCATTTGCCCGGACCAACACCCTATCTTTCTCATCACCAAAATCTGTCGCACGAAACCAAATCGCACCTTCCGCTTCAAAGGTATACCCAGCTTTTGCAAGGGCTTCAATGCCTTGCTTAATCGCCCCTGAGTCCAATAAACTACGCTCAGAAAACCAAGTGTTATATTCAACACCAAATTCCGCTAAATCGTTTTTAATATCTGACAACACAAAATTTAATGCGCTTTGATGAAACAAAGCAAAACCATCCTCACTAATTAATTGCTTTGCTGTATGAATTAAAGCATCGATATATTGCTCTTTATCGCCGCCATCAGGTGCATCTTTCGGTAAGTCTTTTGTGATTAAATCCCATGCATGTACATATTGATGCTTATCTTTTGCATAAAGCATCTTAGCGATTGTATTCACATAATCGCCTTGATAACCATTGGCTGGAAATGTAATCGACTCTCCCGCACAAGATAAATAACGCAACCAAACACTCACGGCTAAAATATCCATTTGCCGACCAGCGTCATTGACATAATATTCTCGTGTCACAGCATATCCTGCTTTCTCGAGCAAATTTGCAAGGCTTGCACCAAATGCTGCACCTCGTCCATGACCAACGTGCAGTGGCCCTGTTGGATTGGCCGATACATATTCTAATAGAACGCGTTGCCCGGCCCCAAACGTACTGTTGCCATAATCAAGGCCTTCATGAAATACACGCTCTAAAATAAAAGAGGCCCGAGATGCATTATTCATAAAAAAATTAATAAAACCAGGTGCGGCAACTTCAGCGCGCTTTAATAATTCATGTTCTGGCAACGCTTCAATTATTTTTTCAGCAAGCAGCATAGGGGATAAACGCGCAGGTTTTGCAAGCATTAAAGCCAAGTTACTGGCAAAGTCACCATGCTTTTTATCTTTTGCTAAATCAACTTTAATCACGGCCTGAGTTGCATCAGGTATAACGCCTGATGCTTTTAAATGATTAAAAGCCTGCTCCAAAAGTTGCTCAATAATTAATTTCATAAATTTACGTCTTGATCTCAAAAACGATATTATGCGCTTTTTCGCAACGACTTTAAAGCCATATGACACTTGCCTTCTGGATTAAATCTCGGGATAATCCCGAGGCTTAGTCTCACTTGCATTTAATTTACTTAATTTAGGTACGCTTTATGGGAAACCAATTACTCACTTTTGTAGCTCATCACTGGTCTTTGTGGCTTGCCTTTTTTGCTGTTCTTGCGCTCATGCTACTCAATGAACGTATCTTACAAAAGCAAGGCCCTAAAAATCTTTCTGCCAATGCCGCTGTCAACGCAATCAATCATGACAAGGCTGTTATGATTGATATGCGCGACATCGAAACTTTCCGTCAAAGTCATATTGTCAATGCAAAAAATATACCGAATGCCAATATGGACCAAATCGATAAGCTCGAAAAATATAAAACAAAACCATTTATATTAATCTGTGCGCGTGGTTTGCAATCTTCTGCCCTAGCCGTTAAATTACGAAAACAAGGCTTCACAGAGGTTATGGTCCTAACGGGTGGTATTACAGCTTGGAAAGCTGCCAACCTGCCTTTAGTCAAAGGTAAAAAAGAAACAAAAAAAGCATTAAAAAATAAACTTAAAAAACAGGATAAATAAATACCATGGATAAGCAGCAAGAAGAAACCTCGGCAAACGAAACACAATTTGTTATTCAGCGTGTCTATGTCAAAAACTTATCGTTTGAGACAACCAATACACCTCAAATTTTCCAAGAAGAATGGACGCCGGATTTAACGCGTGATTTAAACACCGCGCACAATAAACTCGATGATAGCGGTGCATTTGAAGTAATTCTAACCGTCACAGCAACGGTTAAAAATAAAGACACCACCGCTTTTTTAATCGAAGTACAACAAGCCGGTATTTTTACAATCACAGGCACTGAAGACGCACAACTGGATCACCTATTAGGAAGCTTTTGCCCAAGTCTTTTATTTCCTTATGCACGAGAAGCGATATCAACCGAAGTGGTCCGTGGTAGCTTCCCCCAACTCGTACTCGCCCCAATTAATTTTGATGCCATTTACATGCAGCAACAACAAGAAGCTGCGGGTGAAAACAAAGAGACAACTCACTGAATATAAATCACTGATGATTAAAAATGACTAAACAAACGTTTGCTGTTTTAGGAGCGGGCTCTTGGGGCACCGCAGTCGCCATGCATCTTAGCATGCAAAAACAGCCCGTTTATTTATGGGGACGTGACACACATCACGTCCAATCCATGGCTAAATCTCGAGAAAATACACGCTACTTACCCGATATTAAGTTTCCTGACACACTGATTCCCGAAGCAAATCTTGATATATGTATCCAAAAATCAACACATATTATTATTGCAGTGCCTTCCCATGCGTTTGCTGAATTACTCCATCAGCTCCCTCAGCATATCAAGCAGCTGGCATGGATCACCAAAGGTCTAGATCCAGAAAAAAACCAATGCCTCAGTGAACTCGTTGAAGCACGCTTTGGCAAAGATTTTCCGATGGCTGTGATTTCTGGCCCATCTTTTGCAAAAGAAGTCGCAAAAGGTTTACCTACCGCTTTAGTCATAGCAGGAAATCATCAAGCGTTTATGCAATCGTTGCATAGCGCGCTGCACTACCATCATTTGCGTGCTTATTTTAGTGATGACTTCATCGGCGTTCAGTGTGCTGGAGCCGTTAAAAATGTTTTAGCCATCGCATGTGGCATTAGCGATGGGCTAAACTATGGCGCCAATGCGAAAGCGGCGTTAATCACGCGTGGGCTTGCTGAAATGACACGTCTTGGTACGACGCTTGGTGGTTTACCTGAAACGTTTACGGGACTCACCGGTTTAGGTGATTTGGTTTTAACTTGCACAGACAACCAATCTCGAAATCGACGCTTTGGTTTACTCGTTGGCCAAGGCGAAGAAATTCTTGCTGCAGAAGAAGCCATAGGCCAAGTCGTTGAAGGCAAACACAACGCAGGCCAAGTCTGTGCACTTGCTAGCACTCACGGCCTTGAATTACCGATTTGTCACGAGGTCAACGCGCTGCTTCAGGGTAAAATAAGCCCAGAGGATGCCGTTCAAAACTTATTTTCTCGCCCCGCTAAGCAAGAATAAATTTTCTATACTAGTATTATAGAAACACATTAAAAACATGGGGAAAACACAATGCACTCTATATTACATATCACAAAACTTATCACCCTAAGCTTTTTATTATGCATGAGCATACAAACAGAAGCCGCTCAGCAGAAATGTAACGCCACGTATACAGATAACTGTAATGGGAAAGTTATCACAGACTGCCAGATAAACAACATTTGAAAGAATTTTTACACTGGCGGCATAAATGGGCCTAATAAAGGAGGCGATTTTTATAACTGCGTTCCAAACAAGGATATGAAAGGCGGATGCGTACAATCAAAAAGAAAATGCATCCAGGACAGCGCCGCTAAACGACCCCGCTGATTTACATCGTTCAGCGTTTAAGCTTAATACTCGAATGAACTGGAATGTGTTTCCAAATAATGAGGCTTTGTCGCAAAAGCCTCATTTAGTCCAAACAAACTTCAGCTTCGTTCGTTATCCCTAAAAGCATTTGATAACGCGCAAGGCACGTCGCAGACCACGGCACACGCCCATCATCTAATAAATAAGTATCTAAGCTTTCACTCAACCCCATTGCTGTATCAAGCATAATGGCTAAACGTTCGGCATCAATGCTTGCATTGCCAGAAGACTCCATAAACAAACATAAACCACGGGCACTAAAAGATCCCATATTTTGTAAATCAAATACGCCTGTATCCGTCGCTGCAGCCAAACTACAAATAACGGGTCCTTGGCCATTTGATAATTGATGGCGATGAAAGAGTTGCTCATCCCCAAATCGAAGACCTGCGGCAAGCAATGTCTGCAGTAAATCATACCCGCCCAATTGTTGGTTATTTTTAGCCAACAAAAACATCATCAATGAAACCGGCTTAGCTGGCTTCTCGAGCACAGGTTCGGGCGCAGATTCTGGTGCTGGTGCAGATGCTGGGACCTGTTTTTCTGTGATGACCGGCGCTTCCGTTGGGGGTTTTTCCACATTTAATTTCCGCACAGCAATGATATCATCTTGCTGAACTTCAGCACCTCTCGGCTCAACTGGATACCGACGGCGCCGTCTTATTTTTTCTTGATTTTTGGTTCTCATCATCCTCAAGATTGCAACAACAACCCCAATTAAGAGTAAAACGTTCAGCATAAGGCTCCAGTTTGTCATCAATGACTCCTTGTCTGTCTCTGTTAAGCCGCTTGTGCTTGCGGCACATAACTTTTAAGTTGTTCAGAAAATTGGCGTAACACTTCAACGCCAGATTCTTCGGCCTGTTTACACCACTGTTGCAACGCATCAATCAGTTCTTTTTGTGATGTCGCTGTTTTTAACCAAATCTGCTGTAGTGACTGCCTGTAATCATAGACCATTTTTAATTCATCAAACCGCACCAATAACGCTTCTAGACGAGAGGTTGCTCGAGGTGAAAGCAATGCTTCACGTCGACGCAACAAAGTCCCCGCTTTATTTAATAAAGCTTTGTCGGCTTTATTGGCTGTGCTGCTTATTTTACGTTGTTGCTTCTCATGCTTTATCATCGGTCGAACCACACGTTTATAATACTGTGACATCACCTGAAAACGATTGGCAACCACAGCACGAACGGTTTCTAAATCAACATTTAGTTTCTGCTCATCTCGCGCTAAACGTGGCGGTAATTTTTTGACTTTGGCCAGCCCTAAAAAAGACAGGCATTTGATATAAAACCAGCCGATATCAAACTCCCACCACTTTACTGAAAACTTGGCAGACGAAGCAAAAGTATGATGATTATTATGGAGTTCTTCACCACCAATCCAAAATCCCCATGGAATAATATTTGTAGAGGCATCTTCAGATTCAAAATTACGATAGCCCCAATGGTGGCCAATGCCATTAATAACCCCTGCGGCCCAAAAAGGAATCCAGAGCATTTGAACGCCCCAAATACTAACACCAGGAATACCAAATAATAATAAATCAATAAAAAGCAATCCAACAATGCCTTTTGCAGAAAAGCGTCGATATACATTGCGCTCAAGCCAGTCGTTTGGTGTGCCGTGGGAATATTTTTCGACCAAGGCTTTGTCTTTTGATGCTGCACGATATAACTCAACACCTTGCCACAGTACATGTTTAAAACCCAACACTACGGGGCTATGTGGATCCCCTTCTTGCTCAACAGAAGCATGGTGTTTACGATGAATAGCCACCCACTCTGAAGTCACCATGCCGGTTGTTAACCATAACCAAAAGCGGAAAAAATGACTCACAATGGGATGCAAAGTCAATGCTCGGTGTGCCTGACAACGATGCAAATAAATCGTCACCCCTGCAATTGTTATTTGTGTCATGATTAAAGCAGCTAATATATAGCCCCAAACAGACAAATTTAATAAACCAAACATGATGAATCTCCCTACCAAAAAATATTAGGCTTCTATCATCAGAAGCATATAGAGCGAACATTATACACTATTTCTTTGCATTTAGGTTGCTTTTAACAGATAATTCATGGCACAGCCCTTTTTATTGGCTTTAATTTACCATGCCTCGATCATTAAAACATTTTTTTCAACAATTGCCTCCTTTTATTTTACTCGGTGTCTCCATTGCCTTTGCTGTGGGGCTTTTTATTGTTTTTTCTTATGTCCTGCTTTGGGGGTTACTCATAGGCGCAATACTATGGAGTATTAATATCCTCGTGCAATATGTTCGTGGCACATCGGCTACATCAAAAAACACCCAAACCAAACCCTCCAAAGGACGTATTATTGAACATGAAAAAAAATAAACGCAATACTAAAAACAACAAGAATAGCCATCGAGCCGGCCCAATCAGGAGTCTATGGCTCATCATTGCCTCCTGTGGTTTTATTGTTGATACCTGCGCACGTGCGCTGATGAGAAGCCTTGTTGGAAAAGTCACGCGCACTTGGGTTGATCAACGCATGCAAATATGGACCCAGCACATGCTTAAACTATGGCGTATTACCTGTACCGTACACAATCCTAAAAAAGTGTACCCTAAGGCAGGTCAGCCCACGATTATTATGTGTAACCACAGCAGTTTATTTGATATTCCACTGAGTTATTGCGCTTTCCCAGATATATCTTTACGTATGCTGGCTAAAAAAGAAATGTCCAAATTACCGCTTATGGGCCGCGCCATGAAAGCCTCTGGTTTTCCATTTATTGATAGAAAAAATCGACGCCAAGCCATTCGTGACCTCACTGTGATTCATGATTTATTAGAAACAGGCATTGTCATGTGGATTGCCCCTGAAGGCACTCGCTCACCAGATAAACACGACGGACCGTTTAAGAAAGGTGGATTTATTACAGCGATTCACACCAAAGCGGTAATTATTCCGATAGGCCTTCGTGGTGCCTATGATATCTTGCCTTCTCGAACGCGTGAATGCCACCTCAATCAAAAAGCAGAAGTGCATATTGGCGAACCGATTGATGCTTCGCAATTTACTTTAGACAATAAAGAAGACTTAATTCACCAAACGCGTGAAGTGATGAAAGTCCTCGCCGGTGATACAAAAGAATAGCGCACTTGCATAACCATCCTAAAGCGCGAGCTTATTAAGATTTAACTGAGCGTCAGTCATTGCAAACTGACATATCCCCCGAATGTTTTTTATTAGGCACTTCGGTGCTCAAGATTGAGCTGCTACAGAGCAAAATATTTAACCCTAACTCACTTCAGGGCCCCATTTTGCTTACAAGAATCAGCCGCGGCCTCTTCAGCAGCCGCGTGCCTAGAAAACATCCCAACCTGTGAGAGAACCTCTCCCGCGCCTGATGCTTGACCTGAATAATCAGGATTTTCATGTGCACGCAATAATTTAGCAACTTCCGTAAGCCGCTTTTCTTCGGCCAACTCAAGTGGTGTTTGATTACCACACGATATATGCGTATTAATATCCTTATGTTCAAGCAGAGCCTCAACTATTTTTGGCGAACCTACTTCTACGGCCCAATGTAAAGGGGTTGGTCCATCTTTTCCTGCTAAATTAGGGTCTGTTCGCTCGTGACCCAATAGCATGGCTATCACCTTGATATCTCTGTTTTCTATTGCGACAATTAAAATTGTTAAGCCCAATTCTTTTTCCGCCTGATTGGGATCTGTTCTTTTGTCAGCTAGTAATGCCCTCAAAACCTTAATATGTCCACTGCTCCCGGCCAATAATAAAGGTGTGAAGCCCCGGTAGCTTGCCTGAGAGGGGTTGGCGCGTCCATCAGCCAGTAATGCCTTCACAATCTCGATGTGGCCATTTTCTGCAGCCGCACCGAGAGCCCCTTCTCCATTAGATTTTGTCTGATTTGGGTCTATTCGTCCATCAGCCAATAACACGTTCACAGTATTCAAGTGCCCGTTTAATGCTGCGATAAAGATAGGGGTAGCGTCGAACCCCACTGCCAAATCGACACGTATCTTTTTGTGACCCAGTAGTTCAGACACAATCTCGGTATGACCACATTGCGCGGCCAAATATAAAGGCATCAGGCCTGGACCTGGCTCTTGATTAGGGTTTATGCGTCTGTCAGCCAGTAATGCTTTTACAATATCTAGGTTCCCCAAATCTACAGCTAGAGTTAAAGGTGTTACGTCCTTGTCATTTGCCAGATTAGGGTTAATGCCTGCGTCAGCCAGTAATTGAGTCATTGTATCGAGCAAGCCTCTATCTACGCACATAATAAGCTTCTCGATTATACTCTGTTCCGAAGAAAGCACGAAGGTACCCGCCAGCCTGGTTAACCCAGCTATTAAGGCTTCTTTTCTCTCGCTCTCTTTAGGCTTTGTCATTTTTTCAAGCTTTAGCTGCTGTTCAAATATAGAAATAGACTTTTTTCTTACATCATCCATTGATTTTGATGCCATGACCTCTTTTTCTTCTATGCACTGAAAAAAGAGATTAATCCGACTTAGGTCTTCTTTAATAAACTCCAGCAATGTTTTGGTGATTTTTTTACTTTTATTACCTTTTTTACCACTATCACAGCTGTGGTTTACAGATAAAAGTGCATTTAATGCATAATACTGTAAGGCTTCTCGTAAATGGTCCTTAGTAAAATCTCTAAATAGCGTCTCGACATACGCATTGATGCCTTTTTTTGAACTGGCAGATGTGTGCTTTGATGGTAGAGGACGACTCACTTTTGCTTCGCTTTCAGATTTGCTTTTACCCTGACTGACGACAACCTGTGTAGGTGCTAATTTAGCACCACCGCCACTGCTACCACTATCGCCAGAACTTGCGGGAACTACAGATGCAGCGCCTGAAGGGGCTGGCTGTGCCGCCAGCTGAGGTGCGCGAAGGCGGTTTAAAAACACATCAAACGCACCTGGCTCTGATGAAACATGTCTCTCAAAAATAGATTGAGCTAAAGTATCATTGCCCACTTGCAGTAAGGTATTGGTGGCTTCTATCCAATCTTCTGTGCTGTTGTTTTTGCTGACCCCAGATAAATCCGGTACTTCTGATGCAAACACATGTGAAAAAGCTTGCAGTAAATGTTTTGTATCTCGTGTGTTTTCTTCAAAAACCAAGAGTGTTTCCCGTGCTCTTGTATATGCGGTGTAAACACGATTAAATGCGGGACCATGCTGACTATCACCAGCACCTGATTTTGCCCGGTGAGTTTTTGCTTCCGCTGCTGGATGAGCCGCTTCTGACAAGAGCCTATTGGCAGCTTTAAAATGTGCGTTATCAAATAATCGATAAGCAACGACTATATCGCGCTCAAGCCCTTTAATTGATTCTGGGGTAAAGACACACTTTGTATTAAAATATGCAGCTGCCTCAGCATGATGTTCTTCCTCTGCGACGACAGCAAACTGAGACCCTTTGTCAGCAGCCAACCATTCGCTATCCTGAAGTTTGGCCTGATTCAGCAGCGCAACGGCACCCGCTTCTTTTTCTTCAGACACCGCCTCGATTCGCCGGCTCTCCAACTTATCTGCAAGGCCGCCCGTGACAAGGGTTTTTAAATGCAGTATTTCATTTGCTGCCAAAACAACATGCACCGGACAACGATAAGTTCTCTCTAATACGGTATGAGAGGTTTTAAATCGCTCTCGCAAATAAGGGCGCACAGACAGTGCATCAGACAAGCTTTGATGGCTATCCATACAATAAACGATGGCGTGATTGCGTGCGAGTGCGTGTACATTGCTCAGCGCCACAAATGATAAATCTTGCGCCTCATCCACCACAACAAAATCATAACGATTTTCTTCTTGCAGTGTTTCCGCTATTGAAGACAATTCAGTATGTACTTGATTTTCAGCACAGTGCCCAAGGTAAGCTTTATAGGCTTTATGCAGTGCTTCTCGTTCTGCTTGAGGCAATAAAGACTTACGTTGCCCGAGCGCTAAATACTCAGCTTCTGTATAACCAGAACACACTCGAAATTCTTGATGCATCACATCTGCACTTAATGCGTTGTAAGTTTTCTTTTTTTGTTTTGCAAATTTGAGTTGGTTTTTTGTATATCTAGCATGCCATTGATTAAAGCCTGCTCTATCATTGGTACTCACTTCGCCTGTCTTGTTTTGTGCTAAAAGGGCTTCGTACGATAAGATATCAACGGTACAGCGTGTGTCTTGCGCCGCGGGCAGTGGAGCCCATGATTCTTGAATATCATCCACTAGACCAGGCGCTGTGATGTATAAAATACGCGGCTTACGGCCCTCTGATACAATCGCATGATGTGGTTCTAAAACAAAAGATGACAGCAATGACACCCCGATACAGCTCTTGCCTGAACCAGCAACGCCGCTAACCACCGCCGGAAGCGCAAGGTTTAAAGCTTCCTCTTGAGAAACACTGAGCGCAATCGTCATGCCTTTGTAATGGTCTAAAACAGCTTCATAGGCATCGTCACCTTCTGGGATGGTGACCTCTGGCATGTGGGCGGCTTCAAAAACAGGCGCTACGGCTTCGGCTGCTGCTCCTTCCACCAAACCCGCATGAACATCCGATTGCTGCTCTAAATAATGACGTAATACCCCGGAACGTAAAAAGTGACTGCTCGTATAATTATGGGTCGGTAAATATTCTAAAACCAATAAATAAGCTTGACCTGCTACTTGTGTCGTCGTAAACAACAAACGACCCGCATTCTGATTGCCTGTTCGCAGGCTATACACATCATGCCCTCGTAGTTTTTCAATATTTTTTTGTGTGTAATCACCCGTCAGCAAAGCATTGATTGCTGTTTTGTGCTCATCAAGCAAATCAGCATCACCTAAAGCACCACGTAAATAATAAAAAGTATGAGGCATAAATTGTCCAATCAAAGTTAAAAACAATCCCGAAATTGTACATTAAAAACACCTTGAGGTCAATATGAGGTCTTTCTGCGCGTTAAATCCATAAGCCTGTTACATCGTTTATGTCTGAAATATACTTGTTCTCCCTATCGTTAAAAGGCACGACAAAAAAATTGATGATGCCCATTAGGAGTCTTTTTTTAATGCCAGTGCTTGACTCACCGCCAAAGGCACAAAAGATGAGACATCGCCACCGAGCGCTGCAATTTCACGGACCAAAGACGAAGAAATAAACATACACTCTTCTGATGGCGTTAAAAAAATAGTTTCTATATTTTTATCTAATTTACGGTTCATGCCTGCCAATTGAAACTCATGTTCGAAGTCAGAGGCAGCCCGTAAACCTCGAATAATAACGCCTCCCTCTTGCTGCTTAACAAACTCAACCAATAGATCACTAAAACCACAAACACGTACGCAGGGTAAATCTTTCACAGCCTCTTCGAGACAGGCAATACGGGTTTCAAGTGAAAAAAAAGGTTGTTTAGGTTGATTGTTTGCAACAGCAACAATGACTTCTGGGAAGAGTTTTGCTGCTCGCGTAATCAAATCAAGATGTCCATTGGTGATTGGATCAAAAGTACCTGGATAAATTGCTTTTTGCATGTTTTTTCTCTAAGAAATCACGTTGAACCAATGCGAAGTCTAGCGTATTGTTAATAGAATGTAATTATATCTCAATATAATCTGGAATATTTTATGCGACTAGCAAAACCAAACGCCATTAAGATAGTATTGTTTATTTTGGTGCTGACTTTACAACTCACCGCCTGTGCACCACCCAAGCTCGCTGATACAAATAGAGTTGAGCAATACGACGCCAAAACAACAGCAAAGCATATTAATGCTTCGAAGCATCTATCTTCTTGGCAAATTACAGGTGCTGTCGCAGCAAAAACAAAAAATAAATCTTGGACCGCTTCACTTGATTGGCGACAACAAACACTCAATCGTTATCGACTTAGATTATATGGCCCCTTGGGTGGCGGCAGTGTCTTGGTTGAAAAAAATGGCCGTACGATTACTTATCAAGACGGGCAGAAAAAAATTAAAACAACTGATATAGACCAGTTACTCTATAAAGAAACAGGTGTCCGTGTACCGCTACACAATTTGTATTATTGGGTCCGAGGGGTCAAAGCACCCGGTGCAATACAATCAACTGAATATGATGCCAAGGGGCATTTAATTACACTAAAACAAGGAAACTATACAGTTAGATATGAAAACTATCAAACCGTAAAAGGTCGGGCCTTACCGATGAAGCTTCGCGTTACAGGGCCTGGTGGGTCTTTAAAACTTGTCATAAAACACTGGGAAATCCATTGACAATCAGCGCGAATACATTCAAAATACGGGCACATTTTGCAGCGCAGCATATTGCATCTTTACGTTTTTGGGGTGTCGCCAAGTGGTTAAGGCACAGGGTTTTGATCCCTGCATACCTAGGTTCGAATCCTAGCACCCCAGCCATACACACTTTATTATTTAAAAATCATTCAACTTTGAAGGCCTTCAAACATGTCTAGCATGATGGTATTTTCTGGTAACGCTTCGTCTAAACTCGCACAAGATATCTCATCTCACCTCAACATTAAAATCGGTCGCGCAACCGTAGGTACTTTCAGCGATGGCGAAACCATGGTGGAAATACTAGAAAATGTCCGTGGCAAAGATGTCTTCATTGTACAATCCACTTGTGCGCCTACAAATGACAATCTGATGGAACTCTTGACCATGGCAGATGCATTACGCCGCTCTTCTGCAGGTCGTATTACAGCTGTGGTGCCTTATTTTGGCTATGCACGACAAGACAGACGTGTTCGCTCAGCGCGCGTTCCTATCACGGCTAAAATTATTGCTGATATGATGACGGCTGTTGGTATTTGTCGTGTCCTCACGGTTGATTTACATGCCGATCAAATTCAAGGCTTTTTTTATATGCCTGTCGATAATGTATATTCAACACCTGTTTTACTCGATGATATTAAAACACAACATTTAGAAAATATCATGGTGGTTTCACCTGATGTCGGCGGTGTGGTACGTGCGAGAGCCATGGCAAAGTTACTCAATGATGCAGCCCTTTGTATTATTGATAAACGACGAAGTGGTCCCAATAAATCAGAAGTCATGCACCTCATTGGTAATCCAGCCGGACAGCACTGTATTATTATCGATGACATCGTCGATACAGCCGGTACCTTATGCTCTGCTGCAAAAGCACTCAAAGCATCTGGCGCTGCTAGTGTTCGAGCTTATATTACGCACCCCGTATTATCAGGACCTGCTGTGGATAATATCAATGCTTCTTTGCTGGATGAAGTCATTGTGACAGATACCATCCCGAGCTCTAAGGCCGCTGAAAACTGTAAAAAAATTAAAGTTGTTAGTCTCGCTGAAATGCTTGCGCAAGCCATCAAACGCGTCAATATTGAAGAGTCTGTCAGCTCCATGTTTGCAGACAAATAAAACACCACTAAAAAAGCCTCCATTCGGAGGCTTATTATTATTAATTCAAATTAATTAGTCACGCGTTCCAACGTATTTATCATCAAAATAACGACGCAGTTTTGTACGAAGTGTTCCGCGGCTAATTCCTAGCATTAATGCAGCACGCGATTGGTTATATTTGCAATGCTCCATCACGGCACGAAAGAGTGGGGTTTCCACTTCTTCCAGTACAAACTGATACAAATCAACTGGATCTTCACTTTTCAATTCAGAAAAATACTTTTGAACTGACTGCGTAACGCTAGAAGCTAAAGAGACTGCTATCTCTCCATTTTCTTGAGTAATACTTCCCATCTTGTTAACTCCTTCTTTCAAAAACAAATTTCCGTCCACACAAAACTCAACATGAGCACGCCAATACACGGCTGCGTCATGGACGACAAAATACAAATAGAGGATTAAAAGCTTAACATCCCCGAATGAAATGGCTGACCATTTACCAACAAACGTCCAGAAGAAAGCTTGAGATCAAGCACATAGTCTGCTCCCTTCGCCTTTAAAACCCCCACTTGTATCAAATCCGCCAGTTTTTGATCCGCATGATGGACTGCTTGTTGATTCAGTTCTGCTAGTGTAACCGGTGCTACAGTTGTATCTTTTGTCTTATCTGTAGTCTGCTGCGGTTTAGCATTTGGAAGTGTTGGGGCTAAGGGCTGTTTATCTGCCGAAGCCTCTTGTGTCTTATTATTATTTTTATCTAGATGCGCACGCAACAGTTCTTGCTGAAATGAGCGTACGAGCAATGATTTAACAAAAGTTGCAGGCATTTTTAAATGTCCTTCTCCTTCAACTTTTGGAAAGGCTTGTATCGGTGAGTTTGTTTCTGAGGTTGATTGCGGAAAGGCCACTCGCATTGAACCATCCACAGCCCCTTCAGGCAAAGCAAGTTTTAACGTACTCACCTCAAAAACCGTTCCCTTTTCTAGTAATTTAGGCAGCTTCGGCAATAACGAGAATAACAGTTGCTGGGTGTCTGCTCCCGTGGTCCCTGTTTGTTTCAACTGATTAACATCTTGATTTAATTCAGCTAAAACCGTTGCATTTAAATTTTTAATGCCCACTTCAAACTCACCAGGCCCGTAAGTTTTATCTTGCGACACCAAGCGCTTGAATGCCGCATGAAACGACGAACCAAATGAATCATTTTGAAGCGTACTTTTTGAAGTGAACTCAAGCTGCTGTAACTCAAACTCCGTTTGTTTCTTATCGGTAATTTTAAGCACCGGTAAATTTAAATTGGCTTCACCTAAAAATAAACCATTTTCAGCTTTATGTACGTTATAGGTACTGGTTATTTTATTCAAAACAATATTGGCTTTTTCGCTCATTAAGCGTAAACCATCTAAAGCAAAATGTCCTTGTAAGTGAGTACTTTCAGGAGAAAAACGTAAATCACTGCGCATGCCCAACCACTCAACCTGACTCTGATCTCGCTTCATCACGAGTTGAAAGGCTGGCACCTCAACTTCTAGATGTGTTTTGTTTAAATAGGTAACAAATAAATTAATCACCAACTGGGGTTGTGTTGATTGCGGTGTAAATATATTTGAAAACTCTGACGCATAGGCCTCTGGCAACGTTAAGTGCCCCTGTGCTGCCCCAAGCCCAAACCGAATATGATTTTTTTCAAACAGAACGGGACCATGATAAACCACTAAAGGCATATCAAATGTGTATACTTTTGCAGGCACAACCACTGCACGCCCATCATCTTTTTTAATCACTTTTTCAGGCATTTGCATATGCCAGGTTAAATCAGCGGTTGATTGAAATAATCCTCGGCGATACCCCACTAACTCAACAGAAAGATCGTTGGCCTGATTGAGTGAGCTTAAATTTTTCTTCAAAGTCCGCTCGGTAATTAAACCAGTACTAAAATAGCCTCCAAGGACTACCAGAACGAACACGAGCGCTATTGTTATTATTTTTTTCATGCGTCTCTCCGTCTCTTTTATACTTTATGTATTACGCAACCACCAATCAGCCTTCTATTAAAACACGAGAACGTTTCAGTTAGAAGTCTTAATCGTCATCTTTCAAAGGCTTACAATAAGTTTCTTTCACCATGCAAGCCAAAACAAGCGCAACAAAAGAACACAGTGGTAAAACGCCTAATGCATATTGATAATCAGACAAATGTAAATGCTCTACATTATATGCTCGCATGCCCGAAATATGATCGATTAATTTCCCAACAATCGGTTGGAACAATGCACCAACAAAAATAGAGGCCATGTTTGTAAACGCAATCACAGTCCCGACAACAGAACGATGATGAAGCTCCGTTGCCACAGCGTAAGCAATAGACACACCTATATTTGTAAAACCAAAGAGAAAGAATAAAACAGCAGCTGTTGTTTGCGTCATATTGGGTGAAAACACCATCCAGCTAGATAAAACCACACCTGATAAGGCTGAAAAAATCATCACTGGCTTTCGACGCCCTAAGCGGTCTGAAAACCAACCGGCTATTGGCCCTCCAAACCCCCAACCAATAAAAATAAGGCCTATAATAAACGCGGCTGAATGCACTGGAAAATTTCGTCCATACTGCAAATACGCCGCACCATATGATTCACCAATAACAGCAGTTGGCGTAAACACAAACCCTGTAAATAAAGCATTAATCCATGTTTGAGGCATAGAAAGCACAATCCGCAAACTATCAAAAATCTTTACTTTTTTGATTTTGCTGACTTTTACTTCACAAGATTCAGCTTTAGGCTTATCACGCACAAACTGATACAAAAAAGCAGCCAATAAAATAAAAATAAAAGCGATGACAAGCATGCTATGACGCCACCCAATCTGCCCCACCAAGAAAGCAACAGGCGCCTCTCCTGAGGCAGCACCAAGCATGCCGATTGCTTGGGTCAATCCTGCAAGCAACCCCATCATTTTGGGTGGAAACCAGATGGTTGCCAATCTCAGGGTTGAAATAAACGCAAACGCTGCAGTAAAACCAATTAACATACGGCCAACAGAGGCCATCATTAATGTATCAGCCAAACCAAAGACAGAACACCCAAAAGCAGACAGCAGTGCCATTAAGGTCAGTACCCAGCGGATACTCATCCGATCGACCATGAGGCCCACTGGAATTTGCATGAAAATATAAGGCACATAAAACGAAGCAGACAAAATACCAAACTGCGCCTCATTCATATTAAAATCAATTTGCAAATAACGATGCATCACATTGACTGTAACGCGAGCAAGATAATCAGAAAAATAAAATGCTGCTGCTAATCCCCAAACAAGCCAAGCAATACCTAGTTTTTTTTTATTCTGAATCGGGGGAACACACAAAGGCTCACTCATACGCAAAGATCCATTTTATTATTCACTGGACTAAAAATGCGTATAGACTGGACTATCTAACTTAAAAATGCAAGTTTTTATGAACAAGAAAGAAAGCTTTTTCCTTTCCCCCCTGTCCACAAACAAGTTTGTACTTAAGCGACAATATCAATCACTTGATAACCAAGAATAGCTGAAACAGCAATCACACCTGCAATTTCTAAGGCACGGAGAAAATAATGACGATGTTCAACATAATACGTATTGTCATTTGCGGATTCTAAATCTGTTTGATTATTTTGTTGTTCAATTTCAAAGCTAAACAACGGTTGTTCGTTATAAAATCCAGCCCACCATCCCTCAAGCCACTGCTCTCGCTCAGGTGAATTCAGCCGATATGGATTATCATCTTCTCGAATATCAACCAGGGCACATTCATATCCATAAGCATAACATTCTTCTAACGTTGGATGGTCCACATGAAAATGAAACTTAAGGTGAGGCAATAAAGCAGTCAAATCATTCGATTCTTTCGATTCAATCATAGTTGAGTACTCCTTTCTCAATACACCTGTTCAACATCATCTAAACAGCATCTAAATATCCAGAAAAAAACACTTTTTGCTTTTCTTTACTGGTAAGATTTAGTCTATGACAAACTCAAAAAATCGTGCTGAAAATGCATGGACTTTTCGAATTCTTAACAAACTAAATCATATCCTGTCTATATAAAGTAACCTTAGAGAAAACAAAGGTCAAGAGGCAAGTCTTTTTTTGGACCAACTTGATTCTTTCTTGATATATAAAATTCTATCATGAAGCCTGTGATCTCGTCCCTGCCAAAATTCCACTTCTTCTGCGAGCACAGAAAAGCCCCCCCAATAAACAGGGCATTTGATGTTTTTTTGACCTTTTTTTGCCATGAGTTGCTGCGCTTCGTCAAGCAATGCAGCGCGTGATGAAATCACACGACTTTGAGGTGAAACAATCGCACTACACTGACTCATCAGCGAACGGGTTTCAAAATAAGCTTTTGAGACCGCTCGACTCACACGTTGAACCTGACCTCGAATACGAACTTGACGAGCCAAAGCCGGCCAATAAAAATTCAGTGCCGCTTGTGGTGTGTTATCCAGCTCAACGCCTTTGGTACTCTCATAATTGGTATAAAAAATAAAAGCCTCATCTTCGAGGCCTTTTAGCAGTACAACACGCGAGTTGGGAAACCCGCGTGCATCAACGGTTGATAAAACCATTGCGGTTGGATCAGGAATATCTTCCGATAATACCTCTGAAAACCATTTCTCAAACTGAACAAAAGGAGAATCAGCGGTATCTTCTTGATTTAAACTTTGTTCACCATATTCACGTCGATTCGACGCAAAAGGTTTAAAATCAAAACCCATCGATTATTACCCGTCTGCTACCAGCCCATGACCTCAGCCACTGCGTCGCCTAAGTCAGCAGGAGAACGTACGGTTTTAACCCCTGCAGCCTCTAACGCTGCAAATTTATCTGCTGCAGTCCCTTTACCACCAGAAATAATAGCGCCTGCATGTCCCATTCGCTTACCTGCTGGTGCTGTAACGCCTGCAATATAAGCCACCACGGGTTTCGTGATATTCGCTTGAATAAATGCTGCCGCTTCTTCTTCAGCTGTTCCGCCAATTTCCCCGACTAAAATAATCGCTTCTGTTTGTGGATCTTCTTCAAATAAAGCCAATACATCAATAAACGATGTACCTGGAATTGGATCGCCACCAATACCCACACAAGTACTTTGACCAAAGCCTTTATCAGTCATCTGTTTAACTGCTTCGTACGTCAACGTACCTGAACGTGACACAATACCGACTTTTCCAGGCAAATGAATCGCGCCTGGCATAATACCCATTTTACAAGCACCAGGTGTAATAATACCCGGACAGTTAGGTCCAATTAAACGACTCATTGTATTTTGTTCTAAATACTGTTTGACTTCCAGCATATCTAAAACCGGCACGCCTTCGGTAATACATGCAATCAGCTCGATACCCGCTTCTGCGGCCTCAAGAATAGAGTCTTTACAAAAAGGGGCTGGCACATAAATCACACTCGCATTGGCATCTGTTGCTTCAACCGCTTCTCTCACCGTATTAAATACAGGCAAGCCAAGATGTGTTTGTCCACCTTTACCCGGTGTCACACCACCGACCATATTGGTACCATACTCAATCGCTTGCTCTGAATGAAATGTACCCTGTTTACCTGTAAATCCCTGACAAATAACACGCGTGCTCTTATCGACTAAAATACTCATTTTTAATTTCTCTCCACAACAGATAATTATTCTGCAATTGCTGCCACAATTTTTTCTGCAGCATCAGTTAAGCCATCTGCAGCAATGACATTGAGATTACTTTGATTTAAAATATCAGCACCTTTGGTTGCCTGGTTGCCCTCAAGACGCACAACCACTGGCACCGTCATCTGTACTTCTGCAACAGCCGCTAAAATACCTTCTGCAATCAAATCACAGCGTACAATGCCACCAAAAATATTAACCAAAACGCCTTTAACTTGTGTATCAGATAAAATAATTTTAAATGCTTCGGCCACACGCTCTTTTGTTGCGCCACCCCCAACATCTAAGAAATTAGCAGGCTCTCCACCATGGAGTTTAATCACATCCATCGTAGCCATTGCGAGTCCCGCACCATTGACCATACAACCAATATTGCCATCCAGCGGAATATAATTTAATTCCCACTCTCTTGCGCGATTTTCTCTGTCATCTTCTTGTGTTGTATCTCGTAAGCTTTTTAATTCAGAATGACGATACAAGGCATTTTCATCTAACGACACTTTACCATCAAGACAAATTAAATCACCTTCGCCAGTCACAACCAAAGGATTAATTTCTAATAAACTCAAATCACATGCCACAAAAAGCTGACCCAATTTTGTCATCATCTCTGTGAGCTGCCGTATTTGAGGGCCTGTTAGACCTAAAGCAAATCCAACCTCACGACATTGATAAGGCATGATGCCAAGCATTGGATCCATTTCTACTTGAATAATTTTTTCAGGCGTTTTTTCAGCGACTTGCTCAATATCCACGCCTCCTTCGGTCGACGCCATAAAAACAACACGCTGACTCGCTCTATCAACCACAGCACCTAAATAAAGTTCACGCGCAATATCACAGGTCTCTTCAACCAGAACACCATGCACAGGCTGCCCTGATGCGTCTGTCTGATAAGTCACTAAACGCTGGCCCAATAAGCCTTGTGTAAATGCCGTTAATGCCTCTTCGGTCGAAACCAATTTCACACCACCTGCTTTTCCACGCCCACCCGCATGAACCTGAGCTTTCACAACCCATGTAGAGGTAGATAACGTTGAGGCGACTTGTAAGGCGTCATCGACAGTGTATGCAACATCTCCTTTCGGAACAGGCAAATCATATTGTGCGAATAACTGTTTTGCTTGATATTCATGTAAATTCATAATTAAAACTCTACTGTTTGCTAAAATTAAATATCTAATAATAAACGTGATGGATCTTCTAGTAATTCTTTCACGCTCACCAAGAATTGGACTGACTCACGTCCATCAATCAATCGATGGTCATAAGACAAAGCCAAATACATCATGGGACGTATTACAATCTCACCGGCTTCAACCACAGGTTTATCCTGAATTTTATGCATACCCAAAATGGCAGCTTGAGGCGGATTCAAAATAGGCGTTGATAGCAACGAACCAAATACGCCGCCATTTGTAATCGTAAACGTACCACCTTGCATGTCTTCCATGCCTAATTTTCCATCCCTTGCTCGACCCGCTAAATCACCGATTGTTTGCTCGATTTCAGCCATGGATAAAGTATCTGCATCCCGAATCACAGGAACCACCAAACCGCGCTCCGTTGAAACAGCAAC
Source organism: Legionellaceae bacterium (assembly GCA_011087865.1). GTDB lineage: Bacteria > Pseudomonadota > Gammaproteobacteria > Legionellales > Legionellaceae > JAALKW01. The sequence goes on from JAALKW010000003.1 coordinate 58,677, forward strand.
ACCCACATCGTAATAACCATGATAGACAACATCATCACCATCAATCGATGCATTCACCGATGGAAAACGTTTTAACGACTGAACAACCGCTTGCGTGAAAAACGACATAAAGCCAAGCTTCACACCATGCTTTTTCTCAAAAGCCAGTTTATAGTCCGCACGCAAATCCATCACCGCTTTAAGATTCACTTCATTAAATGTTGTGAGCATGGCTGAATCATGCTGCGCTTGCAATAATCGCTCAGCAATACGAACACGTAATCTTGACATCGGAACACGTCGCTCTTCTCTGATGCCAGCAACAATAGGTACAGCTGCTGGTGCTGCTGCTGCTGATGATGATGATGATGATGATGATGATGATTTTTGCGTACCATCCGCACGCGCAGACGCAATGAAAGCTTCTACATCATGCTTTGTAATGCGTCCATCTTTGCCTGATCCCTGAATATCAGCAGGACTCAAACCATGCTCATCCAGCAAACGTCTAACGGCCGGTCCCGTTGAAGGCGCATCAGCTTCAGATGCTTTTGCTTCGGGTGCTTTTGCTTCAGGTGCCGCAGCACCTGCTTTAATTTGTCCTAAAAGTTGTCCCGTTTCAACGGTATCGCCCACTTGAAACAAACAGGCTTCTAAAACACCATCTGCAGGTGCTGGCACTTCCAGCACAACTTTATCCGTTTCAAGATCAAGTAAATTCTCGTCGCGAGAAACGTGATCGCCTGGCTTTTTATGCCACGCCGCAATCGTTGCGTCAGCGACCGACTCAGGTAAGACAGATACTTTGACTTCAATTGACACGATTTCGACCTTTTATTTTTTAAATTCTAATAAAAACAAACAAAACTACCCCACTAATGCCTGCTCCACCAATGCTTTTTGTTCTTCTGCATGTAAGTAAGCACTACCCACAGCAGGAGAGGCAGCAAACCCTCGTCCAGCATACTCAAGTGATTGCTTATGATTAAAACAACCAATAATATGATGCTGCGATGAAAACCAAACACCTTGATTCTTGGGCTCTTCTTGACACCAAACCACTTGTTTTCCCTTGGTATATTTAGCAAGCTCTGCTTTCAGTGCCTGCTTAGGAAATGGATACAGCTGCTCAAGACGAATAATTGCCACATGCTGATATTTTTTTTCTCTGCGTTCTTGCAACAGATCATAATAAACTTTTCCTGAGCACAACACCACCCGCTCAACCGCTTCAGGTTGAAGGGCATCTATTTCAGGAATAACCGTATGAAATGAACCCGTCTCTAAATCAGACAGCGGAGAAACAGCGAGTTTATGCCTTAACAAACTTTTCGGGGTCATGATGATTAATGGCTTACGAAAAGCTCTTATCACTTGACGCCGTAATAAATGAAAAATTTGAGATGGCGTTGTTGGCACACAGACTTGAATATTTTGCTGTGCACAGAGCTGCATATAACGCTCAAGCCGAGCGGAAGAATGCTCAGGACCTTGTCCTTCGTAGCCATGAGGCAAGAGCATCACAAGGCCACTTAAACGACCCCATTTTTGCTCGCCTGAGCTAATAAACTGATCAACCACCACTTGTGCGCCATTTGCAAAATCACCAAACTGCGCCTCCCAAAGCACCAAATATTGGGGCTCTGATGACGCATAGCCATATTCAAAGGCAAGGACTGCTTCTTCTGACAAAACAGAATCAATCACAAGGGCCGAATTGGTTGCATTAGAGGCGACATTTTCTAGCGGCACAACCACATTACCCGTTTTCATATCATGCAAGGCTGCATGCCGATGCGCAAAAGTACCACGCCCACAATCTTGTCCTGATAAACGCACACCATAACCTTCATGCAATAAAGTGGCATAAGCCATCGTTTCGGCATAACCCCAATTCATGGCTATTTCATCAGATGTCATCTTATCTCGCTCAGAGAGTAAGCGTTTTACAACTGGATGTAACTCAAAGTCTTTGGGTAATAAGTGTAATTTTTTAGCCAACTCACGGACTGTTTTTAAAGAAACAGTGGTATCAGCAGGCGCATCCCATGGTGTATTTAAATAAGGCGTCCAATCAACTGCCATTTTTCCTTGATAGTTCGCATGGGTTATTTGAACCACAGCTTCACCGCGGTCTAATTTATCACGGTAAGCATCCATCGCTTGTCTAACTTTATTTTCAGAAGTTAAACCTGCAGCGATTAATTGTGAGGCATAAATTTCTCTGATGGTTTTTAATTGCTTTATTTTTTTATACATCGTCGGCTGGGTTACCGATGGCTCATCCGCTTCATTATGCCCATGCCGCCGATAACACACTAAATCAAGCACAACATCACGTTTGAATTTCATTCGAAATTCAAATGCAACTTGTGTTGCAAAAATAACCGCTTCTGGATCATCGCCATTCACATGAATCACTGGCGCCTGAACCATTTTGGCAACATCCGTGCAATACAAAGTAGAACGTGCATCCAAAGGATTACTCGTCGTAAATCCAATTTGGTTATTAATAACAATATGAACCGTTCCGCCGGTGCAATAACCCCGTGCTTGAGAAAAGTTAAACGTCTCCATGACAACGCCTTGTCCGGCAAAGGCAGCATCACCATGAATCACAACAGGCAATACTTGATTTTTTTCAAGCAAGTCATGCCGTCTTCGCATACGTGAACGTGTTGAGCCTTGAACCACAGGACCAATAATTTCGAGGTGCGATGGGTTAAAAGCAAGTGCGACATGCACTGTATCACCTGATCGCGTTTCAATATCAGAAGAAAAACCTAAGTGATATTTTACATCTCCGGTCCGCTCAAGCTTTACCTTGCCTTCAAACTCCTGAAAGAGTGCTTTAGGATCTTTTCCTAAGACGTTCACTAAAACATTGAGTCGCCCCCGGTGAGCCATACCAACAATCACTTCTCGCACAGACTCTTTCCCTGCCGCACGAATGATTTCATTCATCATGGGAACCAGAGAATCGCCTCCTTCAAGCGAGAAACGTTTTTGTCCCACATAGCGCGTACCGAGATAACGCTCCAGGCTTTCTGCTGCAATCAGCTCATTCAAAATTTCTTTCTTCTGATTGGCATCAGCAGACAAACGCCCGTTGGTTGACTCTAATTTTTGCTGAATCCAGCTCACTTCTTCTGTCGAAGCAATATGCATGTATTCAATACCAATACTGCCACAGTAGGTTTGCTTTAATGCGGCTTGAATGGCTTTCAGTGGCATCGGTTCGTTAGAAAAGCTTTTCCCTGCAAAAAATGACTGTTCTAAATCTGACTCACTTAAATCATGATAACTCAAAGTCAAGCTAGGCGGCATGTCTCGCACTAGCATTTCAAGCGGATCAAGATTTGCAGCTAAATGACCATTTGCGCGATAAGCATTAATTAAATCTGCAACACGTCTTTGTTTATCATCGCCTGTACCCGCAGCAAGCATCGCCGTTTTAGCGGCTTTAGGATATTTTGCTTGATTTAAAAAATGTTCACGCAAAGCACGATGCGATACATCAATATCGCCATTTTTATTTTTAGGCAATGCTTCAAAAACAGCCTGCCACGACGCAGAAACAGCATCAGGATTATCTAGATAGTCTTCATACAAACCATCGACATAGGCCATACTTCCACCCGATAAATAGGCGGTTTCCCAGGCTTTTTTTAAGGTGTCACTCATGAGCACATTCTCCAAAGAACAGCGCCATCATGTTTCATCTTCCAACATTTGCTTTCGAATATCTCCAATAGCCTCTGTTGGATTGAGTCCCTTCGGACAAACCGAAGCACAATTCATAATACTTCGACAGCGAAATACACTAAACGGATCTTGCATGCCTTCCAGGCGTGCCTCAGTCGCAGTATCACGACTATCCGCTAAAAAACGACGCGCCTGTAAAAGCCCAGCCGGTCCAACAAACTTATCCGGATTCCACCAAGATGAAGGACAAGAGCTAGTACAACACGCACACAAAATACATTCATAAAGACCATCTAGTTTAGATCTTTCTTCAGGAGACTGTAAACGCTCACGCGCAGGCGGCGCCGTGTCATTCTGAAGGTAGGGTTTAATCCGCTCATATTGCTTATAAAAAGCCGTCATGTCAACAATTAAGTCACGAACCACAGGAAAACCCGTTAAAGGCCGCACCACGATTCGATTGCTTTTTAAACCCGACAGTGCCGTCACACAAGCCAGTCCATTGGCACCATTAATATTCATGCCATCCGATCCACACACTCCCTCTCGACAGGAACGACGAAAAGATAAAGTTGGATCTTGTTCTGCCTTAAGACGCTCAAGCAACGTCAGTAGCATGGGATCATTTTGCAGCGGTACATCCAACGTGTAGTGCTGCATATAAGGTTTTTTATCTGTTTCAGGGTTATACCGATATATAGATAAATCTAAAGTTCGACTATCCGTCATGACATATCCTCTTTAATATACACGTTCTTTAGGCTCAAACGGCTCAACATACTTAGGTGAGCGATTGACAGGACGATAATCAATGGCATCACCTGCTTCATGATATAACGTATGTTTTATCCAGTGCGCATCATCTCGTTTTGGATAATCTTCTCGACTATGTGCACCTCGACTTTCTGTTCGTGCTAAAGCAGAGGCCGCCGTTGCACACGCTGTTGCCATTAAATTGTCTAGCTCTAATGCCGTAATACGCTCAGTATTAAAGACTTGGCTCTTATCCAATAAACTAGAAGAAGCAAGCCGTTCACGCAGTGCATTCAAGCGTTTAATGCCTTCCTCCATGACTTCACCGGTTCTAAAGACCCCAAAATCTTCTTGCATAACGCGCTGCATTGCATCACGAATAGCCGCAGGACTCTCGCCGGTTGATGGTGAATTTTCCCACCGCATATAACGCGAAAGAGAAGCATCAATATCATCATCGCTCACGTGGCCTAAGTCCGGCAAATGATTTCCTTGCCATAATCCTTCGACATGTAAACCCGCTGCTCGACCAAACACGACCAAATCAAGCAATGAATTACCTCCAAGACGATTTGCACCATGTACAGAAACACAAGCGCATTCACCAACAGCATATAATCCCTCAACCACAGCATCAGCGCCTTTATGTCGCGTGATGACTTGTGCATTGATATTGGTTGGGATGCCCCCCATACTATAATGGCAAGTCGGCACAACAGGAATCGCGTCAACAATAGGATCAACGCCCCCAAAAGTTTTAGATAATTCTCGAATACCAGGCAGACGCGATTTAATTAAATCAGCACCTAAGTGATCTAATTTTAATTTAACGCAATCCACACCGTTTACATCAAAGCCTTTACCGGCTCGAAGTTCAAGTGCTATCGCACGTGAAACAACATCGCGTGACGCTAAATCTTTTACATGTGGCGCATAACGCTCCATAAAGCGCTCACCTTCTTGGTTAATTAAATAACCCCCTTCGCCACGGCAACCTTCTGTCACCAATACTCCCGCACCTGCAATGCCGGTTGGATGAAACTGCCACATTTCCATGTCTTGCACGGGTAAACCCGCGCGCAAGGCCATACCAAACCCATCACCTGTATTAATTAATGCATTCGTGGTTGATTGATAAATACGCCCAGCACCCCCTGTTGCTAAAATGCAAACTCGCGCCTGAAAAAAAACAACCTCGCCTGTTTCCATGCATAACGCGGTTGTACCCACAACGCGTCCATCTGCATCACGCACCAAATCAAGTGCGAGCCACTCGCTAAATACATGCGTTTTTGCCTTGATATTTTGTTGATATAAAGTATGTAATAACGCATGGCCTGTTCTATCTGCTGCAGCGCATGTTCGTGCCGCTTGCTCACCACCAAAATTTTTCGACTGGCCACCAAACGGGCGCTGATAAATTTTACCGTTATCCATGCGTGAAAAAGGCAGGCCCATATGCTCCAGCTCATACACCGCTTCAGGCCCCATTTTGCATAAATACTCGATGCAGTCCTGATCGCCAATATAATCAGCCCCTTTGACGGTATCGTACATATGCCAACGCCAGTCATCCTCATCTGCATTACCCAGTGCAGAGGTAATCCCCCCTTGCGCAGAGACGGTATGTGAGCGTGTTGGAAATACTTTAGAAAGCAAAGCCACTTTAAGGCCTGATTTTGCCAGCTGAAGCGCCGCGCGCATACCAGCCCCCCCAGCACCTATAATCACTGCATCAAATATATTTTTTCGTGCCAATGCCATTGTTATTGTCCCCAAATCATCATAAAGCCCGCTATTAACTGACTCAGTAATACAAGCAGTACCAAACCTTGAACCGTCAAACGTAGTGCTGTTGATTTAATATAGTCCGTTGTAACTGTCCAAATCCCAACCCAGGCATGCAGCAAAATAGCAAACAAAGCCAATGCGGTACTCACTTGAAACCAAGGCATATTGAACAAGGCCTTCCCGTTTGCATAATGCCAAGGAGAGCACCCCACCCACATGGACACACACACAATAGAATACGCTAATAAATAAACAGCTGTTAAGCGGGTTACGCTGCTGACCATAAACATGCCCCCATCATCAAAACTCCTAAAATAGATAAAGCAATCACTGTCCAGGCGCTACGACGTGCTGCACCCACGGTTTCACCCATCCCCATATCCATGAGCAAATGCCGAACACCTGCAAGCAAGTGATAAAGCCAAGCTGCACTAAAAGCCCAAATCAAAAGCTTATACCACGCACAAGTCATGATAAGATTTTTCAAATGCAAAAATGAGGCTTCAGATGCCAATGATTGTTGTAAAAAACAAAGCATTATGGGTAAGCATAAAAACAAAACAATGCCTGACATACGATGCAAAATAGATGCTATCGCCATCGGCGGGAATTTAATGCTTCCCAAGTCTAAATTAACCGGTCGTTGTTGGTTCACAGTCAGTATTTTCCTTTTTGAAAACAGAATTTAGAAACAAAACAAAGTAAAGTATAGCACTCTGCCCACAAAAAGTTGACCTTTTGTGTTGTGTTCTTCAAGCATTATTTATTTTTTGATAAGAAAAAATCAAATAAAACTCTTTTTGAGTTTATTTTAATCTTTTTGTTTAATGGACTAGGGTGCTGACATAACCAGAGGAACTGATTGAGCACCTTGTTTTTTATAAACAAAAAAAGTACAATAATTAGCTTTTTAGTTGATTATAACAGCCATTTAATCCATGAAACTTTCTTTTCATCATCAAGCGCTAGAAACACATATATATTTAAAAGCCGACTGTCTTTTTGCAATTGCTACATATTTAGATTGGCATGAGCTTTGTCTGTTCTCCCAAACACACCCATCAGCCCATCTGTCATTTTCTATGCGAAACACGTTATGGGCAGCGCTTTATAATCACTATTTTTCTGTTCCGAGCCCCCCTATGACGGAATGCAAAAACATCCCTTCTATCGTGGAACCCGACACACCCCCTCCAGAAATATACCATCAAGCTAGTTTTTTTCGTCATTACGGTTCATACCAAAAAACATTTCAAGAGAATCCCCACAACCTACATACCGCGCCCATCGCACTCAAAAATGATGAGCATACTATATTACGTGCTATCACAAATGGCTACGCACTCCAATACGCATCCATTGCTTTAAAACGAGATGCACACTTTATGCTAAAAGCCGTCAAATATAATGGTCTTGTTATTCGATACATCGACGAAACATTAAAAAACAATCTAAAGATAGTACTTGCCGCAGTCACACAAAATGGGCAGGCACTCGAATACCTATCTAAAGACATGCAACTCAATAGAACGGTTGTATTAGCCGCAATCAGACAAGATGGCGCCGCACTTCAACATGCGCCTGATCAGTTTAAAGATGATGATAAATTGGTAACCAGTGCTATCATACAAAGCCGTCATGCTTTTTACGCTGCATCCGACAGGTTAAAATCAGACAAAAAAACCATCCTGTTTGCCATCAGCCTTGATGGTTTCCTGCTGCTCTCTACACCTAAATTTCAAGATGACGAAGTGGTTGTGCTCACTGCAGTAAGCCAATCAGGTGAAGCCCTCCGTCATGCATCTGACCGTTTAAAAGCAGACAGAAGCACTGTATTCGCAGCAGTCAACCAAAATGGCACTGCACTTCAATTTGCATCAGATCACTTACGAGATGATACAAAACTCGTAATGAGCGCCATTAATCAAAACGCTTCTGCCTTTGCATATGCATATGCATCCGCTAGATTACAAGCAGACAAAACAATAGCCCTTTTTGCTGTTTCACAAAAGGTTGAAATGATCGAATACGCATCTGATGCTTTACAAAACGATGTCGAGCTAATACGTATCGCCCAACAACAAATTCAAGCATCAAAAATACTCAATAAAGAAGAAACAGACGAAAGAAACCATACGCAAGACTTACCCGGCTGCAGACGAAAAAGGCTGGTAGCGGAAGAACACCGTGACTATAGTATGATAAGAAAAACTCACTCGCTTTTTTAAAGCCAACCATTAACACCCTATCAACTAAGCATCTGCTTTAATAGGCAAAGTGATAGCCTGGTACTTCCAAAATAAAGGCAAGACTAGCACACTGATGATGACGCCCGTCACACATAATATACCTCCCAACAAAATCGCAACGTGTATACTGGTCATGGCGGCCAAGAATCCCACCTGCGCACTACCCAGTAACGGCCCACTCATATAACTAATCATTTCTAAACTGGCCATTCTTCCGCGTAGTCTATCTGGAATTGTTTCATTCCAAATCGTGAGTCTAAAAATACCGCTAACTGAATCAGCAGCACCAGCAAGCATTAAAAAGAATAAAATAGCACTAATATGATTTGAGACACCAACAGAAGCCATGAAAATACCCCAAAAACTAGCAGCAATCGCAACGGCAGCACCATGACGCTTAATTTTTTTTGTCCAACCACTAAATATGGTAACAAATAAAGCACCAACTGCAGGCGCCGCATAAAGCCATCCTAAGACTTTCGTACCGCCATAAATCACAGCCAGTGCTGGATATAAAGCATTCGGCATGGCAAAAATCATTGCAACAAAATCAACCACATACGTGCCAATTAATTCTTGCCGTGTCATCGCATATTGAATAGCAACCCGTACACTCTTAAAACTGGGCTTATCTTGATTATCTGGCGGGGCAATGCTTTTGACGCGGAATAAAGCAATAATCGACAAACCAAAGGTTAAAAAATCAAAAAGAAACGTCCAAACGAGCCCGACCTTTGCAATAAAAAAACCTGCCACTGCCGAACCACCAATCATACCCACGGTGCCTTTTAATGTTGCAAGCACACTAACCGATTGAATCTCTTCATGAGAGACAAGCCTTGGCACTAAAGCATCCAGTGACGGCCTGTGTAACCCACTTAAACCCGACAAAGCAGCTGCAATTAAATAGGTCACCCATACATTAGGATGCGTACTGGCTGCATTCAAGGCCAAACCAATACAACCCATCGCCATAACGCATTCAGCACGAATTAATAATTTACGCCTATCAAACACATCAGCCAAGGTCCCACCAACAAAAGCTGCTATTAAAAGTGGTACCAGTTCGACCACACCTAATAAACCAACAGCCAAGGTGGAGTGTGTCATATGATAAATTTGGTAAGGCAAGGCAACCAAGCTCATCATGGTGCCAAAAAAAGAAAGAAACTGTCCTGTATACACATACCTAAAATCGCGATTGCGTTTGAGCGGCCCTAAATCAATCCACATACAATCCCTTGAATTATCCGGCCATCACACGCGGGGTGCTCGGGTACCGATAACTGTCTCTTGGCGCTTCTGGCGGATAACCATAACCTTGCTCTGACATTTGCTTCACGTTTTGTAAATATTTTTCACCCCATAGACCAGGGTCAAAGTTGGTCACCACGACGTTATATTTCAAATTAATAATCGACTCAAATCCTTTGCGTTGCGCAAATTCATGCCCCCCTAAAGCAATTTGAACTTCGGTTTGCTCATCTATGCCACCGTCTTTTAGGCGATCAATTAAAATTTTAACCATTTTTTCAATCGTAAAATAAAGCTTACACATGGAAAAACCCGCCGCATAGCTATCTTCGCCTTTTGATGTACTCAGCTGATGACCAAAATCTAAAATAGGATACACAAACTCAAACTGCTCTGAGTCAGGTAATTGTTCAGGTAATATAAATTGAGGCGGTGAGAGCTCCTCAAACGCTGGATTTGTGACATAAAGATGAAAATCAGCCTGTCTCCACCATAACACTGAAACAATCTCAACGGGTGAAAGCACATCAAACTCACCATTCATCAAAGTAGCACGTTGCGCTTCCATCGCTTGAATAAGGGATTCATCTGACATGTTTTTTCCTGTTCAGCACTGTTTATATTTTATCTTAGCTGAAGTTTGAATGAATTAAAACGGAATATCTAAGCTTTCATCCTCAGCATGCAGAGCATTTCTAAAAAGCATTTGTATTTCATCTAATTTTTCCTGGCTATCGGCTTCAAATCGCGCCACCAAACAAGGGGTGGTATTCGAGGCACGCACAAGCCCCCACCCACTTGGAAACTCTACTCTCAAGCCATCAATTAGAATTTTTTCTGCCTGCTCAAATTGCGCTTTGTTAATAAATTCACGCATAAATTTGAATTTTTTATCATCTGAAATATAAATTTTAAGCTCGGGGGTATTCACGCTATTAGGAATCATATTAAATAATTCACTGGCGGCTTGCTGTGATGCACCTAAAATTTCAAGCAATCGACAGGCGCTATATAGCGCATCATCAAAACCATACCACCGATGTCCAAAGAAAATATGGCCGCTCATCTCACCGGCTAGTGCAGCTTGTGTTTCTTTCATGATGCCTTTGACAATTGAATGCCCTGTTGGACACATGTTTGGCAACCCACCTGCTTGACGAATAACGGGATCTAAATGACTTGAGCATTTGACATCATAAACAATCGTTGAACCTGGCACCGCTTTTAATACATGCTGAGCATAAAGCATCATTAAGCGATCGGGCCAAATCACTTCCCCTTTATTAGTGACCACACCTAATCGATCTGCATCGCCATCAAAAGCCAATCCAATATCCGCCTGATGCTCTGTCACTTGGGTAATTAAATCTTCTAAGTTTTCAAGTACCGTAGGATCAGGATGATGATTCGGAAAACTACCATCCACATCACAATACAGCTCAATCACATCACAACCCAATTGCCGCAATACATCGGGAATAAATTTTCCTGCCACCCCATTGCCGCAATCAACCACCACACGAAGTGAACGTTCAATGCTAATATCATTAACAATACGTGCCATATAATCTGCTGTTAGAGGCAATAATTTATCTTTGCCTTCACCTAATATCACTTCTTTTGATAACACGCGTTGATAAAGCGCTAAAATATCTGCTTCCACCAAAGTCTTACCCGCTAAGACCATTTTAATCCCGTTATAATTTGCAGGATTATGGCTGCCGGTTACCATTAAACCACTATCAACCCCTATGGTTTTTGTTGCATAATACATAATCGGGGTTGACACTTCGCCCAAATCAAACACATCAATACCACTGTCTAACAAGCCTTGTTTTAAAGCGCTGGCAAGCTCAGGGCTACTTAACCGTGCATCACGTGCAAGACAAATTTGCGTTCTATCAAGTGTTTTCAGTTCACACGCTATTGCTTGCGCTATCGTATAAAAAGCATGTTGATTAAGCTGCTCACCAATAACACCTCGCACATCATATGCACGAAAAACAGTGGCTGGAATTTCACATCGCTCATAAACGCTGGTCATTGTATCAAGCATGTTTTAATGTCTCCCTGAACTACCAAAGCCACCTTCCCCTCGATCGCTTTCATCAAACTTATCTACGACTTTAAAACAAGGCTGTACCACCGGCATAAACACTAACTGTGCAATTCTATCACCAGGCTCAATCGTAAAATGCTCTTGATTTCTATTCCAGCAAGACACTTTCAGCTCACCTTGGTAATCTGAGTCAATTAAGCCCACCAAATTACCGAGCACAATACCATGCTTATGGCCAAGACCTGAACGCGGTAAAATTACAGCAGCTAAATGAGGATTGGCAATATAAATCGAAAGCCCTGTTGGCAACAAAACAGTCTCACCACCCGCCACTTGCAGTGGCGCATCGATACACACGCGTAAATCAAGCCCTGCAGAACCAGGTGTTGCATAACTCGGAAAATCAATGCTTTTTCCAATTCGATCATCCAATACTTTTAATTGAATTTCAGGCTTTATCTCTGGTGTTATTTCTGGTGTTATTTCTGGCTTCATGAGTATTATTTTTTGAAAAACAAACATGTTCGCTATTCTGCAAGCTTGACGCAAGAAATGCAACCAGTTGCCCCGCCAAACGCATTTTATGTGTTTTTGCGAGTTTTAATTCTGTCGATTGCGTTAAAACGGTGAGTTCATGTTCATCTGCATCAAATCCTAGGCCTTGACCAACTTTGTTGGCAACAATGCAGTCTAGCTTCTTTTTTTCCAACTTAACCCGTGCATGCGCAATGACATCATTTGTTTCCGCTGCAAACCCCATCACAAATCGTGCTTTTTGACTGCGTGCAACATCAGCCAAGATATCTGAGTTTTGCTTTAAGCGCAGCACTAAATCTTCTTGGGTTTGTTTTTTTATTTTGCGTGCTGATGCTGTATCTGGTGAATAATCAGATACGGCTGCTGCACCAATAAAAATCATCCCTGGTGCTAGTGCTGCCATAACGGCTTGATGCATTGCTTTTGCTGAAGTGACTGATATAAAGTTTACACCTTCCGGTGCTGTGCATGCTGATGGGCCGCTAATCAATGTCACATCAGCCCCTGCAATCTGAGCGGCCTCCGCCAGTGCATACCCCATTTTTCCTGAGCTTTGATTGCTTAAATAGCGTACGGGATCAATCGCTTCTCGTGTAGGCCCTGCTGTAATTAATACTTTTTGGCCTAATAATAATTGATGTGTATCTTGCACACGAAGCGCATTAATAATACTAGATATCTCGACCATACGGCCAAAGCCTTCATCACCACAAGCCTGCACACCACAGCTCGGCCCAATGATTAAAGCACCTCGTGTCCGCAATACATTAATATTGGCTTGCGTGGCTTCATGATGCCACATGCTTTGATTCATCGCAGGACAAATTACCAATGGTATTTTTAAAACCAAAGCCAGCGTAGAGAGCAAATCATCAGCGATACCCTGTGCAAGCTTTGCAATCGTATTTGCTGTTGCTGGTGCTATCACACAATAATCAGCCCAGCGCGCAAGCTCGATATGCCCCATGGCCTGTTCCGCAGCGGCATCAAATAAATCCGTTCGAACGGTACGCCCGCTTAAAGCTTGCAATGTCATCGGGGTCATAAATGCTTGCGCCGAATCGGTCATCACCACTTGTACTTCAGCGCCAAGCTGCGTCAGCTCACGCACTAAATATGCTATTTTATATGCCGCTATGCCACCACAAACACCGAGTAAAACGCGTTTATTTTTAAAATCTTGCATATGCTGCCTCTCATCTAATCAAGCCAATCACTCAATCTAAGTAATAATTTAAGTGCTAATTTAAGTACTAATCTAAAGTTTGGCGATAACGTTTTACACCCACAAACATCACGACGAACATAAAGCCTAAAATAGGTATTAATTCACGCCATACATCTAAAAATCCACTGCCTTTCAATAAAATACCCCGCACAATCACCAAAAAATGTGTCAATGGCAGCATGTTACCTAATAGCTGTGCCCACTCTGGCATGCCTCGAAAGGGAAACATAAAACCAGATAGCAAAAGCGAGGGTAAAAAGAAAAACATTGCACTTTGAACTGCTTGCAACTGATTGCTCGCAAGAGTCGAAAAAGTAAGCCCCATCGCTAAATTTGCTGCTATAAATGGCAAACAAAGTAGCAGTAATAATAACACATTGCCTTCCATTGGAACATTAAATAAATATTTGGCAAATCCCAAAATTAAAAGCACTTGCACATAACCCACTAAAATATAAGGTAGAATCTTTCCAATCATCACTTCTAACGGCTTAAGCGGTGTTGCCAGTAAATTCTCCATGGTACCCCGTTCATACTCTCGTGTAATCGCAAGGGCTGTCACAATGACCAGGCTCATGGTTAACACCACACCCAATAATCCCGGAACAATATTATATGCAGTAATCGCCAATGGATTATAAACTGAATGAACTAAGGCTTGATAAGATGATGGCTTTGGCTTTAAATGGCTTAAATTACCATCTAATTCTAAGTTAAGCGCGTGCCTCGGCAAACTTTTAAATACATCGACTGCACGCGTCGTTGCGGCAGGATCGGTTGCATCAACTTCTAAAAGCACAGCAGGACGCAACCCACGCACTAAGTCTCTCGAAAAATCAGGTGGAAAATTTACAATAAATTGTACTTGTGCGGTTTTAAATAAATCCGAGGCTTTTTGCTCTGTGACAGATGGTGCAATAAAACGAAAATAACTGGATTGCTCCATGCTGGTTAAAATACGTCTCGCAAAGATACTTTGCGTATCGCCAACAATAGCGGTTGGCAAATGACGCGGATTCATGTTAATCGCATAACCGAATAAAATCAGCTGTATCAATGGAATGCCCACCATCATCCCAAAAGTGGCTCTGTCTCTACGCATTTGAATAAATTCTTTGCCCATCACAGCTTTTAAACGCCCTATCCACGCAACACTCACGCTAACTCTCCCCCTGACTGTTCAACCAAGCGAATAAATGCATCTTCAAGCGTTGGATTAATTAAAGACCAACTGATGTTTTGCGTTTGTTTCAGCGCTTTTAGCCCTGACTCAATTAAATTTTTATCTAATCCTGAAACATGGATACATCGTCCAAATAAAGCTGCTTGCTGAATGCCGTCTATTTGTTTGATGATTTTCAGCAATGCCGTTGTCACATTGCCTTTGATTTCCCAGGTATTTAAATGTGTGGCTTTAATCACATCATCTACGGTACCAGTAATAATTAAATCACCATAGGCCAGATATGCAAGCCGCGTGCAACGCTCGGCTTCATCCATATAATGCGTTGCCATTAACGTTGTCACACCTTGTTCACTCAGCTCATGAATGGTATCCCAAAACTCACGCCGTGCAATGGGATCAATGCCTGCTGTGGGTTCATCTAATAATAATAAAGCCGGTTCATGCAATAAACATGCAGCCAATGCGACACGTTGCTTCCAGCCACCAGATAACTCACCTGTTAATTGAGCGCGGCGCTCTACTAACCTGATTTGCTCTAACACGCGGGCTACCCCTTTTTTAGGATGCTGAACGCCATACACTTGCGCAATAAATCGTAAATTTTCTTCTACGCTTAGATCTGTATAAAAGCTATATTTTTGCGTCATATAGCCAACGTGTTGTTTGATGTTTCTAGATGCTTTTAATATATCATAACCAAGGCATGTCCCTGTTCCTGAATCGGGTGTGAGCAAACCACATAACATGCGTATCGTTGTCGTTTTCCCACTACCGTTTGGACCTAAAAAACCAAATACTTCGCCTGATTTAACTTGTAAATCTAAATCACGCACCGCCACTTGCTGGTTAAAAGCTTTATTTAAATGCTTTACATCAATAATTAGATTATTTTGCATGTTAAAATCCACTCACCGTGACAGGTTGCCCGGGTTTATAAAGCAATGGATTTGAAGGTTTTGCTCTAATACGAAAAACAAGTTTATCTTGATTGTCCCGACTATACACAAGCGGTGGTGCATATTCTGCCTCCGGCGCAATATAAGCAATTTTTCCTTCAGTCGATGCGCATCCGGCACAGGTTAGTTTGACGGTTTGGCCTCTGTGAATTTTAGATAATAATCTCGCCGGTATAAAAAAATCAATCCAAATATATTGAGGGATTTGAATAGCAGCAATGGATTGACCCGCAGGCACCCACTCGCCTTCAACAAAATAAGTATCTGTGATAATCCCTGCAGCCGGGGCATATCTTGATTTTTGTGCTAACTGCCACTGATAAAACTCTTTTTTTGCAAGCACCGCATTAATTTTTGCAGCTTGGGCAAAAATTTGACCTTTTCGTGCGCCGAGGTGTGTTAGTTCAAGCTCATATTCTCGTTGCTTTTTTAAAGCTTCTAGTTCTTTAAATCGATAGATTGCAGCATCTGATTCATCGAGATTTCCTGCTTTTTTTACATACAGCTCACGAAAGCGTTTCATCCGAAGTTTCGCTAAGCTAAGCTTTGAATTGACTTGATTCACTTGCTCAGTCGCCACACCGATTTCAGGTTGTCGCTTGGGGCTTTTTAAATCCTCTAATACGGCTTTTTCTTGTGCCAGCACGCCTTCCGCTTCTAAGATTTGTAATGACTCGGGATTTGAGTCCAGTTGGTAAATTAAGGCGCTTTTTTTAACTGGCATACCACGTGAAACGGGTAGCTTACGCAAAGTACCTGCATAAGGCGAAGTTAAATATAAATCTTCTGACTCAGCGTAGCCCTGTGCTGAATGGTTTGTCTTGGTATCACATGCACCAAGACTTAAAATACTGAGAGATATCAATAAAAAATAAAATCGCATTCTGTGCATAGTTAACTTACTTGATTTAAATCAGATGTGTTAACAGTATAGCGCGATAGCTTCACTCTAGCACGTAGACGGTATGCTTGTGCTCTAGGCAGAGCTATCGAAGTGGCTTGACTATCCAATCAGCTTTATCTGACTCTTTAACCGTTAAATCATCTTTGCCTGATGGCTTGACTACCCAATCAGCTTTATCTGATGCCTTAACGTTTAGATCCGCTTTATCCGATGCTTTCACAGTGAGATCAGATCTTTCTGATGGTTTAATAATATAATCATCGAGATCAGCATGCAAACTTAAGCTAATTAAACTAAAGGCAGAAAATGCAATAAATAGCCTAAGTGATATAAATAACTTAAATATTACGTTCATATCTTATTTCCTGATTTTTTATTGCTGTATCAGTAAGTATAGTTGATATTGTTTTTTGTTCAAAAAAAAGCAGCTTAAGTTAATATTTAAATTAATTTAAGCTGCTTTAAAATAAAATCCTGGCGATGACCGACTTTCACATGGTGAAACAC
>JAALKW010000013.1:0-8421 GCA_011087865.1 Legionellaceae bacterium
CCCCCCCCCCCCCCCCCCCCCCCCCCCCCCCCCCCCCCCCCCCCCCCCCGGACGGCTGTTTCGGGGGTGCCTGATTTTTGATGAGGTGTTTCAAACGTATCATTTTTTTGGACGATATGAATCACTTTGTAGGCGTTTTTTTCTGGCATACTGGGCTCAGGAATAGAGAGCGTTGTTTTATTTGCTTGTGTGGTATATACAGGATTTGGCAGTAACACATATTGATCTGTTTGAAGTAGATCGGATTTCAAATGATTAAAGTTTTTAATCATTTCGGTGGTTGTGCGATGCTCTTGTGCAAGTTCACTTAAAGTTTCTCCTGTACGTACTTTATAGCGAGACCAACCTTGACGTTCGTTTTCTGGCAGCTTCACAAGGCTTTTTAGAAATTTTTTGGAGCGATTGATAGGCAAAAGTAATTTATAAGGCGCATAGGGGGCAGTTGCCCAGCGGTTATAACCTGGGTTGAGTTGTATAAATTCTTGATAAGACATGTCGGCTAATTTCGCAGCATGGCTTAAATTAATTTGTTGACCAATATCAACCTCCTCAAAATAAGGTTGATAAGGCAAATTAGGCAGTACAACATGGTAACGACTCGGATGTTGGATGATTTCAGCCAGTGCGAGCAAGCGAGGGACATATGTTTTTGTTTCTTGTGGCAGTCTTAAATTCCAAAAGGAGGCATTGTTTTTTGAGTGACCTGTGCGTCGAACAGCACGTGCAACGTTGCCTTCACCTGAGTCATAGGCTGCAAAGGCGAGTAACCAATTGCCACTAAAAAATTTACTTAAATAGGCATAGTATTTCAGTGCTGCATCTGTTGAAGGGGTAATACTACGTCGTGGCTCAGTCCACCAGTCGTTTTTTAATCCGAAATCGGTACCAGTTTCAGGCATGATTTGCCATAATCCCGCAGCCCCTGCATGTGAATAAGCAAAAGGATCGTAAGCGCTTTCAATTATAGGAACCAGCGCAATTTCACCGGGTAAGTTACGTTTTTTAACTTCGGATAAAATGTGATACATGTAAGGTTCTGACTGTGCGAATCGTTTGAGGTAGTCAGGGTGTCGCACAAGCCATTTGAGTTGTGTCTGTACTTCTTGGCGGTTGACGTTATGATCTAATTTAAATTGTTTACGTAAAACATCCCATACCGTTGGTGTAGTCCGGTATGTGGTTGCTTGTAGGCTAAAAGGAGTCAAGGACAGTAAGACAAAGTAGCAGCCTGCTAAGAGCGTTTTAACCTTCAAAAGTACAACCTGTTTGTAAAAATTAGCTGCTTATTCTACAAGAAAAACAAAAAAGTTTCAAATTTGACTTTATAAGAAACAAAAAGATTAAATTTTTTCTTCATACCCATTTGCATCAAGCATCAAACGTGGTAGTTTTTCTTTGATACTTTTTGGGGTAGCCTCTAAAGCATAATAGTGCTCAGTTGCTTCTGTGATTTGAAGTTCATACCAGCCACCCGGTGAATCTCGGAGGCTTAAGAGATCGGTGATTTTACCCGTACCGAGGGTGGCGGTTTGATAGGTCCCTGCTTGTTGATGATACTGCTCAAGGCGAGCGGCTAAATCCAATAAGGCGCTTCTGCCATCGATTTGCTTGGCATGTAGGAGATGCTTTGTATAGCTTGGGTATGCAAAGGTCGTGAGTAAGCCGATGAGGCCAAGCACGCATAACATTTCAATCAGAGTGAATCCGTTCTTCATCTGTTCGTTTTCCTGTATTAATTTCAGAAAAGGCAATTGTGTCTAAGTGTTCATAAGGCAGCTTTGTTTTGAGTGTTTGAATATTGTCTTGAAGATATGCCATGTTTGGCGTGCATAGATTAGCTATCCAACCCGCACAAGGAATATCATGCGTTTGAAGTGCATGTGCGGTGAGAAAGGCATGGTTTAAACAACCAAGCCGCATGCCTACAATAAAAATAACCGGTGCTTTTTGATACGCTAAGTAATCAAGCCAGGTTTGTGTGTGGTTAAGTGGGCACATCAGGCCGCCAGTTGTTTCAATCAACACCGTTTGATAATCAGTAAAATTTTGTGGGTTACAAAAATTATCTAAAGCATCAAATGTAATCTCTTGCTTCGCCTCGGCAGCTGCAAGATGCGGGGAGATAGGGGGGGCAAATTGATACAGCGACAGTGGATTAGTATAATCAGGTTGATGTGTTGCAAGTAAATCAGCATCGGCTGTACCACCACTTTCGATAGGCTTTATTGCCACGGCTTGGTTAAAACGCTTTAGGAGTTTGCAGGTGACGTAAGTTTTACCACACCCTGTATCTGTTCCAATAATAAAATAACGTTGCATATTAATAATCCTTTGTATGTTCGATAATAAAATCCAAACAAATATCTGGATGACTCAAAAAAGGCATGTGGCCTGCTTTGGAAATGAGTTGAGACTGAAATTTGGGATAATGTGTTTGTAAGGCTGTAATAGTACTCGCAGGAACAATTCTATCCAGTCGACCCAATAGATAAGCCGTAGGGCATTTGAGCTGATGAAGCTTATCATTAAAATTCCAATTTTTAAGGATATCCAAGCCATTTTTAAGGCCTTCTAGATTCATTTGCTTTGGAAGCTGAAGCTTGTCTTGAAATACTTTAGGTTGTTGTAAACGAACAAAATCAGTCAGCATATGCTCTGGATTGCTTTGAAGTTGTTGATAAAAAAAATCAAGCTGTTTTAATGTAATGCCAGGCCAATGGTTTGTAGCAACAAAACAGGGTGATGACGCCATATTAATTAAATGCGAAAAGCGCTCGGGGTGTTCTAATGCCAGCCGCGTTGCAATTAAGCCCCCCATAGACCAACCACATAAAATAACTTCATCTGGAAGTTGTTGGCATAATTTAGATTGAAATATATCCCATGGCATACATGGCGTTTCACCGAATCCCGGTAAATCAATTTGATACACTTGATATATTGTATTTAATTGAGGCAAAAAAGAAGACCATATTTGATGATCAAATCCCCAGCCATGTAATAATAATAAAGCTTGTCCACTATTGGATGTTGGTTTGATAATTTTTAGCATTGATGCAGGCTCTTAAATAAATAGCGAATCTGATTTTCAGTGTGCTCGCTATTTAAGACAATACGTAAGCCTGTGTCTATGCGCCTGACAGTTGGCTCGCGCATGGCAACACAAATAATGTTTTTTTTCGCCAGTGCATGCATATACGAGACGGCTTTTTGGGGACACCCTAGTTTTAATTGTTGAATGGGCGTATTCGAGTCTTGCCATATCAAAGGCGAGCGCTGAATATGTTGCTTAAATAGCTGGATATTTTTTTGTAGCGTATCACGTGCTGCATGCGCACGTTTTAATTGCTGAAAGGCTTTTAGCATCCCATAAGCCATAGCAGGGCTCATGGCTGTTGAGTAAATCAGAGGTCTTGCTGTTTGTAAAAGTGCCGTTATCCAATCTTTATCACCAGCAACCACCGCACCAGATGCACCAAGCGCTTTACCCAAAGGAATCACACGAAGAGGCACCTCTGCTTGTGTGAGTTGATGCGCTGCAACACTGCCGAGGCCCTCCGGCCCAAGTATGCCAAAAGCATGTGCTTCATCAATAATGAGTGGTGTTGATGGATATTTTTTTGCGAGCTCGGCAAGGTTTGGTGCTTGACCACTCATGCTAAAAATACTTTCGGTGATGATCACGGTATCTTTTAGGTCGGGTGTTATTTGAGGGGTTAATCTAAACCGTGTATATGCTCCACCACTGAGCTTTAAACCATCATAAAAAGAAGCATGTATGGCTTTATCTATGCATGCATGTATATCAAGCTTCGCGAGCAACTGCATGATGCTTAAATTAGCGGCAAAGCCTGAAGGAAACAGCAGGGCAGCATCTACTGCTAGCGCCTCTGTAAAAGCTGTTTCAAGGGCTAAGTGTGTTTCATGATATCCCGAAACCAGCATAGAGCCTGTGCTGCCTATTGGATATTTTTTGAAACCGGTTTGATATTCGGCTTGCAGGTTCTTATTTTGGGTTAAGCCTAAATAATCGTTGCTACTAAAATTTAGGGCATTCGGTTGAGTCAGCTTTGGCGAGCGCTTTAAGTGACTTGCATCAAGCGCCGCCGTATAAGCCTTAAGCTTCGCTTTCAGCATAAAGGCCTAATTTTTCAAAAAGTGTTTGATCGGTCGTGTGTTCTGGATTTGGGGCTGTTAAGAGTTGGTCACCTATAAATATTGAATTAGCTCCTGCAAAAAAAGCCATGGCCTGTAGTTCATCAGACATGCTGGTTCGGCCAGCAGACAAACGGACTTTGCTTTTAGGCATTAAAATGCGTGCTGTTGCAATGGTACGGATAAGTTCTAAGCCTTCCACTTCAGGTGAGTTGCCAAGCGGCGCACCTTTAATGGGGACGAGTTTATTAATCGGTACGCTTTCAGGGGGAGGACTAAGATTGACTAAGGCATGTAAAAATTCCACTCTATCCTCACGTGTTTCACCGATACCTAAAATGCCACCACAACAGACTTGAATATCAGCGTTTTTTACGTGTTGAAGGGTGTCTAAGCGATCAGAAAAAGTCCGTGTGGAAGTCACTTTTTCGTAATAACTGGGTGAGGTGTCTATATTATGATTATAAAAATCAAGGCCTGCTGTTTTAAGCGTTTTCGCTTGTTCTTCTGAAAGCATGCCAAGCGTCATACACGTTTCAAGTCCCATGGCTTTAATTTCTTGAATGATGTTTGAAATTTCAGGCATGGCTTTTTCAGGGGGGGAGCGCCAAGCAGCGCCCATGCAAAAACGTGTTGCGCCTTCATCTTTGGCTTGTTGTGCGGCGGTTCGTATGTCATCAAGACACATGAGTTTTTCTTTTTTTAAATCGGTTTTATGGTGTCCGCTTTGGCTGCAGTAGCCACAATCTTCAGGGCATGCACCTGTTTTTATGCTTAAAAGCTTTGCCATTTGAATTTGATTTGCGGGCTGATGTGCGCGATGAACGGTGTGTGCTTCATATAAGAGCTCAAGAAAAGGTTTAGTATAAATGGCACTTACAGCGTCTAGATTCATCAGGGGCTCACTTTTAATATTTGCATGTTATGCCTGCCATGATAAAGTTCGCGATTCAATTGTCAATTAGAATATGAATTAAAACTAATTATGTTAAATCAATCTGACTTGCTAGCGAGAGATGCTGCGCATATTTGGGCGCCATGTACACCAATAAATCCAGAGGTGAGCATTCCTCGTTTAATGATTGAATCAGCCAAAGGCAGTTATTTATACACAAAAAAAGGTCCTGTGATTGATGCGATTTCAAGTTGGTGGTGTAAAGCGCTTGGGCATCAACCTGCGCCTGTTATTCAAGCCATTCGAGATCAGCTGGAATGTTTCGAACATGTGATTGGTGCAAATACAACTTACACGGCGCAAATTAAGCTCGCCGAAAAGTTGTCAGAGATTACTCAAAAGCAACATGTTTTTTTTGCAAGTGATGGCTCATCATCCGTGGAAATTGCACTCAAATTGGCTTTGCATGCCATGCAGCTTCGTGGTTGTTCTGAGCGGACAGATTTTGTTTGTCTTTCAAATGCTTATCATGGTGAGACATTGGCAACGCTGAGTGTGAGTGATGTCGGGTGTTATAAATCACCGTTTGAGGGCACGGGGGTGACCTGTCATGTTTTGAAAAATTTACCTTATGTGTCAGGCGAAACGGATCCTTTATGGGCTGATTGTAGCGCGATATGGCCAGACATAGAGGCGCAATTAGAAGTCATTAAGTCACGTGTATGTGCCATAATACTTGAGCCTATTATGCAAGGCGCAGGCGGCATGAAAATTTATAGTGCCGATTTTTTAAGACGCTTAAGCATTTGGTCCAAGCAAAATAACTGCTATTTCATTGCCGATGAAATCATGACAGGCTTTGGTCGAACAGGACGGATGCTTGCTTCAGAACACGCAGGTATTAGCCCGGATTTAATTTGTTTATCTAAGGCGTTAACAGCCGGTACTATGCCGTTAAGCTGTGTGCTGATTGATGCTAAAATTTATGAAATATTTGAGAATAATCCAGACGAACCTTTTTTGCATTCACATACTTATAGCAGTCATGCACTCGGTGTTGCAGCGGCTTTGGCCACTCTAAATTATATGGAACAAATTGATATTGATCAAAAAGCCCGAGCATTAGGCGCATATATGAAAAACAGCTTTGAGCAAGTTGCAACGGTGACTGGGCGAATTAAAAATATTAGATATTTAGGAGGGATGGTTGCAGGGGATTTAGTCACGTCTAATCATAAGCCGATAGGGCGAGCCGTA
This sequence comes from Legionellaceae bacterium, assembly GCA_011087865.1. Lineage (GTDB taxonomy): Bacteria > Pseudomonadota > Gammaproteobacteria > Legionellales > Legionellaceae > JAALKW01. The sequence goes on from JAALKW010000013.1 coordinate 6,308, forward strand.
TCACAGGCTGCATTAAAACGCGGTGCACTTTTGCGGCCACTTGGCAACACACTGTATTGGTTTCCGCCTTTGATAACAGATACAGCCGTCATTGATGATTTGGCTGAAATCACAATAGCAGCGATACAAGCGTGTGATCACCGTATTTGATTAATGCTACTTGAGCCTATCATATTGCTGAAAACCCATTGATTATGCTATAAACGAGCTATTATTTTTATTTTTTATTTATTTGTTTGTGAGTCTGTTATGCCAATTTATGAATACCAATGTAATGCTTGTCATTATACGTTTGATAAGCGCCAAAAAATGAGTGATGCCCCTTTAAGCAAATGCCCGGAATGTGGCCAAGATAAGGTAGATAAACTTGTTTCAGCAGCTGGCTTTCAGCTGAAAGGTACGGGCTGGTATGTAACTGATTTTAAAGACAAATCTAAACCATCAGATAAACCAGCAGATAAAGCAGCAGATAAAAAATTAGATAATAAAAAACCTAATAAAACACCTAAAAAAATAGATAAAAAAGCAAATACTTCAGGGAGTAAAGCTTGAAAAGCAAATCAATACGCAGTCATTTACTGGCAGGGCTTGTTGTTTGGTTACCTGTGATTGTCACGCTCGTGGTGGTGCGTTTTATTGTTGATTTACTAGACCAGTCCATGGCTTTGTTGCCCGATGCTTATCAACCAGAACAATTGTTTGGGTTTCATATTCCAGGATTTGGTGTGGTTTTATCGTTGGCTTTGTTATTTGTCACAGGATTAATAGCCACTAACTTTTTGGGGCAGCGCTTGATGCGCTGGAGCGAAGCGGTATTAGATAGAATTCCCTTGGTCCGCTCTATTTACAGTGCCACCAAACAAGTGATGGAAACGGTTTTTTCTAGTAACAGCCAAGCATTCCGAAAAGTTTTATTAATAGAATACCCACGCAAAGGCCTTTGGACCATTGCATTTCAAACAGGGGCTGCAAATCCTGAAGTCTCTGAACACACAGGAAAAGAAATGTTGTCTGTGTTTGTACCGACAACACCTAACCCAACCTCTGGGTTTTTAATGATGATTGAAAAATCTTCGGCGAAATCGCTTTCCATGAGCATTGATGATGCGTTAAAGTTAGTTATCTCACTTGGTGTGATGCAGTCAAAAAAATCCGTTAAATAACGCTAAACAAGTCTAAATAGGGTTTAATATGAGCAAAAAACACCCGTTTTTTTTGTTTCTGAAGCTTGGTTTGATGGGCATATTTTTAATTTGGAGTTTACCTTCTGCAGCTTTAAAAGAGACAACACCCAGTAAACTGATTGAATATCTCGCCGCAGAAAAAGTCAATTTAACCGTTACCAATAGTTATTTACGCTCGTTTTCAGAACCGATTACCAGCGCGACATTGCCCCAGCAAAAAGCGTGGGTTAGCAAGCAACTGGCTTTAATTACAGCTAAAATTGAAACACTCAATGCATTTTCAGATAGTCAAAAAAAGAAGCATTACGATCTTAAATTACGGTTAAAAAAATTCAAGCAATCATTTGCGAGCTCGTCAGAAGCTTTAATGATTCAAGAATCTGTCAATCAAGTGCATGCATTGATTCAAATCAATGATAAAGCGATTGATTTAATTGAAGCGAATTTAACACTGGCCTATCAGTATCAAAAAATATTGTATCACCATGAACATCGGCTTATTTTATGGGAGGCTGAGAAAAAAAAATCACAAGTTATTTCAAACAAAAAATCAAGTATTACTGATTTAGAGCAAATTAAAGCAAAATTATATGAAAAAAATATTGCACTTGAACAACACAAAAAATCTGATTTGCACCCTGAAAACAAAGGGCTTTTGGATGAAGGGACGCTTTTTTTAAATAACCAAGAAATTTTATTAATCGATAGCCAAATAAGACTCGCGCAATGGGGTATGGCGCTAGCTGAGGCAGACTATCAGTTTACAACGAAAACGCAGGAGGTGAAGGCGCTTGAGTCGATTCTAGATATTTATACGCGTTCAGATGTCCAACTGGGCCTTATTCAAGCAGATTTGGTCCGTATGCAAGACAGATTGAAAGCTGAAAAAAATATATTATATTCTGATACAGAAAAAAAAGGAAAACAGGC
>JAALKW010000013.1:8521-25272 GCA_011087865.1 Legionellaceae bacterium
TGTTAAACCAAGTGATGTTTGTTCAATTTCAATTATTATTTCATTTGTTATTGATTTGGCTTGTCTATCGACAGTTAAAAGGCATTGCACAGCTCGCATTATTAGAACGTGTGAGTGATGTACCTCAACATGAAATGACTTTATATTATCGATTTAAGTGGCTGTTTTTAATGGGTGGCTGGGTAACAGCACTGATGATTTTAGGGCAAGAACTGCCGCTTTCTTTTGTGTTACAGGATGTTTTTAATCGTTTGTTCATGCTCTTTATTTTGGCGATTGCATGGGTGCTTTGGAAAAGTCGGGATACTTTTACTGCACTGTTTCGTTTATGGTTGCGCTCAAATAAACGCCCATTTAGGCACTTGCTCACATTTTTAAGTTTTTTGATTCCTATTATTTTGTTAACAACCGCCGTGATTGGCTTATTGGGTTATATTCATTTTGCTTGGATCTTAGCGCGTTATCAGGCTTATTTTTTACTGGTTTTAACGGCTTATGTTTTATTACGTGAGTTACTGACAGATTTTCTAGATTTACTCTCAGAACGAATGGTTTCTAAACTTCATAATGGTTGGTTATGGGTTGAGGCTATTCTGAAGCCACTTGAAAAATGGCTTCATTTTGGCCTGTTACTTTTAGGGGTTTTGGTTGTTTTGAGTGGGTTCAAAGATAATTTAGAATCTTCAGTATTGACACGTATTTATGTGATAGGCAACCATCATATTTTTAGTGGCTCTGATGTACATATTACCTTATTCAGTATGATTGAAGCGATAGTGTTGTTGTTGGTTTTGATTTGGTTGTCGAAGTGGACACGAGAATTTTGTTATCGCTGGCTGTATCGTAGAGTCGTTGATGCTGCTATTCGAAACAGCGTATCTGTTTTTACACAGTATTCCATTATTTTATTAGGGGCTTTTTGTTTTTTACGTGTGCTCGGTGTTGATTTAAGTGGTATGGGTATCGTTCTCGGTGGACTTGCTGTCGGTATGGGGTTTGGTTTACGAGACTTTGCGAGCAATATTGTGGGTGGCTTAATGCTATTAATCGAGCGCCCAGTGAGAGAAGGTGACTTAATTACATTAGGTGAGTATGAGGGGCGTGTTGCGCATATAGGTATTCGCTCGATGCGTGTTTCATCGTGGGATCATATGGATGTGTTAATACCTAACGCAGAAACATTTAACAAACCTGTAACGAATTGGACGCATCAAGATGGTGTGGTTCGAACGGTTGTGCCGATTAAAGTGAATCGCTCGGATGATCCGGCTTTAATTCGTCAGTTGATTTTTGACGTACTGGATATTATTCCGGAAGTTTTAAAAGAACCACCTTGTCAGGTATTTTTAAAACATATAGATGATGCACTGATTGAGTTTGAAGTACGTTATTTTATTAATATTCAATTTAATCCACGTATTGCCGTACGTTCTGATGTTTTACTGGCAATCATGGCGCAGTTTAAAGCGGCAGGCATTCAGGCACCTATTCCACCTTTTCGCATTGAAGTAGAAAAAGATACAGATAAAAAAGATGAATTAAAAGATGAAGATGATTTTAAAACCTCCTCCGACAAGTGAGGCTGAACTGTTAGCTCGTTGTCGTGACATCGAAGGCTTAAGTTTTGCAGCGCTTGCAAAACAATTTTTAATGGCAGTGCCGACAGAACCACTCAAACGAAAAGGATGGGTAGGTGGGCTGATTGAGCGCGCACTGGGTACAACAGCAGGGAATGCAGCAAAACCTGATTTTCATCATTTGGGAATAGAGTTAAAGACTTTGCCTATTGGTGCACAAGGCAAACCATTGGAATCGACTTTTGTGACGAGTATTGATTTGTTAAATATTCATAACGAAGTATGGGAGACGTCGCAATGCTACTCAAAATTAAAGCGTGTGCTTTGGTTACCTGTTGAAGGAGATAAGCACATTGATTTTCCTCATCGGCGTATTGGGCAAGGGATTTTATGGTCTGCTGATCTAATTGATAAAAAAATACTTGAAAAAGACTGGTCTGATTTAAGCTTTATGTTGGGGCGTGGTAAACTCGCTGATGTTGATGCGCGTATAGGCACTTATTTACAAGTGCGACCAAAGGCTGCAAATGCGCGCTCATTATGTTACGGTTTTGATGAAGCAGGGAAAAAAGTGTTGACGTTGCCTCGGGGCTTTTATTTAAGACCATCATTTACTGCCAAAATGATGACTTTACTGGGATGAAACAATGAAAAAAGTACATATCATGCGTTTATTATTTGTCATTTTAATGATTGTGTTTGCCTCTATTTGGGTTTTAAAATTTCAAGATAGACCGGCGCCTTCAGAGCCTGCAGTTGAAGTAGCAGCAAAGAAATTAACTGAACCCTCTGTTGAGACGCCGATAGAGCCATCAGAAGAGCAAAAAAAAAAGAACCTAGAATAACCTGGAAACAATCAGAGTCTTTTAGTGCTTTACCGGGTTGGGATAAAGCGGATTTAAAAACATCGCTTGACACATTTAAAGTGTCTTGCGATGTTTTTTTAAGGCAACCTGAAGATAAAAAAGTAGGTAGCGAATTTTTTTCGCTCAAAGCAAAAGACTGGTACCCTGCGTGTCGTGCAGCAAAGAAACTTGCTAACCCCTCAAATACAGATATAAAAGCTTTTTTTGAAGCATGGTTTAACCCCGGTGAATTTTATAAAAAAGATCCAATTGAAGGCTTATTTACGGGCTATTATGTTCCTGTTGTGACCGGTAGTTTGAAAAAAACAGATTTATATACCGTGCCTATTTATGGTTTACCGCGTAATTGGGTTACTTTTAGATTAAGTACATTTGATAATGATGCACCGGATAGAAAAGTGGTTGGACGTGTTGAAGGCCATCAAGTGTATCCATTTCATACACGTGAAGAAATTAATCGAGGTGCGATTGAAAATTTTGCGCCTGTTCTTGTGTGGCTAGAAGATCAAATAGACCGTTTATATTTAGAAATTCAAGGCTCAGGTATTATCCAACTAACCGACGGCTCTAAAATTTTTATTGGTTATGCGGGTCAAAATGGTGCAGCATATACCTCGATTGCAAATGTTTTAATTCAGCAAGGCGTCTTGAGCACCGATACAGCCTCCATGAAAAATATCAGAGCACATTTCAAAGCGCATCCTGATGAAATATTAGATGTAGTTAACCAAAACAAGTCATTTATATTTTTTGAAAAACAACAGAAGGCCGAGGCACGTGGCGCACAAGGGGTATTTTTAACGCCGGGTTATTCGCTTGCAGTAGACAGAGCCTATGTACCACTCGGTGCGCCAGTTTGGTTGAATACAACCCGATATGAGACGGATAAACAAGTCCCGTTAGAGCGTTTGTTTATTGCGCAAGACACAGGTGGCGCAATTAAGGGTCCTGTTCGTGGTGATGTGTTTTGGGGTAACGGTGAAGCCGCAGGTGAAATCGCAGGGCGCATGAAAAACAAGGGTCAATATTGGGTGATGTTGCCGCGTGCAACGGCTCGCACTCACTAATATGCATTGTTATGCATCGGTTGTTTTGACTCACACGAGGTAGGCATGAGGTTATGCGTAGGAAATAATGATTGTCTTTTCTTCTCAGTCATAATCGACCATTTCAGCATCAGTTACGATGCCATTTTGCTAAAAAAGACTATAGGCAGTGACTGTCTATTATAAATGAAGTGCCCCAATGATTGCATCATATGCTGCAAATGCTTCATCAACGAGTATTGGATCAGCTAAATCATGCGGGGTTAATTCAGTGCGATAATGCTTCATGATTAAAGCTTCAAGCGTATTGAATAAATCATCGGTCATTAAAACAGCTTGATGCATGTTGCTTAACTCAAGCTTAGTGAGGGGGGCACGCAGTCGCAGACAAGCAGGCCCACCACCATTTTGCATGCTTTGTTTGAGTGCAACATAATGTACGGCGCTAATTGGATTGCTGGCATCTGAAATTAAATCATCAATCAGCTGATTTATACGTGATGATTCTTGGCATTCTTGGGGTGCAATCAAAGCCATGTTTGATGTGGATGTATTCGGTAAAGTAACCAGTTGGGAATTAAATAAATAGCTTTGAACAGCTTCTTCAAGTGAAAGCATGTTGCGATTAATTTCGATGATATTTAAATCAAAATCGGCTTGTTGCTTGAGCTGTTTTAAAAAGTTTTTTTGATCTACAAATGCATCTTGATGGACCAAAAAAACAGAGGCATTGGCCAGTGATATCACATCATTATGAAACACACCGGCATCGATAGCGATGGGATTTTGGGCCACAAAAAAAGCTTGTTCAGCGTTGAGCGCATGTTGCCTTGCAATGGCACGGGATGCAGCTTCTGTTTGCCTTGCTGGAAAGTGTGTGCGAGTTGTGTCCAGTGTTTTTTGTCCATACACAAATATATGTAAGCCTTTGCTGCCATGTGTATTTGCTAAGCGGTTGTGGTTTGCGGCGCCCTCATCGTTATAATCAGGTGTTTTAGGGAGGCTGTCATGATGCATGAAATAGGTTTGATTCGAGAAGATTTTTTTTAATAAAGCAGTTGAGGCATCGGCTTCTTGATGGCGATGCAGATGCTGCACTAAATTTGCAGCAGTAAAATGCACTCGATTATCTAGGGCATCGATGCTTGGCGTGACAGTGGCTGAGTTAGCAGCCCACATGCTAGAGGCTGAAAAGGCGGCACTTAAGGCACGCGGGTTATATTTTTTTGCTTGATTGAGTTGATTGGTAATCGTGCCTGTAAAGCCTAATTGATGTAACAGCTTAAGATTCGGGCGTAGTTGGGGTGGAAGAACCGCTTGTTTTACACCGAGCTCGTGCAAGAAGCGCATTTTTTGAAGGCCCTGCAAAGCCGCCTCAAGAGGATTTGATAGGGTATTGGCGTGCGCCATAGAAGCGATATTGCCATAAGCAAGGCCTGCATAGTGATGCGTTGGCCCAACAAGGCCATCTAGATTCAGCTCATAAACAGCTGTCATGAAGCCCCCTCCAACTCAATACCTGGCAGCAAGGTATCAGGTAAATCAAGTGTTTTCGCTTCAATACTTGCAATCGGGTAGGCCGCGTAATCTGCTGCAAAATAAGCGCTAGGACGATGGTTGCCACTCTGTCCAATACCACCAAAAGGTAAGCTGCTAGAAGCACCCGTGGTTGGACGATTCCAGTTGATTAACCCTGCGCGAATGGTTTGATAAAATAATTCATAATGTGCTTGGTTATTACTGAATAAACCGGCTGATAAGCCATATTTTGTATTATTCGCAAGCTGCAATGCTTCTGAAAAATCTTGATAGGTATAAAGCTGAATCAGTGGCCCAAAAATTTCTTCATCAGGAGGATGATGCACGGCTGTCATGTCTAAAATGCCGGGGCTTAAAAAGGCTGAGTTGGTTTCTATGGCGTCCATTTCGAGTAAAGGGGTTGCGCCTAATGTGATTAAGTTTTTTGCTGCATTGATTTGTTTTAATGCTTGGTTTGGATGAATTAAAGGCCCCATAAAAGGTGTTTTTTCATGATCAGGACCTGCGATAACTAATTTTTTTGTGGCGATAAATAATGCTTCAAGAAATTGCTCGCCGGTTGCGGTATTTGGAATCATCAAGCGTCTTGCGGCAGTGCATCGTTGGCCCGTGGTTAAATAAGCCGATAGCAAGGTATTGTAAACAGCAGCAGGAATATTATTAATTTTATCATCGATAATCAGCGGATTATTACCACCCATTTCAAGTGCTAAGAGCACATCAGGTCGCGAGTTAAGCTGTTGATGAATTTGTACGCCGGTTTGATAGCTTCCAGTAAAACAAACAGCATGTATCGGCGTATCTATTAATGCATGTGCAGTTTCTGCATGGCCTTGTACTAAATTAAGTACGCCTTCTGGCAGGCCGCTGTCATGCCAGCATTGCATGACACATTCAGCGACATAAGGCGTATATTCACTGGGTTTATACACCACTGTGTTACCTGCAAGCAAAGCGGGTACAATATGGCCGTTGCTTAAATGGGCTGGAAAATTAAAAGCGCCGAGTACCGCAACCACGCCATGTGGCTTATAACGCAGCTACTGTGTGGATTTATCGCTTGATATTGCAGTGGTATGGGCTGTGGTATGCTCATGATAGGCTTGAATGCTAAGTTTTACTTTTTGAATGACAGCTGTTGTTTCAGTGGCTGCTTCCCAATAGGGCTTGCCGGTTTCAAGTGAAATCAGTGTGGTTAATTGCTCTGATTGTGTTTGAACACAGGCTGCAAACTTTTCTAAATAATCGATGCGTTTATCAAGGCTTAAGCTGCCCCATGTATGGGTCTTGTGACGCGCGGCTTCAAATGCGGCAGCCACTTCGGCTTGTGTTGCATGGTGTCCATGCCAAATGGTTTGATTGTTACAGGGATTGATTGAACTAAACGCGGCACCTGAGCCTTCTACCCAGTGTCCATCGATATAATGTTTTCCGGTCGGTTGATGCATTGTTGCCATAACAAGACTCCTAGTCTGTGTTCCAGGTCTCATGAATCAAATAAACTGTATAGGTATTATCTTTATTTTTAACCCGTTGTAATAAGCTATAAAGCACACGTGTTATTTTGTTTTTTGTAATATGCCCAATACTTAGAAAATACTCGCTTTCAGTCGAGACGTCATCTTCTTTAATCAATAATTTTTTTAAAATGGGTTTAATATCGGCTAGCGATTTGATGCCCTTCTTGCCGCGAGCCTCGATGAGTTCTTCCATATATTGGACAGCATTATTTCCGCGTGCCATGGCCATGAGGAGCTCTTCAGAAGCAGTATTAATATTGACGCGTGTTTGCACGGGCAATGCCGTGAGATAAGGCATGAGTGGTTCTAAATCTTCTGGATTAATATCAGGAATCAAGAGAAGCTCTGAGAGGCTAACAATAGGCAGATGTGCCAAAAAGACCGTATTGTTTTTTTCATGACCGGGTTCATAATGGCTAACCCAGTTGGTTAATGCATGTGTAATAGGATAACTTTTTTTATTATCTTCATCTTCGAGTAGATGTTTTGTTAAGCGATAAAAAGCAGTCTTGCCTGTGGTACTTGTCAAATTATTAAGATTAAAGCGTGCGTTTAAATCGATGAGCTCAGCTGAAAAATGTATATCTGGTAGCATCGGAAAATCAATTTTTTTCTGGGTATAAATATTTTGACCTGGCGTATGCCCAAATGTATTCTTTTTGGGATGACTTAAAAAATCCATGGCCCAAAAGCGAGTGATAGTACTATCTAACTGCAGTTGATGCGTTTGGAATAAAAGCCGTGTGGCATCTAGGCTATTTTTTAATTGTAAAGTCATCGTTGTGGTTGCAATTGCGACAAGAATCATAATAAAAAGGGCTGAGAGTATGGCACTGCCTTGATTATATAAGCGGCTGTTAATCAATATGTGAGCCCCCTGGAATCATAAAAATAAGTGTGATTTTGCCTAACTTTTTAATATCTACGTGCAGTTTAAATGCAGTGGGAAAAACAGATTCATCTGCATGCCATGCACTAGACCAGGTTTTATTGGATGAAATAAACGAAAAGCTGCAAGTATTGAGTTGACTAAGTAATATTTGTTTTTGCGGGGCATCTTGATGAAATGCATCCAGTGTTTTCCAAGTGTCTCGTACGAGTTTCGAGTTTTCACAACGTAAAGCCACACGCCTTAATGTACTTTGTGGTGTTTTGCTCGTATCGTTATGACTTAAGCGAACAAACCCACCGCGTGTAAATTCTATGCTATTGGCACTGGCGAGAAAGGCTGGAATGCGGTTCATGTCTTCTGAGCGAATAGCGCTTGCAACGATTTGAGACACATCTTGATTGATTCGTGTTTCGGCAAGTTGTAATTCGGTGAGTGGTTCTATTTTTGAGGCAAGCCGCGCCTTGGTATCAAACGCGCGACTTAACACACCGACACTTAAAGTGCCTAAAATAGCGAATATAGCGAGTGCGATAATCACTTCAACGAGGGTATATCCATGATGATGAGCCTGATATTTTATGGGAGCCTCCGAAAACCAACCAATGGCTCAGTAAATGGCCCATTTTTTTTGGGGCTTGCTGTGACCTTAATGCATTCTACGCTGCTTAAGGGGGTAGGCGTTGATTCAGCATGCCAAAACCATTCTTGATCAAATAAAATAAAAGATTGTGTGATGCTTTGATTTTTTCCAAGCGGGATTAAATCAAGTTGTACTTGTGTGAGTCCTTGCGTGGTGACCAAATGCGCGATTGTTTTGTCATGTAAGCGTTGTGTACCACGTACTGTTTCAGCTGTTGTGAGTAACAGTGCTGTGAGTGCAATGCTAATAATTGCGAGCGCAATCAAGACTTCAATAAGTGTAAAGCCATGGTGTTGAAATATAATTTTTTTATGTTGAATCGATGAAGATATCATGATGCCATCATAGCAAATTATTATTTAAACCTGAAATGATAAGGCTTATTACAGTCTAAGAAGGGGCGGTTACTTTTTTTAATGCAATGATATTATCTGAATTAGTATACACCTGAGAAATAGGATGTTTTTTAGATACTCCGAAAATTAAATTAAATGGGGTTACTTCGCCAGAGGCTTGTATCAAAATTTCTTGATTTTTTTGAGAGACAAGATGAATGCGGGTGGTTTTTATATGGGATTTTTCCCATTGATTGGGTGGAATAAAGCGAAGAATTTCATACCCGTTTGGTGTGATTTGAATTTTATAAGGCAGGGCTTCTAAAATTGCATGGTAGCGAACAAGGCGTAGTTTAGACGCAAACCGCTCGGCCTCTGCTTCAATGCTGCGGCTTTTACCAAAATCGCCAAAGGCCATGATGGCAACACTTGCGGTGATACCAAGAATGACGACCACCACAAGGATTTCAATTAAAGTAAAGCCTGAAGTCAAATGAGATTTACTGGTCCGCATTCCAGTTTCCAATGTCGGCATTAATGCCATCACCACCGGCTTGTCCGTTTGCGCCGAACGTAAAGATGTCAATTTCACCATGTTGACCTGGGTTTAAATACAGATAATCTCGGCCCCAAGGGTCTTTAGGTAAGTTTTTTAAATAAGCTTTCCAGTGCGGTGGTGTTGGTCTGGTATTAGGTTTTTGTACGAGCGCTAAAAGTCCTTGATCTGTTGTGGGATAAAAGCCGTTATCTAGACGATACAGTTCAAGTGCATTTTGCACGCCGAGAATATCGTGCTTGGCTTTAACTGCCCGGGCATCATCAGGACGACTCATGATTTTAGGGACGACCAAAGAGGCTAAAATACCTAGAATAATCACGACGACCATGATTTCAATCAGTGAGAAGCCGCGCTGTTGTTTTTGCATGTATGATGTCTCCTAATAATTTAATTAAATTTTAATTAATTAACCAATTGTTCCATTGAAAAAATGGGCAGCAAGGTCGCAAGGACAATAAATAAAATCACGCCACCCATCAATAAAATCACCAAAGGCTCAAGTAAGGTTAAGCCCGTGTCGATGAGGCGACGAATGTCATTATCGAGATACGTTGCTGCACGTTCCATTAATGGTGCGATTTGCCCGCTTTTTTCGCCACTGGCAATTAAGTGCGTTGCCATCGGTGTAAAAAAAGTGGTTTCAGCCAAAGCTTGGCTAATGGGCATGCCTTCTTTAACGCGAAGGGTCGCCTGTTCAAATTTTTTCTGCATCATAACATGATTGATAAGACTTGAGGATACGCGCATGGTATCGAGTACGCTGACGCCTGCTGAGAATAAAATAGCAAAAGTATGGCTATAGCGGGCAACGTTGGTTGTGACCACAATATGTTTTATGCCAGGTATGTGGAGTAATATTTGATGAATTCGCGTTTTGAAATCGAGGTTGTTTAATGCTTTTTTAAAGGCAATGATGAGCAATGCGATGAATAAAGCAAGATACAATCCAAAGTGTTTAATGCCCTGGCTTAATAAAATGAGTATTTGTGTGGCAGCAGGTAAAGTTTGGCCGCTGTCAGCAAACACGCCAACAATTTTAGGGACTACAAAGGCTAATAGAAAGCCAATAATAGTGACTGATATACAGAGCATCAAGCAGGGATAAATCATGGCTTGTTGTATTTTTTGACGAATGGCTTGTTGGTGCTCGGTGTAATCGGCTAGTTTTTCGAGTACGTTGTCTAGACGTCCTGTTTGTTCACCGGCTGAGACCGTACTGCGGTAGAGTTCAGGAAAATGTGCTGGGTAATCTGAGAGTGCATCTGCCAGTCCGTAACCTTCGAGTACTTTGGAGCGGATGCCAATTATAAGTTCGCGGGTCGAGGATTTTTGAGATTGCTCGGCAACGCCTTGTAATGCTTCATCGAGTGGAATAGCAGCGCCTAGGAGTGTTGCTAATTGGCGGGTAAAGAGGGCTAGGTCTTGCGCTTTAAATTGGCGCTTGCTAGAGGATTGTTTTTTTTTGACAAGGGTCACTGCCGTTGGCATGAGGCCTTGTTCGCGTAGTAATTGTCGTGCATGGCGCGCAGAGTCAGCTTCAATCACACCTTTTGATGGGTTGCCTGAGTGTTTCAGTGCGTGATATTGATAGGCGCTCATAAAGATATTGGGTTTATTTTATGTGAAAGCAGTTTAAACTATTGGGTTTCTTGTGTCATTAGGGTAGACTGAAGAACCTTAAGGTTGTCTTAAATTTTACAGCCAATTTTAGGGAGAAAGGTCATGGCGTGTACCGCGGTTCGTGATGCAATTGAGCATCATAAAGCAAAATTTGTTGATTTACGTTTTACGAATATGCGCGGTAAAGAGCAGCATATTACCATTCCGATTGAAGGCCTTGATGACGCAGTCATTGAGCATGGAAAAGCGATAGATGGCTCTTCTTTTGAAGGATGGCAAAAAATACATCAATCAGATTTAATGCTTATTCCTGATACATCAAACATCATGCTTGATCCGTTTTATCAAGAAAAAACAATATTTATTCGTTGTAATATCGTCAATCCTAAAACCAAAGAAGGTTATTCTCGCGATCCACGGTCTATTGCGACCCGTGCAGAGAGTTATTTACGTTCAACAGGCATTGCAGACGAAGCATTTTTTGGTCCAGAGCCCGAGTTTTTTTTATTTGATGATATTTGCTGGGAAACCAGCATGGGTAATTCGTTTTATCGTATTAATTCAGAAGAAGCGCAGTGGAATTCAGGCAGGGTTGTTGATGGGGGAAACACAGGGCATCGCCCACGTGTAAAGGGTGGCTATTTTCCTGTCCCTCCGGTTGACTCATCACAAGATATTCGCTCGACGATTTCAAATGTCTTGCAATCATTAGGTATGGTTGTTGAGGCGCATCACCATGAAGTGGCCACAGCGAATCAATGTGAAGTGGCCACCCGTTATAAGAAGCTTTTAGAGAAAGCAGATGATATGCAAGTGCTTAAATACGTTGTCCATAATGTTGCCCATCAATATGGAAAAACAGCGACGTTTATGCCTAAACCATTGGTGGGTGATAACGGCAGTGGCATGCATTGTCATCAGTCTCTTGCAAAAGATGGTGTGAATTTATTTGCCGGTGATGGTTATGGGGGACTCTCGGAGCTCGCATTGCATTATATTGGTGGTATTGTGCATCATGCGCGCGCTTTAAATGCGATTACAAATCCAACAGTGAATAGCTATAAGCGTTTATTACCTGGGTATGAAGCACCAATATTATTGGCTTATTCTGAGCGGAATCGTTCAGCGTCTATTCGTATTCCCTTGGTTTTTTCTGAGCAAGCACGTCGGATTGAAGTACGTTTTCCTGATTCTGCTGCGAATCCTTATATTGCGTTTTCTGCCATGTTAATGGCAGGATTGGATGGCATTCAACGTAAATTAGATCCAGGCACTGCGATGGATAAAAATTTGTATGATTTACCAGAACAAGAGCTAGACGCAATTCCTCGTGTTGCCGATTCGCTGGAAGACGCAGTGTCGCATTTAAAAACTGATTATGAGTTTTTATTACAAGGGAATGTTTTCACCAAAGATTTTATTGATTCATATATTGATTTATGTGAAGCCGATATTACGCGTTTGAAAAGCATGGTACATCCTGCTGAGTTTGAAATGTATTATAGTAGCTAATACGCGATCAAAAATTTTTAATTTAAAGCATTTGGAAAGTCTGCCGCTATTTAATCATAATGCGGCGGGCCCCTTTGGGCTCCGAGGGGGATGTATGGAAATTATTTTTGATGGTCAACATGACGGTGAAGCAGCAACAGAAAATTTAGCAAATATTATCAGCTTACTCAAAGAAAGATATCATATCGGTGTATTTCGAGAAATGCATTTATCAGTGACCTTGGTTGATGCAAAAGGCGAAGATGTTGAGCTGATTGATAGCCAAACCAATCAGCCTTATCGTGTGCTTGAAGTGTACCAAAATCAAGATGCTTATGCGGTTTCAAATGGCATCAAGCATTCAGGTTTAAAATTAGTCGTTGACAATACGCAAAAAAAATAGTTTTATATTTAATCAATTAATTTCATTCAAGGACGAATGAATGGATTTTAAAAAACTTAAGGCAAAAAATTTATCATCTGAAGATAAGATAGCTATAGAGAAAGCTATTCGTACTGTTTCTATGGGATCGTTAAGAAAAAAAATAGCCGATGGGCAAGCGCTTGAGGATCTTGCTAAAGAGGAGCTCGGTCAAGTCACAGGTCTTGTGGATTCTTTGAGTGATAAAACAACGCTGGTTGCTGCATTCAGTGTTGCAATTCAGGGGTTTGTTGGCTTTTATGATTTTGTTGAGCAAAGCGCTGAAAAAGCAGATTTGAAGCGGAGTGTTCTAGAATATCAAATTGATAATCGGTTTGTTTCTTTTTCTGTTCCAGGAAAAGGCGGATTATCTAATGAGTCAAATTTTGTGAAAGATTTGATGGGGTTAATTGATCAAACTGATTCAGCTATTCCTGATTTTAAATCTTTTTTAGGGATTGAAACCGTTTCACCTGAAAGTTTAGGCGATCCAACACTTTATCATATGTTGCCTTATTATAAAGCGGGTGCGAGTGAAAAAATCGAGCTTTTTCAGGTAAAATCCCTGGATACTGTTAGACAAAGTATGCATTCGTTTGCAAAAGTAGAAGTACCCAGATTACTTGATGCTTTAACCAAAGAGTTTGAAAGCGGGTATGAGGTGACGCACGCGCTTGTTTCTTTTTATCAAGGCACGAATTATTTAAAGCACCTTAATTTGCGTCGCATGCTGTGTATGATGAATTTAATTATATTATGGCGACTTCAGCATCCAACTGATTTAGAAGAGCGTAGGGATTTAGATTCAGATGGATGTATTAAGCTTTGTGAAGCCTTAGAAGACTTTTTAAATAAGGTACTTGAGCTGCTTTCATCCACGGGTAGCCATGCAGCGCTCGGGAAGCAGGGTAAAATGCAACCGAGTGTTTTTTTGGTGCAACAAACAAAAGCATTGGTTAAAGCATTGAGACTCGCTTATGACAATGAGCAATCAAAAAATTTATCACTTGAAGGGGTGTCGGAGCATGCGCGAGGGATTGCAAAGATATCAATCGATCCTATCTTTGAATTGCTGTATAAACATCGCGCGCGTTTATTCAAAGAAAAAAAAACGGGTCGTAAATCATCAGATCGATTGATTGAATTATTAAATAAAATGAATCGAACATTAACAGAAGAACCTAGCATTTTAATACCGTTTTCTAATTATGTTTCATATTTAGGTGACCATGTAGAATTACATCAAGTTTTAAATCGTGAGATAAAAACGTTATTGGATGCTTTAATTATTTATTGTCATTTAACACCAGCTAAAAGAAAATTATTACGAGAACAGCTGAAACAGCAATTGAGAAATCCTCATGGAAATAAGGCTGTGTTTTTAGATGCGTTAGAACATTTTGATGAGGCTTATATTCAACCACTAGATAGGGTATTAAAAGAGGAGCCGAGAGAAAAGCAAGGGGGAGACTCAGGCAGAAAAAACCGTGCGAATGCCATTGGGCGTTATTTTATAGGTTGATTGGTGTGTTTTATTGATGTAAATCAAATAAAAATGGATACCCCGGATAGCATACAGGCGGCTGAAAAAGAGCGTACAACCGGGGTACAACACACGGGGAAAGAGCAAGTTGATTTAATGAACCTTAAAAATCAAGACTATGATGGTCAATCAGCTAATAAGCCTTATTTTTATTGGGATATGTCGTCTTTATTGTTATTGAGTGAGAGTCAGGTGTATGGGCAACAATGTTGCCAGTTGTTGTCAGCTGTTAATAACATGGCAAATATTTCGACATTAACAGATAAAGTGGGGCGTTTGATTCAAAAATATCCTAATACATTGCAAACAGCATACGTTACCAATTATTTTAAAAAATGCATTAATAATATTATTGATGCGCAAGATAAGTTTATGAGCGCAGTGAAAGGTCGACAGCATGTCTTGAATGCGTCAGGGATTATTAGCAAACTTCGGGCCTGTTCAGAAGCATTTGACGGAGCGGTGGTCAAACTCAGGCATGGCATGCGGGAGACTGATTTTGATTTAGGAGATGATGAGTCATTTAAGAAAAAAGTAAGAGATATTGATACTTTAAATCAACATCTTTTTGGTGAGCCGAGTGGATTAACACAATTTTTCAGTAAAAAACAAAGAGAAAGTATGTTTGCGAAGAGTAAGCATTGCCTACAACCCACAACATTGCCTAAATCGGGGAGTATTTCGGATGCAACGGCTTCAGATGTACCTGATGATTCACCAGTGTACTCGTTGTTCACAGGTGATGATGTTCAGCGAGCACTAACGAATACCCCTAAATCAAGATTAGAAGAACTACAAACTTTTGCGTTGGATGAGTTAATTGATGTGTGTTACAGCTCAATGTCTTATTGGAGCCAGTGGGGACATAAAGGCCATTTACTTCAAGACTTAAAAGCATCGCTGGCTCAAGAGCCTCGTCTGACAGAAGAGGTATTAGAAAAATATTTATTAGATTTATCGCGTGTGGTTTTAAGCTATAGAACCACGTGGTGTGGTTTGTTCCAAGCCTCTTATGGCTATACCAAATCAGCGAAAGCTTTTATTCGAGCGGTACAATCAGAAAAAACAAATACTGCGTTGCCAATTGCAAAAATTTTATCTAAACATAGAAAAATTAAATTATCTCAGTTGGATGAAGCTGAAATTCGAGATAAATTTATTACGTTAGGGGTTACAAAACAGTTTGAATCTGCAGTGGATGAGATTGAGCAGCTGTCGGTGTGTGCAGCAGCTTAGCGCTGTAGTTCAATCGTTTCTAATGTAAGCAAGTTTTTGCAAGGCACCATAAACTCACAGTTTGCGTGCCTTGCAATTTGAGTTGATGGGCCAGTTCGTTTGCTGTGCTGCCAGTGGTAATTAAATCATCAATAAGAATCACGTGTTCGTAAGTGATAGGCTTGATGTGAAATGTATTTCGAATATTTTGCTTACGATTTTTTGCCTCGAGTGCTGCTTGTGGGGGCATATTTTTAATTTTTTTGATGTGTTTAACGAAGCAAGGCAAGTGAAGATGTTGGGCCAGGTTAATCGCTAAAACAGCTGCTTGATTAAAGCCTCGTGTTTGTATTCGTGCTTTGTGTAATGGGATAGGCATGATACAAGTGTTAGTGGCGTTAAAATCAGGTGGCGTGTGTAGCATCTGTTTTGCAAAAAAAAGGCTTAAATGCAGTTTTTCTCGATATTTAAAATCATGTACCAGTGTTCTCAGTGCGCCTTCAAATTGATAGGGCGTAAAAACGGCATCCAGTGGGGGGGGCTTTTGAATACAATGTCCACAGTATCTGATATGTGCATCTGGTAAAGGCGTGGCACATTGTTGACAGGCGGGTCCAAGTGGGATGAACAGGCTTTCGCAATAGCTACACACAGGCGCTTCTGCCTTATGGTACTGGGAACATAAGCTGCACGGCGTTTTCAGACGCCATGAATGTGATATACTGCCTGCTTTTATTTGTGCGTGCATTTGTGGACTAGAGGTGTTTTTCCTGATGGGTATCATGCGTTTTTCAGAAGAAGTTTGCAATGCTTTTCATAAGCAAGCTGGGGTGTATGAAGCAGAAGCGCGTGTTCAACATGAAATTGGCGAGCAATTATTTGAGCGTTTAGATTTACTTAAAATGAATCCTAAATATATATTAGATTTAGGTTGTGGTACGGGATTTTTTTCTAAGAAACTGAAAAAAAAATACCCTAAAGCTGTGATTGTAAGCCTTGATTTTGCACAGGGTATGTTGTTTGAAACGCAGAAAAAATCAAGCTGGCATGAGTCTAAAATGCAGTGTGTTCGTGCGGACATGCATGCTTTACCGTTCACCAATAATGTATTTGATTTGATTTTTTCAAACCAAGTGCTGCACTGGTCACATGATATATCTGCCCTCATGCGCGAACTGAATCGTGTGATGCATACCGATGGCTGTTTAATGTTTTCAACCTTAGGTCCCGATACTTTTTTGGAGCTTAAAGGACCGGAAGCCTCTGCTGTTTCTCATGCGAATATATTTATGGATATGCATGATATAGGTGATATTTTATTGGCTGAACGTTTTTTAGATCCAGTGGTTGATATGGAAAAACTCACGATGCATTATTCGAGTTTTTTGGCCTTGGTTAAATCACTGAAAAAGCAAGGGGTTCGTCATATTAATTCAAAACGTAATGCGGGCTTAACAGGCAAAAAGGCATGGCATGCTTTTGAAGCT
>JAALKW010000086.1 GCA_011087865.1 Legionellaceae bacterium
GCGCTTTGGCTTGGGGTTATGGGGATTGCTTCAGCATCTGGGTTAATTCATAAAATTGCAAAGCTATTGCGGCCTATTATGCGCTGGTTGTTTCCTGACGTACCCGTTGATCATCCTGCAATGGGCGCCATGATTTTAAATATATCGGCGAATATGCTTGGGCTTGCAAATGCTGCAACGCCTTTTGGTTTGCAAGCCATGAAAGAGTTGCAGCGCTTGAATACGCATGTACATACAGCCAGCAATGCAATGTGTACTTTTTTGACGATTAATACCTCAAGCGTTCAAATCATCCCTGCAACCGCAATGGCTTTGCTTGCCGCCAACGGGAGTGTGCAACCGAGTAGTATTATTTTAACCTCGTTGATTGCAACGAGTGTTTCAACGATTGTGGGGTTGTTTGCTGTGAAGCAGCTGGCAAAACTGCCTTGCTACCGTATGAAGCCTGAGGAGGACGAATAGCATGGGGCCGTTTGTATCGCAGTTATTAAATTGGGTGATGCTTTCGTTTGTGGTCGGTATACCGCTGTATGCAAGTATAAAAAAAGTAGACGTATTTGATGCTTTTATTGTGGGAGCTAAACAAGGTTTTGAACTCAGCGTGAGCTTGATACCTTATTTGGTTGCCATGATGGTTGCGATTGGCATGCTTCGAGCGTCTGGTTTTTTTGATTTATTATATGGTTTTTTAGCGCCATATTTGGGAAAACTGGGCATTCCTGCCGAAACTTTACCACTTGCCTTGGTCAGGCCTTTTTCAGGGAGCGCCTCGATGGGGGTGACTGCTGAAATTATTCATGCCAATGGTGGGGACGCCTTGGTTTCTAAAATTGCGGCGACCATGATGGGTAGCACAGAAACAACGTTTTATGTGATTGCTGTTTATTTTGGTGCAGTGAGTATCCGGCGCACTCGTCATGCGATTCCAGCGGGTCTTTTAGCGGACTTAGCGGGTATTATTGCTTCGATTTATGTGTGTCGTTATTTTTTTATGTAATATACATTTTTACGTTTAAAATCCCAAAAGCGCTTTTAGTTTAGCAGATACTTCTTCTAATACCTCTGCGGGTGCTTTACTGCTAAAAGTAACTCCTCGTTTTTTCCAGTCAAGGCTTTTAATTTGATCAGAAAGAATGACGCTTGATTTTTTTTCGGAATCTAAGAGGACTTCGAACGGATAGCCTTTCATTTGGGAGGTCATAGGGCAGCAAAGCATCAGGTTCGTTTTTGAATTATATGTTTTTGGAGTGAGGACCAGCGCTGGTCGGTGCCCTGCTTGCTCTCTGCCAGCTTGTGGGTTGAATTGAAGCCACACAATATCACCTATGTCAGGGACATATTTTTTCATTACCAGATTTCCTTTCCAGTGGGTTCACCACTGTCTATTTCATGATGACAATTATTTAACGTGATTTCTTTGATTAAGTTGTCTAGATCATATTTTTGTTTGACTGGCGAGATAATAATACAATTTTTTTGGGGGCTAATTTCAACTTCTGTATTAATATCAATCTGGGCTGATGCTAAAATTTTTGCGGGAAGCCTTATCGCGGCACTGTTTCCCCACTTTTTAATTACTGCTTTCATAAGGAACACCTTGTTAGATAAGCAAGTTAAAATCTTATCTTAAGTATATACTATTGTATACACAAAATAAAGGTAATTATGTGACTTGTTTGGACGGTATTTCAAGCCGTTTTAACTCAGCCAGTTCTGTGCTTGCGTGCAGTTTAAAAATAGCCAGTTCAGATTGAGGCACAGGTGAGGCATCGGGTAGAGTGATGGTTGCGGGATTTCTGGCTTCGTGATTTACTCGAAATTCGTAATGGCAATGTGGCCCATCTGCAAGTCCTGTTTGGCCGACATAGCCGATAATTTCACCTTGGGTGACGGTATCACCGCGCTTTAAGCCTTTTTTAAATTTTAAAAGATGCGCATAGAGTGATTCGTAAGGGCCTGTATGTTGAATTTTAATTTTATTACCATAGCCATTTTCATAACCGATGCTTGTCACGCGGCCATCACTTGTGGCACGAATAGGTGTGCCAATAGGCGCTGCTAAATCAATGCCGCGATGGGGGCGTCGTTTTTTTAGGATAGGGTGCATGCGTGATAAATTAAAGCTTGAGCTGATATGGCTAAATTGAACGGGGTAGCGTGAAAAAGCTTTTCTGATACTCTTGCCTTCGGGTGTAAAATAATCTGTTTTACCTGATTGTGTTTGATGTCGGATGGCTTGATACTGTTTGCCACGGTTGGTGTAAGTCACAGAAAGAATATCACCGGTATGAATCGGTTTATTATCGATATAATGCATTTCATAACGAATGGTAAATGCATCCCCTTCTCTTAGGTCGCGTGAGAAATTAATTTGCCAGGATAAAATCTCTGCCATTTGTTGCATGAGCGCATAAGAAATATGGGCATTTTTTGCAGTGGTATACAGTGAATGATGGATGGTCCCTGTAATTACTTTAGGTTTGGTATATGTTTCATGGGTTTTAATTTGTGTCTCGAAGCTGTCGTCTAGGCGCTTGATCACCAGTGACTGCGTTTTTGATAGCGGAAGAATGAGTTGCTCTAACTCGGTGTTATGAATTAAAAACTGAACCACTTGATTGGGTTTAATTTGGGTGAGTGTTTTAGCGTGTGGGTTATTTTCTAAAATATGATGCAATGTTTTAGGGCTTAATCCCATTTGTGCAAATAGCGTTGCGAGCGAGTCACCTGACTCAGTTTTTATGGTTTGCCACGATGCATGATGATGGCTATCGATTAGATCGCTAGAGGTGTCTTGATGCGGCAAACTGAGTGCTTGCTCAAATGGTATTTGCTTTTGATCAACAGAAGAATGTGGATGGTGCGTGTTGAACACCCATGGTATAGCAATTAAAATGCATGTGAATATAACAACAGAGATTTTTTTTTTATTTAGTTTGTTTAATATAAATCGGTCTTTCATCCTGTGCCTTGACTGCAGTCGTTGAATTACAAATAAAGAATAGCCTGGGGCGAATATCCGGGATAAGATACCTGCTGTAAACAGAAAGGTCAATATTTAGAGGGTGATTGTGTCATGAAAGAAGCGGGTGTTATTCCAGACGAGCTGTTACGGGGCGCTGAAGAGGTGCTGCCTATGGAGGCCTTAGCCGATAAGCTAAAAAAAGGTAAGCCATTAAAAATAAAGGCAGGATTTGATCCCACCGCGCCTGATTTACATTTGGGGCATACGGTTCTTTTAAATCAATTACGTCAATTTCAGTTACTGGGTCATGAGATTATTTTTTTAATCGGTGATTTTACAGCAACCATTGGCGATCCAACGGGGAAATCAGTCACACGAATGCCGTTAACGCCTGAACAAGTGATTGAAAATGCAAAAACTTATCAAGCACAGGTGTTTAAAATATTAGACGAAGATAAAACACAAGTGATGTTTAATTCGTCTTGGCTTGGCGCGCTGAGTGCTGCAGACTTAATTCAACTTGCGGGTAAAGTAACCGTTGCCCAAATGCTTGAGCGGGATGATTTTAGCAAGCGTTATGCGGCAAATCAGCCGATTGCACTACATGAATTTTTATATCCATTGATACAAGGCTATGATTCAGTGGCTTTAAAGGCAGATGTTGAGTGCGGTGGGACAGATCAGAAATTTAATTTGCTGATGGGGCGAGAGTTACAAAAGCAAATGGGCCAAGAACAACAAGTGGTGATATTAACACCTTTAATAGAAGGATTAGATGGTGTTAAAAAAATGTCTAAGTCATTGGATAATTACATTGGCATTGATGAGCCACCTGAGATGATGTTTGGTAAACTCATGTCTGTTTCTGATGATTTAATGTGGCGTTATATAGACTGCTTGAGCTTTAAAACAAGTTTAGAGATTAAAGCATGGAAAGATGCGGTGGCTGCCGGGGGCAATCCGCGAGATGTTAAGCTGGCCTTTTCAGAAGAAATTGTCACGCGGTTTCATTCAGAGGAAGCCGCAAAAAGTGCGCACGAGGCATTTATTAATCGGTTTCAGAAAAAAATCATTCCAGAAGATATGGCGCTTGAAATATTGAAGCTTGAAGGTTTATTACCGATACCACAAATTTTAAAATTATCAGGGCTGACGAAGAGTACATCGGAGGCAATGCGTTTAATTAAAAGTGGTGCGGTGCGTGTGGCTGGTGAGAAAATTAGCGATACTGGATTGATTTTATCCGAAGCGGTTGAATATTTAATACAAGTGGGTAAGCGACGGATAATTAAATTAAAAATAGTCTGTAATACTGAAAAATAAGCATTGACAGGGGCGAATAAATCCGTAAAATGCACTCCACGCTTTAGGCGAAGTTCATTGGAAATTG
>JAALKW010000087.1 GCA_011087865.1 Legionellaceae bacterium
TTTTTTAATGCTTTGATTTGATCGATTCCATCAGGCATAAAACTAAATAACCATGTGGAGAGTGGTTTAAAGCGCGCATATAGAACGGAGTGTTTAAATTCAGTGTCTTTTGCAAGCGAAGTTAAATTAACCATGCCTATTAGTAGCGCCACAATAAACATACCGCGAGCCAAACCAAACCCCATGCCAAGGAGTCTATCCGAGCCTTTCAATGGCGAATGATTTAATAAAAAACTTAAGGCACTACTGACAAGGCTGCCGATTAACAACGTTGCAAGCAGCAGCGCGATAAAGCTTGCCGCAACCCTCAGTGTTTCCTCATGAAAATAAGACTGAAGTAAAGGACTTATCCCTGGCGAGTATTTATAGCCAACCCAAATCGCTGCCACCCAAACACATAAAGCAACCAGTTCTTTGACAAATCCACGAACTAAACCAGTCAGTACAGACAGTGCGAGGATAAGAATAATAGCATAATCGACCCATTGTAATGTCATGATTAACCCATCTCATGTTTAACAATAAAAGCTTTTAGATTTGTACTTTCTATGAGTTTATTTTTTAAAATAGTTGCATCAGCACGATCGTCTAATTGTCCGACAGTGACTTTATAAAATGGCTTGCCCGTATCAGAATTAATGGTGAGATAACGCGCTTTATAGCCCTGTTTTCGCAATTCGGTGACTAGTTTTTTAGCGTTTTTCTGATGATTAAATACGGCGAGTTGAACAGCATATGCTTTTGCTGATTCAGGTTTCAGGGTTTCTTTTTTTATTTTTTGCAGCGGCTTAACATTAAAATTATCAACACGAGCAATTTTTGAAATAGGCACTGGTTCTACTGTGGTAGGTAAAGCGACTTTTGATACTTTGATTGTTTCAAAAACAGCTTTTTCTTCAGTCACAGCTACTTTAGGCAGAGAAGGTTTAGGAGGTAACTGAACAGCGATATGAATATTTTCTTCGAGATGTTTATTTGATTTTTTGAGCATCGCAGGAATAAAAATAATTGCCACAGCCATAATCACAACCAGTCCGGTTAAACGGTGCTTTGTTCGCTCATCGATGGTTAAGTTCACTGTGTTCTCCCTCTTGTAAGTGTTCGAGCATGATGGCGCTGACCAATAAAAAAGAACCATATACAACGATGAAATCACCCGGTTCTGCTGCCTTCTCGGCAGCGTTATAAGCCGCAAGCGGCTCATCAAATATGGTTGCACCTATAGATACTGTTTTAAGCGATGCTTCAGTCGCACCACGTGTATGATTAATTTGTGTTAAATACCATGTATCAACGTATGCTCGCATGGGTGCTACCAGGTCGTAAAGTACTTTATCTTGTAATCCTGAAAAAACAGCGTGAATTTTTCCACTGATAGGTTTGTTTTTTATAAATTCGGATAATAACTTAACCGACTGTGAATTGTGTGCAACATCAACCAGTGTTGGAATAGATGTATTTAACCATTGTTGCCGACCTGAAATCTTAGCTTTTTTTGCAGCTTCTTGATAAGCCGCTTCAGACACAGGCAAAATACTATGTAGTTTTAAACTGGCCATGATGGCAGCCCCAAATGCTTTTGGATGCAGTGCCGGGCACGGTACTGTCAAGTGGGTTTGGTTAGGCCCTGAAAAAATTAAATTATTTTGATTGATTGTGATTGTATAATCTATATTTAGCCTTGAAAGTTTTAGATGCAAGGCCTTGGCTTTATCTATTAAAGTATCAGGTGGATTTGTATCAGCATAGATAGCTTCTTGATCTGCTCTAAAAATACCGGCTTTTTCTACTGCAATTTCATCTCGTGTTGTGCCAAGAAAAGCTTGATGGTCTATATCTATCGTTGTCACAATCGCTAAATCTGCATCAATGCAGTTGGTTGCATCAAGACGCCCGCCAAGACCCACCTCAAGTAAAATAATATCTGGCTTATTTTGTTTAAAGTACCAAAGTGCCGCTAGTGTCACCATTTCAAAATAAGTGAGCGTTTCGCTATTCGGCACTGCATGAATCGCTAAAAAAGCATGACATAGCTTGGCATCTGAAATATTTGCCTGATTCAGACGGATACGCTCATTAAAATACAATAAATGCGGTGATGTATAGGTTGCGACTTGATACCCTGCTGAGGCATAAATCGCCTCAAGGGCTGCAACAGTAGATCCTTTTCCATTGGTGCCTGCAACCGTGATGACACAGGCATCAAAACTTAATAAATTAAGCTGCGCGGCTATTTCTTTGACGCGAACAAGCCCTAGTTGAATCTCTTTTGAGTGGCGTTTTTCAAGGTAATCTAACCATTCAGAGACAGAAAAATTACTCGCCTGCTGCATGTAGCGGCTTATGCATTAATTTAGAAATAAACTCAGCAACTGTATCACGCAATGCTTTTCGTTCAACAATTTGGTCGATGTGTCCGTGCTCTAATAAGAACTCACTTTTTTGAAATCCTTCAGGTAAAGTTTGTCTAACGGTTTGCTCAATCACACGTGGGCCTGCAAAGCCAATTAATGCATCTGGTTCTGCGATAATTATATCACCAAGGCTTGCAAAACTGGCAGAAACGCCGCCCATGGTTGGATCGGTGAGCACCACGATAAAGGGAAGTTTATATTCTGCAAATCGCGCCAGTGCTGCTGAGGTTTTTGCCATTTGCATCAGAGAAAACAATCCTTCTTGCATACGAGCTCCCCCACTGGCGGTAAAGCACACGTACGGTGAACGTTGTTCACAAGCTTCGTTTAAGCCACGCACAAACTTTTCACCAACGCTTGCCCCCATTGAACCGCCCATAAAATTAAATTCAAACGCTGAGGCAACAATAGGCATTTGTTTTAACGTGCCTTTGATGACGATAATGGCTTCTTTCTCGCCTGTTGCTTTTTGGGCTTGTGAGATGCGGTCTTTGTATTTTTTAGAATCACGAAATTTAAGCCTGTCAATAGGCTCTAATTTTTCAGCGAGTTCAACACGATTGTCTGGATCTAAGAAATGATCTAAACGTTCACGGGCTGAGATACGGTGATGATGATTACATTTAAAGCAGACAGATAAATTACGTTTGAGTTCTGCACGATATAATAAAGCCTGACAGCCTTTGCACTTAATCCAAACCCCCTCAGGGACCCCTTTTTTTTGTTTTATTTCAGTTCGAACTTTTGACGGTAATAGTTTTTTAAGCCAACTCATGTGAGCGTTGTCCTTATAGTGCAAGATGGCATCTATTATATCATAAGAATCATTAAAATATGACTTAGACGCTTAAGTTTTTTAAAATTTGGCCGATAGTATTATATAAACATGTTGGCTTGCATCAAACCAAAGAAAATAACAACAGAATAATAAGAGAAATCAAATGAAAAATTTAATATTGGTGATATGGTTTGGCTTTTTTTATTCTATTGCGTCACTTACTTTTGCTGAGCAGCGGTATGGTGAGAAATTTTGCCATCTTCCCGATTATGATTGCATCAAAGTACAGTCAGGTGATCGTTGGGAAAGCCTTTTTCCTAACCCTGAAGAAGAAGATATTATTCGACGTGTTAACCGCATGAATATTAGTTTAAAACCCGGCATGATTATTGCCATTCCAAAGCATATTGAAAACCTGACGATTTATGATGTCTCCCCTTTTCCCCGCTATATTGAATCGATTGGCGAAAAAACAGTGTATGTCAATCAAGAATATTTAGCATGGGGCGCCTATGATGAACGAGGTGAACTGGTTTGGTGGGGACCGTTGTCTTCAGGTAGTGGCAAATGTGGCGCTCATAACGGTTATTGTAAAACACCACCTGGATTTTTTAGAGTGATTCGTAAGCAAGACATTGACTGTGTTTCAACTGCTTTTCCTAGACGTGCGGATGGCTATCATGGCGGTGCAGAAATGCCTTATTGTATGCACTTTTTTAGAGGCTATGCCTTGCATGGTAGCTCTGTTGTGCCCGGTTATAGAGCGAGTCACGGCTGTGTTCGAATGTTTATTGAAGATGCCCGTTGGCTTAATGAAGAATTTATTGACTTGCCAGGCATTGGCATGAAAGGCACGCGCGTTATTGTTGGTGCCCCTGCTGCACGTATCACACGCCGCGATCCCAAGCGTTAAAGAGTGCGCTATATAGAAGTAGAAGAGGACATAGCGCTTTGTCTTGTATTATAAGTGGCCTGTGTTGGCTTACATCCCCAAAAATTAAAGATACGCGGTATTGCTAATGCATCTTGCAAGGCTTCGTCCTCTTGTAAGTCTAACACTTCATCTTGAATGCTATAGCGCCACCCATTAACAAGTAGACTCACTTTTCAAAGCACTTCCCATTGCTTCGTCCAATAACATGTC
>JAALKW010000088.1 GCA_011087865.1 Legionellaceae bacterium
CCCCCCCCACCCCCCCGCGTTGCCGCCGAAAAAAGTCGTGTGCATCGTGCTTTTAGGGGGCACAACCAAATTAAAAGAAAAATCAAGCATAAAACGACCAGGGAGCATATAGCCAAAGCCCACTTGTCCTGCAACACCCCATGCGATTTTATTGCTTGTTTTTTCAGTATATTGAAATACCGTTGAAGTGCTTGATAATAAATTTCCACGCAGTTGATTTTGAAGGCCTGTAATCGACGGCCCTACGCCTAAATAACCCAATAGATTCGGTAAAATTTGATACCCTGCATCCAACGTTAAGAAAAATTCTTGCTCCACTTTGGTATGAAAAACAGCTTCTTGATACGCGCCATTTTGATACGTGCCAGACCAACTCAAGGTCGGGTGCTGAATCCCTAAATATTTATATACGCCTTTGACTCCCCACAACCATTGATCTTGCAGTGCAGTAAAATAACTCGCATTCGCAATAGGACTCAGTGTTTCCTTAATATTATCTTCCCGATAATATTCCGTCACAGGCGAAAACGTCGAACGCATGGTGATATTGGTCCATTTCGTCAAATTCGTATTGACATACCCTGTACCCACCCCAAATAAAAATCCCTCAAAATTTGATTGAGACGCACCCATTGTTCCGGCATACAGTGAATGAGATAAAAAACAAATCAATACACTCACAAGCATCCTGCTGTTTAAACCCATCATCCCTCTCCTTTGTTCTGACTTGGTATATACTTTAATAAAATATGCCCTAAAACAAAAGGCGTTCTTAATGATTGACCCGTTTGCATATACCCCGAAAGGCGATAAAAAAAATTCAGATTATTTCGACGAATATCGCATGAAAATTTATGAGCGCCGAGCCGCCAGCGGTTTAAACCAGCTCATTGGTGATATGAAAGCGATTGTTGTACAAGTTCAAACAGGTGATGGTTTACTTTATTTACAAGAACTCTATGCCATGATGCCTTATCGATATCATAAAAGCTTTATCTCTGATACGCATCGTATTTATATTTTAAAAAATACTCAAAAATCACCGCTATTTATTGTCATAGAGCCACTTGATCCGCAGTTTGAAGATGATATTGCACGAGTCAATTACATGTAGCCCAATGCACGTGAAAAATGCAATGCGCGCTATGTCGGTGAAATTTTTCATTGTGAGGATTTAACCGAAACACGCAAAATATTAGAAAGTCATGACTTTCATTTTCAAGATCCAAACCGCATTAAAAATAAATTATTTTCAAATCCACATCTTGCGTTTACACGCATGTCTGATCATACATTTAATAGTATTGGGTACTCACAACATGATTTATCAGATATTGAGCATTTTGATTTAGGGCAGCCTTTTTGTCTGACTGAATCACAAAAAACAAGTTTAAATAAAATTGATGCGTTCTCAAAAACCACTGGCATCAAACCACTGATGAAAGGCATCGATCACTTAGCCACACGCATTTTAGCAGGTGAACGCGAAGATGCTATTTTAGAATTTTTATGTCTTAGTAATTATTATTTTTGGGGCGCATATAATATCGGAGACATGAATTCGTCTACCAACGTCAATCGTGTAGCACATGGCCATGATATTGAGTCACCCGCAAAAGTATTTACTGCCAACAATACGCCTTTTATGATTAATTCATTTGAAAAGTTACCCATGCCAACCGAAAACTTTGTCCGAAATTATGGTCGACGTATGCATCATATTGCCATTGAAATTGCGGATGGCGACCACAGCAGCAACATGAAAAATATTGATTTTGTGATTGATATTTTAAAAAAAAAATGAACATTGGCTTTTTAGCGCGTGTATTCGGTGAATGTAAAGACGAGCCTGATTTAAAACAAATCTTCTCAAAGCATTCACGCTTATCACTATTAATTACCGAGTATGTTGAACGCTGTCATCAATTTGATGGCTTTTTTACCAAACAAAACGTTGCAGCACTCACAGAAGCCGCAGGCCTTGACGAAGCACTTAAAAATCATCAGCAAAACAAAGGGATTGTTGGGGATTAATGCTCTTCTGATTGCTTTTATTCAGTCGAACTGCTATGCTTCGCGCCTATTAAATAAACGATATTTATACCATGGCCCGTAATATACCACTTGAAACGCTCTTAAAATCACTCGAAGATAATCAAGCACTCGATATCCAGGTGATTAATGTCCGTGACCAAACCAGCGTGACAGACTTTATGGTGGTTTGCACAGGGCGCGCATCACGTCATTTACGAGCCATTGCCGAACACATGATGACTGATATGAAAAAAGCAGGGATGCCCGCACTCAGCAAACATGGTCTTACTGATGGCGAATGGGCACTGGTTGATTTTGGTGAATTTGTTGTCCATATCATGCAAGCAAGCAGCCGCGATTTTTATAATTTAGAAGGCCTCTGGCAAGAGCCCCCAAAACAAAAGCATGCTTGAAATCACGCTCATTGCGATGGGCAATAAAATGCCCGCATGGATTATTGATGCCAGCAATGAATTTACTAAACGCCTCCGTGAGGCGTTTAAATTTAATCTTATCGAAATTCCACTGCTACGCCGTACACATACCCACCAACTGCCCAAAATTTTAGAAAAAGAAGCCGAAAAACTACAGCTCGCCCTCCCTAAGCATGCCTATTTGATTGCGCTAGATGCCAAAGGCCGTACGTTTACCAGTGAAAAGCTCGCTCAACACCTCAGTAAATTGCAGCATATTACAGGCCATATTTGCTTTATCATTGGCGGCCCTGAAGGCTTACCGCAAAACTTGCTGACACAAAGCCATGAACAATTATCTCTCTCTCAGCTTACGTTGCCACATCCGATTGCCCGCGTCGTATTACTCGAAGCGCTCTACCGTTCATGGTCTATTTTAAATAATCACCCTTACCACAAATAAATTTTTAAGCTAGAATTGCTGCTCTTTCTTAACAAGCCTAACCTATGCGACAAACGCCATCTATTGTATCAAACTCCGCTCAGGCCAGAGTACATGGTGTACGTCTTGATTTTTTAATTGTTTTTTTAATTATATGCTCACTCACTTTAATTCTTAGGTTGGCTTACCTACAGTTTGCACAGTATAAACGCTTTGCAACCCTCTCTCTACAAAATCAAATGAGTATCACCCCTATCGCCCCAATACGTGGAATTATTGTGGATAGAAATAATATTGTGCTCGCCGATAATATTCCCGTATACGGTATTGAAATTATTCCTAATCGTGTGAATCATTTACAAGAGACGCTTACACGACTGAAACAATTGCTCCCTTCTGTTACTGATGACGATATTGAACATTTTAATCGCATAAGAAAACAAACGCGCTCTTATTTACCGATTCCGTTTAAACTCAAATTAACCGAAGAAGAGCTGGCTGTGTTTGCAACCCATCAATATGCTTTCCCTGGGGTCCATATTAAAGCAGAGCTCATGCGTTTTTATCCATTCGGTGATATCACAGCGCATGTGCTCGGTTATGTTGGCAGACTCAGCGTCAATGATTTAAATCAGGTTAACTCCATTAATTATCGCGCCACAAATTTTATTGGCAAAACAGGCATTGAGCGTTTTTACGAAGATAAGCTGCATGGCACCGTTGGCTACCAACAACTCGAAACTGATGTCAGTGGCCGCGCTGTCCGAACACTTAGCAAACAAGCACCTGTTTCTGGTGAAAAAATAATGCTCTCATTAGATGCTCGCCTACAAACACGTATTTATCAGGCATTACAAGGCAAAGAAGGGGCCGTTGCAGTACTTGATACCACCAATGGTGAAGTGTTGGCCTTAGTCAGCACGCCAAGCTACGACCCCAACCTCTTTGTACAGGGGATGACACAAAAACAATATGCTGCCTTAATTACAGCACCTGAAAACCCACTGTTTCACCGTGCAACGCGCGGACTATACCCCCCTGCATCAACGATTAAACCGTTTATTGCACTCGCAGGTGTTGAAAAAGAGATTATTGATGAATATACCCCTGTTTATGATCCTGGCTGGTACCGTCTGCCTGGTGTCAGCCATCGCTATCGCGACTTTAGGCGCAGCGGGCATGGCACTATCCATTTAAAACGCGCCATCACCGTTTCATGTGATACTTATTTTTATCAATTAGGCCATAAACTTGGAATTCATGCCATCGAAGATATACTCACACGCTTCGGCTTCGGTCAACTCAGTCATATTGATTTAAAAGAAGAAGTAGAAGGCATTGTGCCAAGCCCGCCATGGAAAAACCAAGCGAAAAACGTACCTTGGT
>JAALKW010000014.1:0-15647 GCA_011087865.1 Legionellaceae bacterium
TGAAATGTTTGACGGTTGGAATTTATACAGAGATGTGTCCACAGAGTAGGCCCGCTGGAGAAGGACGTTCTAAACAACTTTTAGTCTAAAGATATGACCTAACTTTAAGCTATTGATAAAGACGAATTTTTAGATAATTACTTAAGTTGCTGTCTCCACAGAGCTAACTAAGCTTCATGCAAAACTCGCATCTTGAAGTGTATTGGGTATAGAGTAAAAAAGTTTTTAGGCCCTAGTACTTGGCATGACCTGGTGTTCTTGGAAAGGCAATGACATCGCGAATGTTTGAAACGCCAGTGACATAGCTGACCAAGCGCTCTAAACCGAGTCCAAAGCCTGAGTGGGGCACCGTGCCATAGCGACGTAAATCAAGATACCACTTGTATTGTGTTTTATCTAAGCCTGCTGCATCCATTCGTGCTTCAAGGATATCTAAACGCTCTTCGCGCTGACTGCCCCCAATGATTTCACCAATGCCTGGTACTAAAACATCCATTGCAGCAACAGTTTGTTCATCGTCGTTTAGGCGCATATAAAAGCTTTTAATGTCTTTGGGATAATCTGTAATAATCAGTGGTTTTTTAAAATGCTGCTCGGTTAAATAGCGTTCGTGTTCTGATTGTAAATCAAGCCCGTATCGTACAGGATATTCAAACGGCTGCTTGCTTTTTTCAAGCAACTGCACGGCGTCTTTGTAGCTTAAGGTTTCAAAGTCAGATTGTACTAAGGCTTCGAGACGAGCCAGGCAAGTTTTGTCTATAAACTGATTAAAAAAGGCTAAATCATCAGCATATTCATTGAGCACTGTTTCGCAAACAAAGCGTAAGAATTTTTGAGATAAGGCACAAATATCATCGAGCGTGCCAAAGGCAAGTTCTGGCTCTACCATCCAAAATTCTGCTAAATGACGGCTTGTATTTGAATTTTCGGCACGGAATGTAGGTCCAAACGTATAGACTTTAGACATAGCCAAGCAATAGGCTTCGACATTGAGTTGTCCTGAGACCGTTAGAAATGTTTCTTGTTCAAAAAAGTCACGTGAGAAATCAGGTTTATTGTCAGGTGTTTTAGGTGGGTTGATGATATCGAGCGTGCTCACACGAAAGAGTTCACCGGCACCTTCGCAGTCGTTGCTTGTAATAATAGGCGTGTGAATCCAGTGATAGCCTTCTTGATGCAAAAAACGATGAATGGCTTGTGAAATACCGTGTCGAATGCGTGTGACAGCACTGATGGTGTTGGTGCGAGGTCTTAAGTGTGCCACTTCGCGCAAAAATTCAAGGGTATGGCGTTTGGCTTGAATGGGATAGGTGTCTGGATTTTCAACCCAGCCGACGATATCAATGCTTTCAGCTTGAATCTCGTAAGCCTGACCTTTTCCGCCAGACTCAACCAGTGCACCTGTGGCTGTAATCGAGCAGCCGGCTGTGAGTTTTTGAATGGCGTTTTGATAGTTAGGAAGCGTATTGGGGGCAACGATTTGGATGGGATGAAAGCATGAGCCATCATGAAGGCTGATAAAAGACAAACCTGCTTTTGAATCTCGTCGTGTTTTAACCCAGCCACGAACGGTAATTGAGGTGCCTGTTGCGATGGTTCCACTAAGGCAAGTTTTGACTGAGTGTATTTCTGACATGATAATTTCCAGCAGCTTAAGAATGATTAAAAGTAAAAGTTTGATAATATACCAAAAAAAATGCACAGAAAAGAGTGAAAGTTGCAATTCAATCTAAACCCAGTTATTAAATAGAAGGGGTATGATGAAAATCACTCACATTGAGGAAAAAAAACATGATGAATCCATCGCTTCACTCTTTTTTGTTTGCACAAGTCTTTGGTTTGTATTTTGTGATTATGAGTATCATTTTTTTGAGTCAAGCCAGTTATTATAAAACCATGATTGCCAACCTTAAAATACCGCCACCGGGTATTATGATAAGCGCATCGATGTCGTTATTTGTGAGTTTATTTTTGGTGGTGATGCATAATATATGGATTTGGGGGCCACGGGTTTATATTACGTTGATTTGCTGGCTCTTCTTAATTAAAAGTGTGCTCTGGCTTGCAGCACCTGAAAGAATGCTGCAACTGCTTAAAAAACTATGGGCAGGCAGAGGGCATTATGTCGCTTGTGTTGTGATGATGATTCTCGGGATGTATATGATGGTTCGAGGGTTTTATTTATTCATGAACGATTCAGGTGTGGCTTCCTGAAACGCGTCAAGTGTTAAACAATGCGCGTTAATCGCTTGAATCAGCGGGTAGGGTTCAAGCGAAAATTCAAAGCGTTTGGCATTAAAAATTTGCGGAATCAAACAAATATCAGCAAAGCTAATTTGTTCACCATCACAAACATTTAGATTTTTTCTGGTGGCTTGTTTTAATCTCGTTTCAAAGGCATCAAAACCTGCTTTTAACCAGTGGTGATACCAATGTGTAATATCATCTTCTGTTGCATTAAACTGCTTTTTAAGTTGCTTTAAGACGCGTAAATTATTCAGAGGATGCATATCACAGGCCACTAAAAGTGCCAAGCTGCGCACAGATGCGCGCGCCATGGTATTTTGTGGTAAGAGTGCAGGCCTTGGGTATTGTTCTTCTAAGTATTCTAAAATAGCCATCGATTGCGTGATAGCATGTTGGGTTGTATCAATCAGTGTTGGCACCAACCCTTGGGGATTTAACGCGCGGTAAGCAGGCAAATGCTGCTCACCACCATCACGGACCAAATGCACAGGAATGCATTCAAACGGCAATTTTTTCAGGTTTAGCGCAATGCGCACACGATAACTGGCTGTTGAGCGATAGTAATCGTATAGCTTCATGGTTTACTCCCCGGGTATATACTGTGTCACGGTTTGGTTAATGCTCCCAAAAAGATTATTGCCTGCATCATCTAGCATTTCAATGCGAATACTGTCGCCAAAGTGCATAAAATTTTGTTTGGGCTTGCCTTCAGCAATGATTTCAAGCATCCGTTTTTCTGCAATACAAGAAGAGCCTTGACTGCGATCGGTGTTAGATACAGTGCCTGAACCAATAATGGTGCCAGCAGATAGGCGTCGTGTTTTAGCGGTATGTGCAATTAAATCAGGAAATGAAAAGGTCATGTCGATGCCAGCATTGGGTTTGCCAAATAAATCATGATTTAAATAGCTATAGAGCGGTAAATGCAAGCGCTCACCATCGAAGCTATCACCGAGTTCATCAGGTGTGATGGCAACGGGTGAAAAAGCGCTGGAGGGTTTTGATTGGAAAAAGCCAAAACTCTTGCCAATTTCTGCAGGAATTAAATTGCGAAGTGAGACATCATTGACAAGCATAAGTAAGCGAATATGAGGTGCTGCTTGATTGGATTGAATGCCCATCGGCACATCATCGGTAATCACAGCAATTTCAGCTTCAAAGTCAATGCCAAAGGCTTCATCACTGACAAGAATGGGATCGCAAGGTCCTAAAAAAGTATCCGATCCGCCTTGATACAAGAGGGGATCGGTCCAAAAATTTGAGGGCATTTCAGCGTTACGTGCTTTACGCACCAGCTCAACGTGATTCACATAAGCGCTACCATCAGCCCATTGATAAGCACGTGGTAGCGGTGATGCACAGGCTTTTGGGTCAAACGCAAAGGCTTGTGCTGTGAGCTTTCCTGCATTGAGCTCTGATGAAAGTGTTTCTAAAGCATCAAACACTTCAGGCCAGCGTTCAAGCGCAATTTGAAGCGTAGGGGCAATATGGCTTGCATCGACAGCGAGTGATAAATCACGGCTGACGATACATAGTTGGCCATCTCTTGATGTTTCTGATTTTAAGCTTGCAAATTTCATAAGTTAAGACGCCATTTCAGATGATTCAGATGAGTTGATATTCAAAGTACCGCGTTTGATTTGGTCTCGTTCAATGGCTTCAAATAAAGCCTTAAAATTACCTTCACCAAAGCCATCATTGCCTTGACGTTGGATAATTTCAAAAAACACAGGGCCCAATAGGTTGTCAGTGAAAATTTGAAGTAACAATCCGCCTTCAGGGGTTTTTGTGCCATCGAGGGGAATTTTTTCAGCCTGGAGTTGATCGAGTGGCTCTTTATGCCAGGGCACACGGGCTTGAATCCCTTCATAATAAGTATCAGGCACATCTAAGAAGTTAATCCCTGCCTCGCGTAAGCCATGAACTGTTTGATAAATATTATTGGTGCTGAGGGCTATATGTTGAATGCCTTCACCGTGATAATCACGGAGAAATTCTTCAATTTGAGATTGGTCATCAGTGGATTCATTGAGAGGAATTTTTATTTTGCCACAAGGGCTTCCGAGTGCGCGACTAATCAGTCCTGTGACTTGGCCTTTGATATCAAAAAATCGAATTTCTTTAAACCCAAAAATGCGATCATAAAAATCAGCCCATACATCCATATTGCCACGTTTTACATTATGGGTCAGGTGGTCTATTTCGATTAGGCCTTGAGCGGGTGGGTTGCTGATGTTATCAGATAAATCCCATTCGTTGGCAAAAGGTGTTTGTGATTCATCGACAAAGTAAATCACACTGCCACCAATGGCTTCTATTGCGGGTAAGCCATAGTTGACGTCACTTTTGTCATCGAAAGCTTTTGCGCCATTTGCAATGGCGTGTTCAAAGGCTTGCTTTGCATTGCTAACACGAAATCCCATGGCACAGGCGCCGGCACCATGTGTTTTAGCGTGTTCTGCGGCATTTGTATTGGGCACAGCATTTAAGATAAATTGAATATTATTTTGTTGGTACCATGTAATCGGTTGGGTTTGATGGGTTGCGTGCTTTGTAAAACCTTGTTTTTCAAATAAGTTTTGAATAAACAGGGCATCTGGGCCTGCAAATTCTAAAAAAGCAAAGCCGTCAAGGCCACAAGGGTTTTCTTTAGATGGTTGATTCGGCATAACACACACTCCTTGTTGTTAAGTAATATTAATTTTGTATATTTATTTCTTACGTATTAAAAACAGGCCGTCCGCTAGGGGTAATAAGCTGCTATCAACGCGGTGATCTGCTTTGATATGTAAATTTAAGGCTTGAATTGCTTTTGTTTGTGGGCGCGTATCGTCTGGGTTAATAATATCACCGCGCCACAAAACGTTATCAATCGCAATAACGCCATTGGGTGCTAAGAGTTGTAATGCGCACTCATAGTAATTTAAATAATTGGTTTTATCGGCATCAATAAAAATAAAATCAAATGTGTTTGCATGGTTATTTTGAATAAGGTGATTAAGCGTATCCAGTGCTTTGCCTAATTTGAGCGTGATTTTATGTGCTTGATTTGCGTCTTGCCAAAAAGGCTCGGCTTTATCTGTCCATTCGGTATTGATATCACAGGTGATAAGCGCCCCATTATCGGGTAAGGCAAGAGCCATTGCGAGCGCGCTATAGCCTGTGAATGTACCAAGCTCCAATACTTTTTTTGCATTTAAAGTGCGTAATAAAAACTGCATAAATTGCGCTTGTTCTGGGGCAATTTGCATGACACTTAAGGGGAGTTCAGCTGTTTTCTCTCGGAGTGCTTTAAGGACTGGATGTTCTTGCACAGAAATATCTAATAAATATTGATACAGTGGTTCGGTCATACTGATATGTTTCATGTATTGGCCTCTAGTTTTTCTTGCGCAATGGTGTCAGCAATTGTGCTGGTAGGCATATTTTCATGGACTGAGCGCTCAAAAATTTCAGTGAGTGATGTGTCAATTTGCTTGAGCTGTTCGGGCAGCGGTTTGCCCATGTTATCTAAGTAATTATCAGCTGCAAAAATTAATCCGCCTGCATTTATCACATAATCAGGCGCATATAAAATACCTGCGTCATGTAGCATTTTTCCGTGATAGGTATGTGCGAGCTGATTATTTGCACCACCTGCAACCACAGTGGTTTGGAGTTGTTGAATCCGCGTGTCATCTAAAATACCGCCTAAGGCACAAGGGGCAAATAAATCGCAGGCGACGGCATGAATGCTTTCGGTGGGCACAGCTGTTGCATTGAATGCTTTTTCTGCGCGTGCAACGGCTTCAGGATTAATATCAGCAACGGTGAGTTTAACCCCCATTTGATGCAATTTTTCAGCGAGGCCATACCCAACATGACCTAAGCCTTGAACAGCAATGTGTAAATTTTTAAGCTCAGGGTTGTTCCATTTAAATGCAGCAGCCGCCTGAATGCCATGTAAAACACCTTGTACGGTGGAGGGGGATGGGTCGCCCTCTAAGCTTGAACAGGTGGCAACATAAGGGGTATTTTCACGAATAATATCCATATCGCTTAGTTCAGTGCCGCTGTCCATGGCAGTGATATAGCGACCACCTAATGAATCCACAAATTCACCAAAGCTTTTTAAATACGCCTGTCTGTCATAGGGTTGATGAGGTTGCAGTACAACGGCTTTACCGCCACCTAAAGGTAGGCCGACAGAGGCAGCTTTATAACTCATGCCTCGTGCTAAGCGCATGGCATCATACAGCGCTGTGTTTGAGTTCGGATATTCAATAAAACGACATCCACCTAAGGCAGGGCCAAGGGTTGTGCTGTGAATCGCAACAATAGCGCGCATGCCAGTTTTTGGGTCTAGTTTTATATGAATATCACCAAAGCCGTGGGCCTCAGCGTAATCTAAAAAATTGGTGTCATCGATAGGATTGATGGGATTATTTAAGTCTTCAGTCATAACAGCTACATAAAAGAAAGAAAGTGATGTTATAGACGGATTTGAGATTGAAATCAATTCTGAGCGATAAGAAAAAGTTAGAGAGGATTTTAAAATTGCGATATAATGCATTTTTTGTGATCATAAAATAGGATAAATAAGCATGCTAAGCATTAGGCAGCAATTTTCGGCATTAATTAAAGCACTGGTACGCATTAATCCAGAAGTGTTACAGCGTCAGTATCTTTTAGGGGTAGATACGTATTTTGATAAACGAACCGAGGTAAACAAAATAACGGTTGCCTTTGAGAGATTACTCAGTCAAAAGAATCATACGGAGCATACAAAGCAAAATCAGACAGACTTGTTTTGGTCTCGGGCAAAAACTTTGGTGGCGTTGCTTCCTGAGCAGCAACAGCGCCAAAGGGCAATACGGCTATTGACCGAAGTGAACCGATTACAACAGGATGTGATGAATGGCACAGAGGGTGATATGCGCATGCCTTTACGTGCAAGATTATAAACCTTTGAGACCTAGCGTTTTAGGGTGAAATAAGCTATGCTAATTGCCATATAATGATAGCTAGCTAAGGCTTGTTCGCGATGATAAAAATAGAGCCCTTAATTGCGCATCGCGGCGCCTCTTCTTATGCACCAGAAAATACGATGGCAGCCTTTAACAAAGCTTATGCGCTCGGCATACGGGCTGTTGAGTTTGATGTCATGATGTCTGCAGATGGCGGCCTGTTCGTTTTTCATGATGACACACTCGAACGCACCAGCAATGGTCGTGGTGAGTTTAGTACAACAGCCAGTGATGTTATCAATCAGCTTGATGCAGGGGCATGGTTTTCAAGGCAATGTGTTGGCGAAAAGGTGCCTTATTTGTCTGAAGTATTACAATGGTGTGTGACGCATCAAGTTCAAGCAAACATAGAACTTAAACCGAGTACTGGATGCGTTCAATCTACGATAGACGCTTTTTTAACTTGCCTTACACAATATTGGCCATCTGATACTCAACTCCCTTTGGTGTCGTGTTTTAATCAAGACGTATTACGCCTGTGTGCATCTAAGATGCCAGCATTGCCGTTAGGTGTTTTATTGCATCAATGGAAAAATAATTGGGAAGATATTGCAAAAGAGGTGCGTGCTGTGTCGGTGCATTTAAATCAATATATCATCACACGCAAGCGCATTAAGTTAATTCAAGACGCAGGTTATCAGGTTTGTATTTACACAGTTAATGCAAGAGAATGGGCCGCGCGTTTTTTTGCATGGGGTGCAGATTCGGTGTTGACCGACTATCCTGATCTTATGGACGAATAAAAAATAATAACTAATCGTAGTTTTTAGAGGATGAAGATGCATGCATGAAGAAGCAGTTTTTTACACGATGTTCCTGATTTTTGCGGGTGCTGCCGTTTTATCAACAGCAGTACTGTATACCCGGCAGTCGCTTTTGGTGGCGTATATTATGCTGGGTGCTGCATTTGGTCCTTGGGGCTTTAAGCTCATTACTGATTTAACCGCTGTACGCCAAGTGGGTGATATCGGCATTGTCTTTTTGTTATTTTTATTGGGCTTGCATTTGCAACCTCAGAATTTATTACATATGTTGAAAAAAGTAACCTGGATTGCCTTGTTGAGCTCGTCAATTTTTGCGTTGGTTGCTTATGGTATTGGGCGCTGGTTTGGCCTAACGATTAATGAGTCTTTGGTGCTCGGCGCCTCCATGATGTTTTCCAGTACGATTATTGGTTTAAAGCTCTTGCCGACCACGATTTTGCATCATCAACACGCCGGTGAGGTCATGATTAGTGTGCTGTTAATGCAAGATATTATTGCGATAGTTGTCTTAATCTTAATTAACGGCGCTCAAAATCCATCGGGCTTAAGTTGGCATGATTTGGTGTCTGTTTGTATTACGTTGCCAGCACTCATATTTTTTGCTTTTGCCATTGAGCGCTATGTATTGGTGAAGCTTTTAGCGCGTTTTGATAGGACACAAGAATACGTGTTCTTATTATCTATTGGGTGGTGTTTAGGTCTATCTGTACTCGCTTTGCAACTGGGGTTATCGGAAGACATCGGTGCGTTTGTTGCAGGGGTTGCTTTGGCATCGAGTCCAATTTCCCTTTTTATTGCAGAGAGCTTAAAGCCACTGCGTGATTTCTTTTTGGTGATGTTTTTCTTTGCTGTGGGTGCGACGTTTAATTTTGGATTTGCGGCGCAAGTCTTAATTCCTGCCGTGATGTTATCGGTGTTAATGCTGGTACTCAAGCCGCTTTGCTTTTCTTTGTTTCTTTACAAAGCGGGCGAGAAAAAAGCGGTGTCAAAAGAAGTGGGGATGCGCCTTGGACAAGCCAGTGAGTTTTCTTTGTTGGTGGCAAGTATCGCATTAACGACGAATTTGATTTCAGATGTGGCTTCTAATTTAATTCAAGCTACGACCATTCTGACGTTTATTGTATCGTCTTATGTTGTGGTCTTAAAATACCCAACCCCTATGTCATTTTCAGATAAAATGAGGAAAGATTAATATGCAAATCATGCGAGTCATGCTGTGTGGTTTCATTCTTTTTTTGTATGGTTGTTCTTTATCGCCGCATGAAGATGCAAAACGCGCGCAAGCTGAGCGTGCCTGTATTAAGCAATGCGAAATTAAATCTGCTGCCTGTCAGCGGCAGTGCAGTGATGGGTGTAAACGGTGTGAACATCAGGCGGCCCAAGCTATGAAGGCACGTTATAAAACCTATGTTCATGAACAGTGTGTCCAAGGTGAGCGCGTAGCGCTTCAGTTGCAATCTTTTCGTGATCCACTACAATGCCGAAAAATATCGTGTGACTGCCCCGCAGATTATCGCACTTGTGTCGGGGTGTGTAAGGGAAGCATTCGAAAATATTTGCAAGTCACACCCTTTTGTTGTTGAGGAATAAAATATGGTAAATCATATATTAAAACAGGATACTGATCCCGCTGAAACGCGTGACTGGACAGAAGCATTAGCTGCTGTTATCAAAGCACATGGTCCTGAGCGTGCAGGTTTTTTAATTCAGCAGTTATTAAGTGCTGCAGATGCTTCAGGCGTATTATTACCGAGTGCCATTCACACGCCATATCGAAATAGCATTAAGCGACAGGACGAAAAACCGATGCCACCCGATGAAGGCATTGCAAAGCGAATCAGTGCTTTGATTCGTTGGAACGCAGTGGCAATGGTTCTTCGAGCAGGCAAACATGCGCCTGAGCTTGGCGGGCATATTGCTTCTTATGCGTCAGCATCTACGCTGTATGAAACAGGATTTAATTATTTTTTCAAAGGCCCTAATGCACCGGGTGGTGCAGATTTATTGTATATTCAAGGGCACTGTTCGCCTGGTATTTATGCGCGTGCTTACCTAGAAGGCCGTTTGACTGACGACCAACTCGCGCATTTTAGACAAGAAGTAGAAGTCGATGGATTAAGTTCTTATCCACATCCTTGGTTGATGCAACACTTTTGGCAATTTCCAACGGTGTCTATGGGGCTTGGGCCGATTCAAGCAATTTATCAGGCAAGGTTCTTAAAATATTTAGAAAATCGTGGACTCGCTGACACAAAAGGCCGAAAAGTTTGGGCATTTTTAGGTGATGGTGAAATGGATGAGCCTGAATCAGTAGGGGCTTTATCGATAGCTGTTCGTGAAAAATTAGATAATTTAATTTTTGTTGTCAATTGTAATTTACAGCGTCTAGATGGCCCAGGCCGAGGCAACGGAAAAATTATTCAAGAGCTTGAAGGCTTGTTCCGAGGGGCAGGTTGGCACGTGATTAAAGTCGTCTGGGGCGGTCGTTGGGACGCTTTATTTGAGAAAGA
Organism: Legionellaceae bacterium; assembly: GCA_011087865.1. Taxonomy (GTDB): domain Bacteria; phylum Pseudomonadota; class Gammaproteobacteria; order Legionellales; family Legionellaceae; genus JAALKW01. Next base: position 10,528 of record JAALKW010000014.1, read on the forward strand.
TAAAGAAGGTGTTATGCAAGCACGGATGGAGGCTTGTGTCGATGGAGATTACCAAAGCTATAAAGGCAATGATGGCGGTTATGTCCGTGAACATTTTTTTGGTGATTCACCTGAGCTTCAAAAAATGGTCGAGAACTTATCTGATGAAGAAGTGTGGCGTTTAAACCGAGGGGGGCATGATCCACAAAAAGTGTTTGCAGCTTATGCCGAGGCGGTTGCCACCGAAGGTGTGCCGACGGTTGTCTTAGCCAAGACCATCAAAGGCTATGGCATGGGGTCAGCGGGTGAAGGCCAAAATATTACCCATCAACAGAAAAAAATGACAGAAGAAGAACTACGCGTTTTTCGAGATAGATTTAGTATTCCAGTCACAGACAAACAAATTAAAGATGTGCCGTTTTATCGACCGGATAAAAACAGTCCCGAGATGCAATATTTACAAAAACAGCGAGAGGCACTGGGCGGCTATTTGCCTGCACGAAATACGGCGTGTGAGGTATTAAAAGCACCAGATTTAAGTGCGTTTGCAGCCATTACAAAAGGTCTTGGAGAACGTGAATTATCAACCACCATGGCGTTTGTGCGTATCATCTCTATTTTGTTGCGTGACAAAGCACTGGGCAAGCGAATTGTGCCTATTGTGCCAGATGAATCTCGTACATTTGGGATGGAAGGCTTGTTTCGACAAATCGGCATTTATTCTCCTGTTGGACAACTGTAGACCCCGGTCGATAGAGATCAGGTGATGTATTATCGTGAAGCGAAAGATGGCCAAATTTTAGAAGAAGGCATTAACGAAGCCGGTGCTTTTTGTTCTTGGATGGCAGCGGCAACGTCGTATGCAAATAACCAATGCCCGATGATCCCGTTTTATATTTATTATTCCATGTTTGGTTTTCAACGTATCGGTGACTTGGCTTGGGCTGCGGGTGATATGCAGGCACGGGGCTTTTTATTGGGTGCAACCGCAGGACGTACAACGCTTGCCGGTGAGGGTTTACAGCATCAAGATGGTCATAGTCATTTGATGTCATCGACCATTCCTAATTGTGTGTCTTACGATCCAACTTACGCGTATGAGCTCGCTGTGATTATTCAAAGTGGTTTATACCGTATGTTTGAGGCACAAGAAGCTGTATTTTTCTATATTACGTTGATGAATGAAAATTATACGCATCCTGATATGCCAAAAGGTAAGGCTGTTGAAGCGGGCATACTAAAAGGTATGTATTGCTTAAAGTCGTGCACAAAACCTAAAAAGCAGCATGTACAATTGATGGGGTCTGGTACTATTTTACGAGAAGTAGAAGCTGCGGCTAAATTATTAGAAAAAGATTTTTCAGTGTCTTCTGATATTTGGAGCATGACGAGCTTTACGGAGCTTGCAAGGGATGGGATGGAGAACGCGCGTCATCAACGCATGAATCCAACGAAAAAAATAAAGCCCTGCTATGTAGAAGCACAAATGGCTGATAAAAAAGGTCCGGTGATTGCAGCGACCGATTACATGCGTGCTTATGCTGATCAAATTAGGCCTTATATTAAAGCGCCATACGTTACACTGGGAACGGATGGATATGGCCGCAGTGACACACGTCAAAAACTGCGACACTTTTTTGAAGTAGATGCAAAGTTTATTGTACTGGCGGCGTTAAAAGCATTGGTTGATACAGGTGATTTACCTGCATCAAGTGTTACTGATGCAATCAAGCGTTATAAAATTAATCCTGACAAACTCAATCCTGCGGTACATTAAGGGGGATAAGGATGGCGAATGTGAGAGAAATTAAAGTACCAGACATTGGTGGTGCGAGTGACGTGGATGTCATTGAAGTGTTGGTGAAACCGGGTGATACAGTGGTGGCAGATACACCATTGGTCACACTTGAAACAGACAAAGCCAGCATGGAAATTCCATCCCCTTTGGCGGGTATTGTGAAGTCTATGCAACTTAATATTGGGGATAAAGTGGCAGAAGGTGATGTGATTTTATTGCTGACAGTCGAAGAAGCAAAAAAAGAAAAAGCAGAAGCTAAACATTCAGTGGCATCATCACCAGAGGTGATTTTACCCGAAGACAAAATTACAGAAGAAAAAGCAGCCTTGCCAGCAGACTTACCGCCTGAGGCAACCTCTGCACATTCGGGTGCGCAAAGCCAAGAAATCATTCCTCCCGATGCTTCATCAGTGTCTGATGCCTCTATTTTGGCAGGACCTGGTGTGCGGCGCCTGGCACGTGATCTTGGGGTAAATTTAGATGAAGTGCGTGGTTCAGGCAAAAAAGAGCGCATTACAAGAGAAGATTTAGAGCAATTTGTTAAGCAAAAATTACAACAACCATCAGGTGGTACGGGCTTAGCTTTACCGGCGGCTAAAGTGATTGATTTCAGTAAGTTTGGCGCGATACAAACCAAACCACTGAATAAAATTAAGCGTATGACCGGTGAAAATTTGCATCGTGCGTGGCTTAGCATTCCACATGTCACACAATTTGATGAGTCAGATATTACAGACTTGGAAGCGTTTCGAAAAGCTGAGCTAAAAGCCGCTGAAAAAGCAGGATATAAACCGACTATTCTTGCTTTTGTGTGTAAAGTCGTTGCACGGGCACTACAGGTGTTTCCACAGTTTAATAGTTCATTGGATGCAACAGGCCAAAACTTAATTTATAAGCAATATTGCAATATCGGTATTGCGGTAGAAACCCCTAATGGCTTGGTTGTGCCCGTGATTCAAAATGTAAACCAGCTCTCTGTGAGTGATATTTCAAAAGAAATGGCACGTTTAAGTACAAAAGCACGTGAGAAGGGCTTAATGCCGGGTGATATGCAAGGCGGAAGCTTTACGATATCCAGTTTAGGTGGCATTGGTGGGACAGCATTTACGCCGGTTGTGAATAGTCCTGAAGTGGCTATTTTGGGTTTATCTCGCTCGTTCATGAAGCCTGTATTTGATGGCGAAAATTTTGTGCCGAGGCTGATGTTGCCATTATCACTTTCCTACGATCATCGTGTGATTGATGGGGCTGAAGCAGCACGATTTACGCGATTTATCAGTGATGGCTTATCAGACATGCGTCGTATTTTATTATAATTATTAAGTATTTGATAACAGGATATATTTAGACATGACAAAAAAAATAGAAGCAGATGTAGTGGTGATTGGTAGTGGACCAGGTGGATATACGGCTGCATTCCGCGCCGCTGATTTAGGCAAAAAGGTGGTGTTAGTTGAGCGTTTTAAAACGCTTGGTGGGGTGTGTTTAAACGTTGGCTGTATTCCATCAAAAGCATTGTTACATATTGCTAAATTTGTAGATGAAGCGGCTGAAATGCCTGACTTGGGTGTGAGCATGGGCAAGCTGAGTTTTGATAATAAAAAATTAGCTGCCTGGAAAAACAAGGTGATTGGTAAGCTAACCGGTGGTCTTGCAGCGCTTGCAAAACAACGCAAAGTCACTTGTGTGACGGGTGTTGCTGAGTTTTCTTCAGCAAATCAAATCACAGTTGATGGCCCTGATGGCAAAACCAATATTGATTTTGAACAAGCGATTATTGCGGTAGGTAGTGAGGCTGTGAGCTTGCCGTTTATTCCAGAAGATAAACGTATTTTCACATCAACAGGTGCGCTAGAGCTGAAAGATATCCAAGGCAGTTTATTGGTTTTAGGCGGGGGTATTATAGGGCTTGAAATGGCAACGGTTTACTCTGCTTTAGGGGTGGATGTGACAGTGGTTGAATTTGCTGACCAACTGATGCCAGGTGCAGACTTAGATTTAGTTAGTGTTTTACAAAAACGCATGAAGAAAAAAGGCGTTAAATGCTTTACAAAAACAAAAGTGACTGCTGTTGAAGCGAAAAAAGACGGCATTCATATTACCATGGAAGGCGCGCATGCCACGACAAAACCAGAAGTCTTTGGGCAAGTATTAGTGGCGGTTGGGCGTGCACCCACTGGCCTTAAAATTGCAGCAGATAAAGCCGGTGTAAACGTGGATGAACGTGGATTTATTGCTGTAGATAACCAACAACGCACGAATGTAGATCATATTTTTGCTATTGGTGATGTGGTAGGTCAACCGATGTTGGCGCATAAGGCCATTCCTGAAGGCAAAGTGGCAGCAGAGGTGATTGCTGGTATGAAGCATACGTTTGATCCAAGCTGTATTCCAAGCGTTGCTTACACCGATCCTGAAATTGCATGGACAGGGCTGACAGAACGTGATGCGAAAGCAGACGGTGTACAATATGAAAAAGCTGTGTTCCCATGGGCCGCAAGTGGTCGAGCATTGAGCATGGGCCGTGAAGAAGGCATGACCAAATTATTATTCTGCCCGGAGACTAAGCGTATTTTAGGTGGGGGAATTGTGGGCTTGAATGCAGGAGATTTAATTGCTGAAGTGACGCTTGCAATAGAAATGTGCTGTGATGTAGAAGATATTGCATTGACCATTCATCCGCATCCAACTCTGGCTGAGACCATTGCACAATCAGCAGAAATGTTTGAAGGTACGATTACGGATTTGTATTTGCCTAAGAAAGCGAAAAAAGCTTAGGGAAGGTTTGGAAAATCTGGTGTCAGGCCTTGCTTTTTGCCCTCTGACACCAGTATTGAGGGCCGTCGCTGCGAGCCATGCCCCTTAATTAAACGTCTTCATAAATCGTATGAATTTCTTGCCAGGGTAAGACAATAATATTTTCGGTGAGCTGATAACGATGCGGTGTTTGGCAAATAATATAAGCTAAATCGGTTTGATATTCATGGATGAATTTTTTGAGATGCCGTGCATCATGTATGTCTGCTTTATTGCTCCATTTGACCTCAATGGGAATATAGCGGTGTGCAATATCTAAAACATAATCTACTTCGGGACCTGCTGTATCACGCCAGTATCGGACTTTGATTTGAGGTGATTTGAGTTGGCTTTGATACACCAGCTCGTTGCCAACATACTGTTCAAATAAATCGGCCATAATTTTCTGAGGTAATCCCGTACTTTCATTCGCACACGCGCGACGAACGCCAAGATCAAAAAATAGGTATTTAGGGGATTTCACCAATCGTCTTTTTGTATAACTTTTTGAAAGGTGATCAATTCTTAAAGTCAGCATGCAATCTTC
>JAALKW010000014.1:15657-24290 GCA_011087865.1 Legionellaceae bacterium
CCCTTTGTGGTTTCCCCTTTAAAAGGGGACCCCTTCCTCCTGTCCCCCATGCAATCTTCAAGAATTTGTTAATAATTGCTAATCGTTGTATCTGAAACGCCTAAATCTTGCGAAAGTCGTGTAAAACTCAGTTGTTTTCCTGTTTCGCCTGCGGCTATTTCAAGAAAGCGTGAAAAACTGCCTATATTACGCACCAATGCTTCTGCTCGAATTTCATCTTCTAAATAAGTGCTGACATAAGCATATAAATCAATTTCTTTTGCTTCTACATCAATATCGTTCATGATGCCAGGCAGTGTGCCATAGAGTAAAATTTGCTCTATCGATAGTTTGAAATCAGCTGATTCTTGATAAAGCAACGGTGTCATGTGAAGGGAAACCACGCGTCCAGGGAGTAAATTAAGATTGGTTCCTGTTTTTAATTTACGCGCAGATGAGCTAGATAAAATAAATTGTGCTTTTTGATCATCAATAAGATGTTGTGCAATATCCATCACACTTGGAATTTTTTGTACTTCATCAATAAAAATTAAAGGGGGGAATTTAAAAGATTTAATTTTTTCTTCAAGTTCACTTTCTAATAGCGCAGGATTTTTTTCATATCTTTGACGTGTTGCGACATGCGCAAAGGTATATTGAATATCAGGCTTGATTTGTTCTTTAATGAGGGTTGTTTTCCCTGTTTGTCGAGGACCAAGTAACAAGACGCTTTTTTTGCGTTTTAACGCTTGTAGGATGTTTTTTTCTAATAATCTTGGAATAAATTTTTTCATGATTCTAATTATTGATGTTTTTTCGGTGTTTGTAAAGGAAAAACATTGTTTTTTCGGTTTTATGATTTGAATTTTCAATACATTCTAAAGTTATCTATTATTTTATGAGAAAAAAGATTTGTTCTTGCCAATAAAATAAGAATACACGTATGATGATACATACGTGGTTTATGGGCATGATTCATGCAGCAATTAAAAACCCAATTGAATACGATTGTGTTTGGCTTAAGTGGTAATCCACCCACACAAAATCATTTGTTATTTATTCAGCATTTATTAAGCTTAAAAAACTATGATTTGGTGCGTGTGGTGTTGAATGCACAGTCGCCTTTAAAATCACCAGACCATTATATTTCGCCTGAAGCGCGATTTGAGTTATTACAAACAATGCTTAAGTCAGCTCAAGTTGATTTGAGTCGCTGTGTGCTTGAGCGTTTAGAGCTTGAACGCCCACCGCCGTCTCGTATGATAGAGACATTAAGTGCGTTAAGCGCACGTTCAAAACAACAAGATATCTCTGAAAAAATAACACTGGTATTGGGTTTAGATGCTTTGATGCAATTTACTGATTGGTATCAGTGGGAGCAATATGCGACCGTATGTAAAATAAAATTTTATCCAAGAGAGCATTTAAAAATTGCGGCAGAAGACATAGCGCAGCAATTAGTTATCTTAAAAAAAGCAGGTATTCAAGCAACACTCGTATCTCGTGAAGACGAAACTTTGCCGATGGTAGCGGGTTCGGCAACCGAGGCGCGTTTGTATTATGCGCGTGGCATGCGAGGCAGGCCCAGAGGGATTACACGCGAGGTCAATCAACTCATCAGGGAGCATGGCTACTATGGGGCGACGTCTTAGTTTTATTTTTTTAGGGAGTTTTTTAATCATGGGCACGGGGTTTGCAAAGACTTCAGAAGCGATTTTTGCAGGGGGGTGTTTTTGGTGCTTAGAAGCTGATTTTGACAAAGTGCCTGGTGTTTTAAAAACAGAATCTGGTTTTGATGGTGGAACCGAAGCCAATCCAACGTATGCATCTGTTTCGGCAGGAGAGACGAACTATGCAGAAGCTGTGCGGGTGGTATTTAATACGAACCGAGTGACTTACGAAGCACTGGTTGATTACTTTTGGCATCATATCGATCCGACAGCAGATAATGCACAGTTTTGCGATCATGGCGCTCAATATCGTAGTGCCATTTTTTATTTAAATGCAGAGCAAAAAGAGATTGCAAAAAGCAGCAAACAAGTCATTCAGAAAAAGTTTAATCAAGTCTATACAGAAGTTGTACCATCGACTCAATTTTATCCAGCAGATGCATATCATCAAAATTATCATATGAATCATGCTGTAAAATATAAATATTATCGCTACCGTTGTGGGCGAGATGCACGTCTTCAAACAATCTGGAGAGAAGAGAACATGTCTGATAAAGAGAAGCGCTTAAAAACACTGACGCCGCTCCAGTATCATGTCACGCAAGCATCAGGCACAGAAAAAGCATTTGATAATGCCTATTGGAATAATAAAGCACCGGGTATTTATGTTGATGTGGTGTCTGGTGAGCCATTATTTAGTTCAAAAGATAAATATGATTCGGGTACGGGTTGGCCAAGTTTTACAAAGCCGATTACAGCGGATGCAGTGGTCTTAAAAAAAGAAAGAAGCTTTTTAGTGATTGTTCGGACGGAAGTTCGTTCTAAAAAAGCAGATTCACATCTTGGGCATGTCTTTAAAGATGGACCAGAGCCTGAAGGATTAAGATATTGTATTAATTCAGCGGCGTTAAAATTTATTCCTGAGGCTGAGTTAGAGCAAGCGGGCTATGGGGCTTTTCATGCTGACTAAGCCTACATTTCACACTGTATGACGTGATATGCTGGTGTTTCGTAAGGATGTGCTTGTTTTAAAGCTTGGATAGCGGGTTTAAGGTGTTCTTTTTTGCAAGCAATTTCTACTTTATATTCGGCAACTGTTTCGAGTTGATTGATTTCACCGACAAAAGCATTGCTGCCGGGTAAGGGCATAAATTGTCCCGTGCCTAATGTTTGCCAAGCGCAGTGTTGGTAGTGTCCAATTTGGCCAGCACCCGTTGAAAAAATAGCATGTTTCACACAATCAAGGTGGGTTTCAGGCACTAAAAAAAAGAGCATATACATAAAAATTATCAGCCGAATAAGGATATTATTAAGATGCATATTATCATTATAGGAGCAGGACCAACAGGTTTAACGGCAGGTGTTGAGTTGATGAGGCAGGGGGCATCGGTTGAAATCATTGATAAAAAAAAGGCAGGCTCAACGCTTTCCCGCGCAGTGGGGATTAATCCACATAGTTTAAAGCTTTTGGAAGCCTCTGGCGTGACCGAAAAATTATTGGCGGAAGGCATACAATACCATGAAGCACATTTTTATCATGCAGCTAAACCTTGGGCGAGATTAAAATTAGACGCAGCCAGTCCTATTCAATATGGCTATAACTTTATGCTGGGTCTTCCACAAGATAGAACGGAGGCCATTTTACAGGAGACTTTTGAGCATTTAGGCGGGCGTATTCATTTTGATACTGAATTAGAGAATTTAGTCGATGAAGGTGAACAGGTAATCGCAACCAGCACAAAAGGCCAGCAATTTCAGGGCGATTATGCCATTGGTGCAGATGGGGCACATAGTTTAACACGTGAGTGCATCGGTATTGCATATCAAGGCATTGAACTGTCGGAGACATGGTCTATTGCTGATGTGGATGCAGATGGAAAGCAGTTGAAAGAAGCCGCTGTATCGTTATATTTATTAAAAGCCGGCGGTGTGGTTTTTATTGCACCTATTGGGAAAAATCGCTTTCGACTGGTTTCTAATACAAGAAATGCTTTAGAGAGCATGCCATTTAAACTAAATATTCAAACGATTCGACGGGAAGCTCAGTTTAAAATTAAAATTGCACAGGTCAAAACATATCAAAAAGGTCGTGTCTTTTTAGCGGGTGATGCGGCGCATTCGCATTCTCCTGCTGGGGGGCGTGGTATGAATTTAGGTATGGCAGATGCCGCTGATTTGGCTTATAAACTAGTCCATCATGAAGCTGATAGATATACTGCATCTCGTTATCAAGAAGGAAAAAAAGTGATTGCGGGTTCTGAGTTCTTACGAAAAATACTGACGACGAATAGTTCATTAAAACGTTTTTTTGCGCGTATTCTACTGAAATGCATTAAAGCGATACCTTTTTTACAAAAAAAAGTGGCCAGTCGATTTCTATATGGTTAACTTGTATGCTTTTTTTGACTAAAGGGCTTGCATATATACCTCATTTGATCTAAAATAGCTCACGTTGTTTTAAAAACATATTTGTTTTATGTTTTTGGGAGTGTTGATGCCTTATTTATTTCAAGAACCAACTGCACCACGTTATATTTACGTGAATCCAACGAATAACCGTGTCCATCTTTTAGTGCCTATTGTGGGTGGTCAGGAAATTAGTACGGATAATACCTGCCAATCAAGAGCTAGCTTAAAACGTTTTTTTCGTTCTGATGATCATATTAATAATCAAGGTTTTCAAGAATTAACAAGATATCGGGATGCACTTCGGTCTGATTGCCGAGCAATGGCAGGTTTCTTTCATCCAGATCATCCAGAACGCGAAGCCAAATTAGAAAGACTTGCCCAAATTAATAGTTATATTCATGCATTTGAGGCATTTAGCCAAGAGAACCTGGGTGCTAGCTTTGTGGGTCAGGGCCCAATTGAAACCGCAATTAGAGCGGTACTTCGTGCGCGCTCTAATCTATTCAGTATGCATTTAAGACCGGAGGTTCCGGATAGCTACGGGCATGTTGAGAGCCCAGTATTCAGTTTGAATCGTAATAGACCTTCAGGTTTGAAAAATGCATTGCATCAAAAATTTCAGGGTGTTCGTGTTGAAACAAGAACTGCAAGGAGTATGTTGATTGATGCAGTGACGAACGCATTACGTGGCCAGAATAATCCTAGTGTGCCAACTATACAAGCGGCTTTAACAACACAAATTCAAAGATTATGTGGCATGCATGTGTCATTTACACATAACGCTTTGGACGGGACGCTCGTTACAGAGGATTCTATAAAACAAATTTTTGGCATGTCTGCTGATGAAAATCTTGATGTCTCTGAGTCTATTGATGGATTGATTGGACTGTGTGCACCCAATGTATTGGAAACAATACCCGCACCAGAATCTGTTTTTTATAGTGTGGCAGAACCACGTAAAACAGAGAAGTTGTCTATTATGACGCAATTTTTTCTCGCCCATGTGAATATACATTGTTTTTCAAATCAAATTAGCCGTGAAAATTTTGGTGCTTTATTAGATGAATCGCTTAGCTTGTCTCAGCAAGTAGCTGAGCTTGTTGCTTCTGAATTAGGAAAAGCTGATGGTGATGTGGGTCAAGCTTTATGTGCATTTATTAACGCTAACCATAGCCACTTTAAATTAACTCGTCAGTTAAAGGCAGATGAAATTGCATTAATTCAAGAAAAATTTGAGAGAACTTATCAAACCGTAACAGGAACAAATGAAAATCGGCATATGGATGAATTTATGCTTTTAGATAAGAGCGTGCAAAATGGAAAGTTCTTTACACATCAAGGTTCAATTTGTATTGATTTTTCAGAAATTTTAGAGCATTTACCGCATAAAAATCGTCTAGGCCGTACTGATCAATTGTATTTTAATTCTCTTCGTGCAGACGGCTTAGGTCCATTTCCTGAGTGTGTCGTGCCGCATAGAAATGAACATGTTTACCTGCCGCCTGAACAGTCTTCAGGTGAAATAATGGGTTGTGGGTTGCTGGGCACAGTACTTGTAACTGCAGCTTTATCTGCAACGCTTGTTTATGCTGCAGAGATGACTTGGCTTTTATCGATGGCCTATGCATTTCCTGTTGGTCTTGTTGCTGGCGCACTTATTGGTCTGAGTATTTTTAATTCTGGTGATGATAAAGCACCTGAACCAGGGTATAATCCAGCTTTTGCTGTGTAATGTATTTTTTTGTTTTATTCTGTGCATAAAGTATGGAATAAGCCAATATAAGGAGATGGTTCGAAGGAACAAATGATTTTTTTATGTATAGGGGATTTTGATGTTTGAGCGTTTTAAAGAGCCAAAAGCACCGCGTTATATTTATGTGAATCCAACGAACAATAAGGTTCATCTCTTAGTACCTATTGTTCGAGGTCAAGAGATTGCTACGGATAACACGTGCCAGTCAAGGCAAGCAGCAATTGATTTTTTTCGTGACGAGGCCTCACAAGAGCTGCATCTTTATCGAGGTGCGCTGAGTGATGATATTTCAATCATTCAGGGTGAACTAGAGCGTCGAATTATGAGTGGCATTGATGAAAGCGATCTTTGGCCTGAGCTAGCGCGAAAACAGAGTAAGTTAGAGCAAATTAATTATTATATTGAGGCACTCCGCTGTTTGCCTCCTCCCCAAGGAACATATAGCCGTTTGACAGGGTCTGTTGAAGACTCTATTAGGGCTGTGCTTCGTGATCGCTCTAATTTATTTAGTATGCATTTAAGGCCTCAAGATCAAGATAGTTTTGGACATGTTGAGAGTCCAGTTTTCAGTCTTCAGCGTAATTATGGAAACTCCTTTTTATATAATAATTTGCGTCAACTTAATTCTCTTTCTATTAATAACGTGTCTTCACGTAATAGGTTGATTCAGGCGGTTACATATACATTGCGTGGACAGCAAAACCCTTCTGTATCTGTCATACAAGAGACTTTAAGGGATGAAACACAAAGGTTATTTGGCGTGGATGCGTCATTTACTCGTGCTTTGGGCCAACCACCCGTTACAGAGGCTGAGATAAGAACAACATTAGGACTAAGACCTGGAGAGGCTCTTGATACACCTGATGCTATTGAGATATTGCTTGGTCTGACTGCAGGTAGTTTATTTGAGCAAGTGACCCCTCAATCTTCTTTTCATAATTTGTCATCAGCAGCTGCTAGAACAGATAAACTGTCCATTATGACACAATTTTTTCTAGCACATGTGAATATGTATTGCTTCTCGAAAGGCATTAGCCGAGAAAATTTTGGTGCTAAATTAGATGCTTCACAGACTTTGTCAGATGGCGTTGCTCAATGCGTTAGGAATGAATTAGGTACTGATACGCAGAATGTTCGGAACAGACGAGCAAATGGTGATGTGGGTCAAAGTTTATGTGCTTTTATTAACGCTAACCATCGCTACTTTAGATTAACTCGTCAGTTAATCGCAGGGGACATTGCGTTAATTCAAGCAAAATTTGAAAGAACTTACCGAACTGTGACAGGAACAAATGAAAATCGCCATATGGATGAGTTTTTGTTCCTAGATAAAAATGCGGAGAGTGGACAATTTTTCACGCATCAGGGTTCGATTTGTACGGATTTTTCGACCTTAGTGGCGACAGGTTGTTTTTCGAGAGACTTTGCAAGTCTTTCCGATGCTCATAAGGACTACTTTAGACAGCTTCATCGAACGGGTTTATCTTTAGATGCGGCTCTTCTATGTGAGGTGCCTCATAAAAATGAACATGTGGCCTTACCTGTTGGTGAGACCTCCTTTGATCCAGATGCAGAAGCAGGGTTTTTGCTTGAGGATGACATCTTTTCTACCTCGATGAAATCTATGTTTTTAGGTGCTTTTGTCACAACAGTAGTGACAGCAGCTTTGTCGACGGCATTGATGCTTGCAGCAGAGATGACTTGGCTTTTGGCTCTGGCATGTTCTTTTCCTGTGGCTGCCGGTATCGGGTTATTTGCTGGTCTTAGTTTTTTTAATGGCAGTGATGATAATTCACCAGGAGCAGGAAATGCTCCAGCGCTTGCTGTGCTAGTGTAAATCAATGGGGTCAGGTTCATTTGATTATTGTTTTTGAACAATTGACCTTCGACCCTGTAGGTTCTTGAATACTGGAAGCAGTTAAACTATCAAGGCGCATCAGGTTTTGGTGTCTTCTGAAAAGGAGAAGGCACTTTATGTGCTTTCACGACATCTTCTTCTATAGCTGCCGCTCCACTAAGCTGGGTGTCTTTTAAAGTACTCTTATATTGTTGGCTTACTTCTCGAGCAACTTCTAACGAAGCGTGAGATTCTGCATGGGCTGTTTCTTTTGTTTCATGAGCGATTGGAATCTCTGTTGGTGCATCTTCTATCATAAATGCTGCCATAACAGCATCGCTCTCTGTTTTTTTATCCGGGCCTTGTACTCTAGAGCCAAAACGAGAGCCCTCATTCAGCTGCTCAATGTTAAAGGCAAAGGGAAATTTTGAGTAAAACCATGAATAGGCGTAATTGACGGGGATTTTCGGTGTAATGATGAGTGGGCCTAAAACATGGCCATTTGCTTCTAAGTCTTTATTAGCATTTGCAAAATAAACAATGCAGGATTTTTTTTCTAAATCGAGTGCCATTTGCGCACGAAATTGATTCATATCGCCGGTATGAAACGCTTTAACTGTTTTGCCAGTCTCATCCAGCTCTAATCCCAATCCTAAACCCCATGCAAGACGTTCTTTAACTTTGATGTCTACATGTTCAGCACTCTCCCCGTTAGGAAATACTTGATTGTCTTTAATTAACGATATTTGAGGCTTAAAAGCTTCTTGCATTAGAGGGCTTTTATCTTGCATCCAAGCATGCATTAATGCGGCATAATCACTGGCGGTCGTAAAAAGGCTATTAGCAGCACAAGCTTTTTCCTTGGGTGCTCCAGGTGGTACGAAAGTACTGTGTCTCATGTTTAGCCCGGGATTTTCTGGACGACTAAATACATATAGCGCCACCCGTTAATGCTCGGACATAGTGATTCTGGTATGATGTCTGT
>JAALKW010000089.1 GCA_011087865.1 Legionellaceae bacterium
AATTTATCCTGAAATTAGCAAAAATCTTTCGCTATAGATTTAAAATTAAATCTAATATCTTATATTTAAGTCTAGTTTTTTTTTTTGAAATATCAAATAATGATGTAATGTGTTTGAAGCGCTTCAAAACAAGCTTTTAAGCAGGTTCCATCAGGTAAGCTTGCTTCAGGCCATATATCTAGTAGCGGTACGAGTACAAAATCACGCAGGTGAAGCCTTGGATGGGGAATGGTTAAATCAGGCGTTTGAATCACTTCTATGCCATAAAGTAAAATATCTATGTCTATCGTGCGTGCATCATGGTGCTTTAAGCGTACGCGCTTTTGTTCTGATTCGATACGCTGGCAGTGTTCGAGCAATACTTCTGGTGCTAGATGTGTCTCAAGGCAAGCGATAGCGTTGTAATACATCGGTTGCTTGGTTGAGACACCCGCAGGTGCGCTTTGATAGAAAGGCGATATTTTTTTAAGCTGTGAGCAAGGCAGCCGTTCAAGTGCTTGAATGGCGTGTTGGATTTGGTGCTTGGGATTTTTTAAATTACTCCCAAGCCCTAAGTAGCAACGTATCACAATTTAGGCTTATGTTTTTTTCTCTGGGTAGCCAGCATTTTTTGTTGTGTTTTAGGCGGGGCATCTTGAAAAACAGTCCACCACTCGGCAAGCTCCATGGGAGCGTCTCCTGCGAGTGCACGAAGGCCTAAAAAATCATATGCTGCTCTAAATCTTGGGTGAGTGAGGAGGTCTTGTGCGCGTTTGCTGTGACGTTTCTCAAGGCGATACTGAAAAAGCCAAATTTCGCGAACGACCTGAGTATGGCGTTTAGGTACGGTAATTAGCTTGCATTGAGCACGAAGCACATGTGACATGCTTTTTTCTAAGGCGTTTAAGGCCTCAAATTCATGCGTCTCATGAGGGTCAGTCAGTGCTTTTTGCTCCAGTTTTTCTTTTTCATGCAAAAATGGAAACCAAAGCAGCGCTGCAAATAAAAACGAAGGAATAACGGGCTTGCCTATTTTAACCCGTGCGTCTGTGCTTTCGAGTGCAAAATTTAACAGGGCTGTAACTGGATATTTTGATTCGAGTAATGCATGTGTTTGCGGAAAAAAAGTCTCGAAAATTTGATAATGCAGTAATTGTTTTTGAATAGACTTTGCAGCACCGCATTGGTAAAGTTTTGCAATTTCATCAAACAAACGCGAGCCGGCCACGTGCTCTAATAAAGGTTTTGATGTTTGAATGGGTTGTGCTGTGTTTGATTCTATTTTAAATTGCAGTTTGGCGCTAAAACGAATGGCGCGTAAAATACGGACAGGATCTTCCTGATAGCGTAGCGTTGGGTCGCCAATCATACGAATTTTTTTATCTAAAATATCTTGAAAGCCGCCAGTATAGTCAATAATGGCTGAATCTCGAATATCATAATAAAGCGAATTGATAGTAAAATCGCGTCGAAAAGCATCTTCTTCTAGATTGCCATAGACATTATCTCGTACGAGCATGCCGTTTGCATTGGTACGTTGTTCGGCTTGTTTGTCTTGTTTATCTTTTGCTTCACTGCCGCGAAATGTTGCCACTTCGATGATTTCACGGTGGTATAAAATATGAACTAGTTTAAAGCGGCGCCCAATAATACGTGCATTTTTAAACAGTTTTCTGATTTGATTAGGCGTTGCATTGGTCGTCACATCAAAATCTTTAGGTGATTTTCGAAGCAATAAATCACGGACACTGCCGCCCACAAGATAAGCATCAAAGCCTGCACTATTCAGACGATTGAGTACTGTCAAGGCATTGGGGCTTATCTCTGTTTTAGAGAGATGATGGCGGTTGCGCGGTATGATATAGTCAGAATGGATGTCTGCTCTTTTGGATTTTTTTTTACGCAATAGTTTTTTAATAAAGGTGATAATTAGAGTACTCGCTTTATATCGGTCCTGGCGCGTTATTATAGCCAGACTCTATCAAAAAGTGAATGCATTAGGTGAGATGATATGGAATGGCTTAATTTAGTTTCTAGTTTATTGGCATTAATTATCTTAGAAATTGTGCTTGGTATTGATAATTTGGTTTTTTTGGCTATTCTCACGGAGCGACTGCCCCAAGAATCACGTAAACGGGCAAGACGGTGGGGATTGACGTTTGCATGGATGACGCGCTTACTGCTTTTAGCCTCAGCGGTATGGCTTGTACGTTTAACAGCGCCACTGATTGTATTGGGCGATTTGAGTTTATCAGCGCGTGATTTATTTTTATTATTTGGTGGTACTTTTCTCATTGCGAAAGCAACACAGGAAATTCACCGCGAAGTCGAGCCAGATACGATGGAACAAAAAGTAAGACATTTTTCTGTTCCGGTGGCCAGTTTTTATGGTGTAATTTTACAAATAGGTATTATGGATATTATTTTTTCACTCGATAGTGTGTTAACCGCTGTAGGATTAACGCCTTATTTTTGGGTGATGGCCACAGCCATTACCATTGCAATTATGATTATGATTTGGGCCAGCGAGCCTGTGAGTGCGTTTATTGAAAAGCATGCAACGATAAAAATGTTGGCCCTGAGCTTTTTAATTCTAATCGGTATGCTGTTGGTGGCGGATGGCTTTTCGTTTCATATGCCTCGTGGGTATATTTATTTTGCAATGGGCTTCTCGCTCGGTGTTGAAGGATTGAATGGATTAAGACGTAAAAGGCAAAACAAAAAAATTAAATAATCAATAAAATTTGAATGGAGAGATTCATGTTGTGGGTGAAAGCGTTTCATGTGATAAGTATGGTGGCATGGTTTGCAGGGCTTTTTTATTTACCCCGGTTGTTTGTGTATCATGCCGATGCAACCGATACCATCAGTATTTTACGGTTTAAAATCATGGAGCGGCGTTTATACTATGGCATTACATGGCCTGCAGCATTGCTCACGACAGGGCTTGGTCTATGGCTTTTAATGCCGATGTTGCCTTATTATCAACACGCGGTTTGGTTACATGCTAAGTTAGGATTAGTGGTTCTGCTGTGGGGGTATCATTTGTTGTGCGGGCATTTCGTTCGGCAGTTCAAGCAAGATAAAAATAAACGCACCAGTTTATTTTATCGTATATTGAATGAGCTACCGACAATTTTATTAATTTCAATTGTTGTTTTGGTGATTGTTAAGCCTCATTAATCCATTTCAATCATTTCAAAATCGATTTTACTGGCACCGCAATCAGGGCAAAACCAGTTTTCAGGCACATCTTCCCAGCGTGTTTCAGGTTCAATACCATCTTCTGGCCATCCTTCAGCTTCATCATAGATAAAACCGCAAATCACGCAGATATATTTCTTGTAAGGCAAGCTCATGGCTATTATTTGTCCTTTGTGTTTATGAGGGGCGTAATTTATCCAAATAAACACGAAAAGTAAAGTTATTTTATGTTTAGTAAATGTAAATACCGTTGGTTTGTTTAAATCCAGTGCCGGTTTCAGCACAATCAGACAAATCACCGGTTAGATTATTGACAGAGCATTTTATAATAGCGTTATTGCCTTCATCACCCAGGTAAAGATAATCATGATAAATCGCAATACCGACGGGTTTTTTTAAGCCGCTTGCTGCTTCGGTGCAATCGGACAGCTCACCCGTGGTTGGGTTTGCTGTGCACTTCAAGATAACATCCGCTTTTTGATCGCTCACGTAGGCACAGCTGTTATTAAAGGCAATGTCAATGGGCTTACTAAAGCCACTGCCTGTTGCAGTACAGTCTGTTAATTCACCATCGGTTACATGGACATTGCATTTAGATATCGTTGCTCCTTTAGAATTAACGATATAGGCATAATCATTACTGATTGCTATCCCTAAAGGCTGGTTAAATCCGCTACCGGTTTCAGTACAATTTGAAAAAGCACCATCAGAGCCACTGACAGCACATTTTAAAACAGTGGAGCTTTTTGTATTGGTGACGTAGGCATAACCTGTGTCGTATACAATTTCAAAGGGTTGTTTAAAATCACTTCCGGTTGAGGCGCAATTTGAGAATGTACCGTCTGTTAGATTGACTGAGCATTTTGTAATGCTATTACCGGATCTATTGGTGATGGATGCAAACTGATTATTAACTCATGTATGGACCCCGCCGTTATTGCAAGAGATAATTTAGAATTTT
>JAALKW010000090.1 GCA_011087865.1 Legionellaceae bacterium
GCATGATCCTCGCAAACCAATAATGCAAGCATTTTCAAAGATCACGGGTATAGAAGAGCGAGGTTAGCCTGTAAAAGCCTATGATATTTTAGAAGCTTTGTTAGCCGAACAGCCGAATATCACCGCGGCGGCTGTATATCGTGCACTTGGTTTTTTTGTAGATGCTGGTGTTGCACACAAAATTGATTCAATTCAAGCCTACGCATTATGTAACAAGCCCGATGTAGCAGCATGTTCAGAGATTTTAATGGTTTGTTCGATTTGTCGTGATACACGTGCAATGCAAGATATGCAGGTTCGAGGTGCTTTAGTTGATTTGGCGCGTGTGGATGCATTTGAACTCAGTCATGCGCCGATTGAGCTTCGCGGTGTGTGCGCTATATGTGCGCAACAATAGATTCTGTCGAAAATGTAAAATGATCCGCTAAGCTACCCTCTAAGGTATAGTCATTTTGACGAACACAAAAAACAGGCTACTATAAAAGAGCTCTTTTGAAACCAGCAAGTCAGTCAATTTTTTGTTAAAACAGCTCAATAATAAAGAGCTGTGATGAAATACCCAGAAATTCCAGGATTAGAAGAACAGTGAGCGTGTTTTGAATGAAAATGTAATTGGCATGCTCAAGAGATTTTAAATTATATCGGATCGCTATCGAAATAGGCAAAAACGTTTTAGACTAAGATTTAATTTAGTTGTTGCAATTTATAACATGGAATTGGGATGGTGAAGTTTCGAAAAAGGTCTAGTAAATCGCTACACAAAGCATCAGAGCATATCGGAACAATATCAAACATGTACTTATACAAAACAGGAATTAAACGGCGAAGAAATTATTTTGACAAGTAGTGACTCTATAGTTAGGATATGTTGTTAACATATATAATTTATCACATCGGAGCGTGTTTATATGAAAAATTTCAACATGAAGGGGGTTATGTGGCCTGCTAATGCTATATGTGGCCTGCTAATGCTAATTATACCACAGATTTCTGTTGCTGATAAAGATCAAGATATATGTGTTGAAAACAACTCAACTACAGATGAGCTAAAAGTCCAGTTTCTTCGAAAAGATAATGATAATACGGCATATCTTACTGTGGAGCCAGGAAAGAGCGGGTGTACTGCATATCCAATTAATATTACTTCTGGCAGTGCTGTTTATTGCACTGCAAATGCGAGCAATACTTACTACATAAATTCAATACCAGCCCGATTGACTTGTACGACTACTGTAGAAAATGAGGACTGCCAAATTAATTGTTCGAGCAAGTAACGCCAATGAAAGCCGCGGGCCGATTCGCTTAGTCCGAGATAGGCTGCGATTTTTTAACCAGCCCGCAGGGATGTGGCAAAATATTTATGCAGGCGTAGAGTCATTGTGGAAGACATTTTTTTTGGCAAAATTAGCGACAAAAATGTTGGACGGAGGACAGTCGAGGCTAAAATATTTTCCGCGTTGGCGAGTCAATTTTTGGGACTGGGATGTCCCGGAATCTATCACGAGGTAGCGGCACTCTTGGTTTTTTTCGAAGCGCTACTCAACGACTCCAGATGCTAACGGAACATACTGGCAATGCGCTGTATCAACAGAGTATAAAACCTGTGTTTATGGGCACGCTTGCACTAATCAATAGCGATGAGTTTATAGATTACAGGGCTTAGGTTGGCTTGTGGTTTATGACGCGACGCTTACCTTCCGGGTTCTTAAAGCCCGTAGGAAGGTAGGTACACATGGAAAAGTGTATCGTAAAAATCAGCAAAGAGGCGCGATTTGAGTGATTGGGTTTAATTAGAGCTAGTAAACTAACAGTAAATTAATACATGCGCGAGTACTCTTATCTAGAATAAAGCATAAAATAGATGAAGACATAGCGAAAGTTCAGCCATTGATTTCTTAAAAAACATCCCCATTTATATAAAAATGATATTTTTAAAATTAATATTTAGGAGATAGCTTGGAACAGTTTCGTGGAACAACGATATTGTCGGTCAGAGACGGCAATCAAGTCGTGATTGGCGGTGATGGCCAGGTTACACAGGGCAGCACTGTCATGAAAGGCAACGCCCGTAAAGTGCGGCGTTTGTATCAAGATAAAGTGAATCAATGGGGTCAGGTTTACTTGATAATTTAAACGCTATAAAATCTAGTGAACCCGACCCCATTGATCCCACCCCATTGATCCCCATTGATCCATTCTTATCAGAAGATCATTTTCTCAGTATTTTTCGCGATAAAATAGGAACCGAAAACAGAAAAGTGATTATCATCAGCATACAAAGAGCTTTTTTCCTTGAAGCAGATACATTGGTTTTCGGGACAAAAGTAGGGGCTCACATCAATGACTTTTAATTTCGTATATTTTTTTTCAACTTTGATCATCCCATTAATATATTTATTCATTCTTAGCATATAGAGTTCTTTGGGTACTGTCATGCTAGTTCGATTGGTACTAATAATTTCAATAGGCCTTGGTAGCCGCTCTTTGGGAAGAAAATCAAGTTCGGGGTTTTCTAAGTAATAAAAAATATGCTTTATATTTGGACAACCATCCAGTTTTTGAATTGTTTTTTCAAAGCCCTTAAAATATGACTCATAGGTTAAATTTTTAGTAGCCACCGTATTTAGTGACTTTAGAATATTGTCTTTAATCATTTTATCGGGGACTTCACCATGAATGTAAACAGGCCCTCTTGTTAGCATAATAACACTCTTAATTTGCTGATCTTTTTTTATTATTTCCATTATTTGCTTAATTGAAACTTGGCATTTGGAAATTTCTTGGGGGTTTCTACCCCATTCAAATCCTTCTAATGGAGGGCAATTAGAATTTGCAAATAATAAGGTGTCATAACCATGTTTTCTGGCAGAATCTGCTATACCTGGAAAAAAGGCATGGGCATGTGAATCCCCGATGATTACAACTTTTTTTGACTGATCTAAAATCTCAGCTCGGCAATAATTAAAGGCTCTCTTCTTTTCTCCTAAAAATGATGCTACATAGTGTTCACATTGAGAGTCTTCAGCAGGAGTTCGGGTAGATTGAACATTGTATTGTTGTAAATAATTTAAGTTAGCCCGTTGGGGAAGAGCGTCGTTTTTAGCGATGTATCTGCCTGATAAAGCAATAGCAAGAGCAACCAAAACGAGTATCAAAGTTACGGTTTTAGACTGGTTGTAACGAACCGGTTCTATATAGAGGAAGGTCAGAGTGGCTAGAATTACAGAAAAAGCTATGGCGCCAATTAACTGGGATGTCGTTGGTGTACTTCCCAGATAAATGTATAAAAATGAAATGACTACCCAGTGCCATAGATACAAAGGGTAACTAATTAATCCCAGTTGCCTTAAACCAAACCAACGCTTAAATTCAACATGAGAAAAAATTACAAGACAAGCACCAATTGTTGGTAACAAAGCATACCAACTAGGGTAGAGTGATCGGTCAGTCAGACTGAAAGACGCAATCAATATAAACACTATACCGGCAAAAAATAGAAGTTTTTTTAATACAGGACTCACCATTTCAATCGGATTGGCTTTAATAACAATTAAAGCTAAAATCGAACCTAAACCTAGCTCCCAGGTTCGAGTTGCCAGATGAAAAAAAACTTCGTCTTTATGATTTTGAACAAAGTATATGTTTGCGAAAAAAGAGATAAATGAGACAGGAATAAGAACAAAAAGAGGGTTAACTCTTAGAGTGAGCAATGTTATTAGTAGAAGAGGCCAGACGAAATAATATTGCTCTTCAATGCTTAGTGACCATAGATGCAGAAGCGGTTTGTAAATGCTAGAAACATCAAAATAGCCAAGTTCTTTGATAAGGGTAAAGTTTTGCAAAAAAATGGACGAGCGATATGTATGATGGCCTAAGTGCTTGTACTCATCACTAAATAAAAATAGGTATCCAAAGATTAACGTGGTCAGCAAGACAACTAATAAGGCTGGAAACAATCGTTTAATCCGCCTGTTATAAAAATCAATTAGGGATAGCTTCCCGTTAACCTGTTTTTTATACAAAATTTCAGTAATCAAAAATCCTGATATAATAAAGAAACCATCAACACCGACAAATCCACCTGTCAGCAGCTTAGGATAAGCATGACAGCTTACAACAATAAAAATTAAA
>JAALKW010000091.1 GCA_011087865.1 Legionellaceae bacterium
AAACAGACATCATACCAGAATCACTATGTCCGAGCATTAACGGGTGGCGCTATAATATGTCCTATCAGATATACCCCTCCTGACCTTAAATTACACTAGATCCATAAAAGGACTTTAAATGCCAAAAATATGCTCTAAAAAAGTCATGATATGATAACCACATCAAAGAACAACAAGGCTTTTATGTCATATGAATAGTAAAGATATCAAAAATCAATTTCTTATTTCTTGCCATACAAAAAAATAATCCTGACTGAATCTCTTATTATATTTCCCCCTTTAAAATTAAGTAAACGTTAAAATCCATCTGGTAATTTAACAACGACACCTAAAGTCCCATCAACCGTAATATAATCCCCTGTTTGGATGTGATTAATCATTTGCCCAACACCATTGACACAAGGAATACCAAGCTCTCTTGCAACAATAACACCATGTACTAACATCCCACCGCGTTGCTCAACAATAGCACTTGCCAATGGAACAAGATGCGTCATAACTGGATCCACTGCTTCACAGACAATGATATCACCAGGTAAAAAAGTATTTATATCAATTAGTTTATCAATTTTAAATGCACGGCCACTTGCCGTCCCTGGTACGGCAGGCTGCCCTTTAAGTTGCCTAGGAGAGAGTTTATTATTTTTAGATGTTTTTTTCGGCACATCTTCTTTAGGAAACATTTTGCATATCGTACGATGCCTTAACGCAGAAACAATAGGCCCAACATCAGCTTCAGTAACGCATATATTTTTTTGTAGCTGACCACCTTTAACTAATATATTGTTAGCAATATTTAATATTCTAATTAGCTGACTTTCAATCTTTGACAACAACAAATTATCATCATCTCGGAGCCTCCAACTGAGCCTGCCCAAGGCTAACAATGACTCAGCCTGCTCATGATTTTTTGAAGCTTCATAATATCTTTCAAGGTAGTGAGGCGTCTTTTTATCATCATGACTTATATTTTTACTGTTTGAAAAATTTAGGATGATAGCAATAATTATATTGTCATGATCAAGCCATCTCTGGTTACTTAGCGTAATATCAAAGTAGTTTTCTTTCAGTTGATGATATTTTTTTAGAAACGTAACACCACCTGCCAATGTTTCAATGGCTTTTTTTTGTAGGATATCAAAGTGAGCAATTGTTTTTTTTGTGTAATCCATCAAAAACTTTAGGACAGCAGGGTGCTGATCTAGGAATTGATTACAATCATAAATAGCCGCTGCTCGCTTTTTAGCGATTCTATCCTGAGATTTTAAGAGATGAACAAATTCATAAGGATCTTTTGGCTTAATTGTGTCGTTATAATACTCACCAAATGTGCGAACGCCATGAGCCAAAGGAATAAATTTTTGCTTATAAATCTTCCGCCAATAATGGAGACGCTCAAGTCTGCCAGCAAGCACATTGGCAATATCTTTAGCAGATAGACGCTCCAGCTCTTCATGCGCCATCCGACAGCCATCTGCCTCAAGATCAGGGATCAGTACTTCTGAAACTTCTTTAGCAAGGGATTTGAGCGCAGCCAGTTTTGGTGTGAGTGTTAAATACCACTGTCTTTTCTGGTCTGGATCGGATTTAAACGTAATTGGCCTAGCCTGAAGCACATAAAGCGCTCCATCCTTAATTGTCCACTCTATATCTACCGGGCAGTGAAACAATTCTTCAATGATTAATAAAGTATTGAGCATTTTTCTTAGCTGGAGATTCATTGGGCCCTGCATGCACAATTGATGCGGCTCTTGTAGCGTTATCACAACCTCATCTTTGCGAGTAATGCGATAGTGGTTGGGATCCACCTCTCTATCCATTAGTGTTTCACAAAGACCAGGAACCGCTTCAATGACAGAGTAAGGCGATTTATTGTCATTAGGGTCACGACTAAAGGCAATACCAGAACACTCACCAATGATAGTTTTTTGAAAGATGACTGCCATGCTACTTTCATGGGCATCTAAACAGAGCTCTTTACGATAAAGAAGCGCACGGTCTGACCACAGCGAGGCCCATACGCGCTTGATAGCTGTAAAAATAGAGTCGAATGATTTTTGCTCAGTAAACGAATCATACAAACCTGCAAAAGAGGCGTCATGCCGATCTTCTTGTAAAGAGGAAGAACGTACCGCTATACCCGATTCTATCCAGCCATCAGGTATTGATATCTTGATTTCATTGATTATTTTAGTCGGTATTTGGCTCTGAAGTATTTTATTTCGAATTCGCAATGCACAATCCCAAAGCTCTTCCCAACGCATAGCATCTATTGATTTCCTCCCTAACTCCACCTCAATAAAATTATCAATCTGATTGGTACTAATAAAATCAAGGTATGCTTTTCGATTGAGACAAACCGTATCAGGTATTAAAATATTTGCATTTTTAAGTACGTTTAGTGACGCAGCTTTGCGCCCAACCGCTTCAGGTCCCTGCTCAGCAGATAATTTATTAATGTAGGTTAGCTTGCTGTCCACTCATACACTTCCTGTAGATGTGTGACATACACAAAAGATGCTGTATCAATCTCAAAGTAAACACAGCTATCAGATTCAAGTAACTCATGTAGATAATTGTGTTTCTCAAGTAGTTTTTCTTTTGCATCGGCAACAGCTCCAGGTAACTTTAATTTATTTGCAGTGCCACTGATGGTAACAGCAGAAATTTGTGAAACCCTTTTTTGCAATTGATTTCTATTATCAATTAAGATTGACACCTTGTCACAAGATTTAAGACATTGGTATTTTCTTGTATAGGATAGTGTTGCAAATAAAATCTTAGTCAAATCTGTATTTGCTGTATAAGCTACCAATGACCCATACGCAGTAATATCACTTTTACTGCATAGCACACCTAAACCTTGGGAAAGTACAAGCTCTCTAATCTTTGATTCAACCCTAACTTCTGTTAAATCATCAGTTCCTATGCGTTCATTGTCTATATCAAACTGTTTTTTTTCCATAGTCACCTCATTCAATTGAGACCGTTTTTTGCTATTATAAACCAATAATCTATCTGTATTCTCCGATATTTCATGGTTACAAAAGGCCTATTAATTAATACACAACCGATTGCAAAACGACTGACTTACTAAGCCATTATTCGATTTCTTATCAGTTTCTTTCTCACTGCATTCAAGCTGCATGAGAGTTATATTTTTCTTTGAAATTGGGAGCTAGCCTACGGAGCAGTCATTGTTTCCTTTACTTCAGGAGCCCACTGAAGCTTTTGTCTGATAAAAAATAGGCATCCTGGACCAATGGTAATTTAAGATGCGCTGCTTTTTTAAATTCTCATTGGTTAGCGTGTTGATAATCTAAGTCATTATTAATTAACTATGGATTCTATATAAAACATTCATACTCATAACTCTTTTTCTAAAGCAATGCAATGTGTCACATCGCCATTATCGTTCTTAACTGGACAGATCGTGAATTTATTTATAAATTTCTCACCATCCTTACGGTAATTAACCATTGAGATTGTAACAGGCTCACGGTTATTAACGGCCATTGCCAGTTTTTTTAAAGACTCAGGATCTGTTTCCTCACCCTGCATAAACCGACAATTCTTTCCAAGGACCTCACCTTCATCATAACCACTCATTTTCAAAAAGCATGAGTTGGCATAAATGATTGGATCATCGTCTTGCTGGCAATCAGTAATAATTATACCCCTTGGAAGCGCATCAAGGCTCTTTTTCAAAAGCGTCAACTGTTTGTCATCAGACAAATTTTTCATAAATATCACCCCTTTGGCTTATTAAATTTTTTAAAGCAACAGCTAAAATAATAGCATATATCCAATAAACTATATTTTTTCGATATCGCCTGTGTACCCTCACATGAAATGAGACTAATAATACAGTCTACTTTCCTGGGTTATGAATATACTGCATAGGAGTCAAAATTTTCAATGCAAAATGAGGTCGATACTCATTATATTTATTGACTGTTATGGTCTAATTTAACCATTAACTTTGAGAAAGGATAATAATTTATCGATAGTAAAAATATCAGTTTGTCCTCAAAATTAAATGCTCCCAATGATTTAATCGTTATGATAAGATTAATTTTTGGAGGGTATTAT
>JAALKW010000092.1 GCA_011087865.1 Legionellaceae bacterium
AAGCATGATCCTCGCAAACCAATAATGCAAGCATTTTCAAAGATCACGGGTATATCATGCTGGATAATCAGCTACCTTACGCGATGTTCATTTTGTGAGCTAGGAAACAAAGCCTTTAGGATCTCTTTATTTTGATGATTGAGCGATGCAACAAAGCCAAGCGAGTTGACTTTTTGTCGTTTATAGGCGACAATTAATAATGAAAGAAATAAAAGACCGTATTTTACGAAACTATATCACACCATCCGGTGCCGTTCCGTTTGAAGAGTGGATAAGTGGACTTAAAGATCCAGTAACACGACATCGAATAAAAACAAGATTGGATAGAGTGGAAAAAGGTAATTTTGGAGACCATAGGTCTGTTGGTGAAGGGGTCTTGGAATTAAGGTTTGATTTCGGGCCAGGGCATCGTATTTATTTTGTAGAAGAAGCTGATGTGATTGTTATTTTGTTGTGTGGTGGTGATAAAAGTAGTCAAGTAAAAGACATTAAGACGGCCAAAATTTATTGGCAGGAATTATTGGAGAGAAATCATGAATGAAGCTAACTTAATTAAAAATACAGCAAGCTACCATGATTATCTTATCGCTTCATTAAAAGATCCGAATGAGGCGTATGGATACTTACAAGTTGCTATCGAAGAATATCAGCTAGATAATGACGCGGAAGCATTGCTTGTTGCTTTACGTAATATTGCCGACGCACAAGGTGGCATGACAGAACTAGCTCGTAAAACACATTTAAATCGACAAAATTTATATAGTATTTTGTCCAAAAAAGGTAATCCGCGTTTGGATACATTTGGGATCGTTCTTAAAGGACTCGGTTTCAAATTAACCATCGAGCAAGACAAATCGCACGCTGCATAAAAACAAAAGAAGCAACTTCTTGATTAGCGGGTTAGCTATAGTGAGTTGAATCTACGTATTCAAAACCCCTTGTTACTGGTGATTATAAAAGTAATCACCAGTAAAGCATGAAATATTAGCATCCCTGTCGAAACTTTCTTAAACTGAGAGTTTCTACGAACAGACTTGAGTGAAGCGAATATTTCGGCTCTTGGCGCCTTTGCGTTGAACTGTATCCTTTTGATTCAGAGGGAAAATCACAACCCCATGATTTAACTGGCAACAGTGTTGGTCTCAAAATGAACTTCAACGCAAAGACGCCAAGAGCCAAATTTTATATTTTTTTAAGATTTACGCCAGCTCACCGGAAGCACACTGATGAAGAAACGTTTGATATAGAGCATCCAGACGAATCATACGCAACCAGCCCTTGATTTTTTCCCAAAATAATACAAAGTTTAACAGTTAAAACGCCGGGCCCTATACTGACTAGAACCGAAGAAATATTTCTGAGCTCGGCATACAGCGCTATAAAAGAATTCTTGGTCGAGCGATGCATGCCAGGAAATTTGAAAGGCAACAACAATACCTCATAGTTGGCTGTTGGGTCTTAAATAAAATGACCCACCGCGGAATGCCGGAAAGTTTGAAAACAGCCTTGTTCGGCCTATTGAAAACGACGCGGATGTACGGAACGTAGCGGTTCGCCCTCCAGTCTCACAGCAGGCACGTACCCGTAGGGGCGTAGCATTACTCGCGCGTTCGGTTCACATTTTCCTAGGCTTTCTTGTAACTACATCCCGCTATAACCCACGAGGCTGCGTAGCCTGCCGTGAGAGTACATGATGCGTTGCAGGTGAGTCCTGCGGTGCAGCCGCTGGTTGGTTGTTGCCATTGGGAGACCAGTTTTATGGTTTTTTTGGTATGTGTATCTTTGAGCCGGAATGGCTCATTGGGTTGTAGGTTTACAGTTTTACGTTTGTTGGGCTTCAATGTAAAGGATTGGCTAGTATCGGATTCGCAGCGCACTTGTAAGGAGTAGGGCTGGCTGTTTGCGATGGTTACAGCGACAGTGTCTTTGCTGTTTGCCGTGTTGATACAAAAGTCAGCAGTAGCATTGACAGTAGTGGCTATGTTACACCCGATTGCGATAGCGACTATTAGGATACATTTTTTCATGATGATTCTCCAAGTTTAGATTAACGGAAGAAACTTGTTGTACAACAGAGTTTGTCCCATGAATTTCCAGCCTGGAGGTGTCACCACAACATTTCAACAAACCATTACACCAAGATGTCCATCGTTTGATATAGCGTCCAATGCAAAGATTACTTGCACCTTGCGCGTAACGCCGGGCTATATTGTCACGATGCTTTTCCAAGCTGGGCTTTGATATTTCAGGGGTATCAGCAAAATGCACCCCTAAAAAATCAAATCCTTTTTTTATACATCCTAAAAATGTTTTATCAGGATGCATTTTTAATTTCAGTTGTTTTAAAATCTTGTAGGTCAGTTTAATGACCTTACGCAGCTGTCGCTTTGTTTTAACCATCACAACCCAGTCGTCCATATAGCGGAAATAGAAGCCATGCGTGCTCAGTGCATCGTCTAAGGGTTTTAAATACAGTGCGCCCATCAATGGGGATAAAGGGCAACCTTTCGGGATGCCGCGCGTAAAATGATAATATTCACCATCACGTATTTCTAAACGCTGGCAGTATTGCATCACTAAATTAAGCAATATTTTACAATCAGTTAATTTCGCTACATGGGAAAGTAAAATATCGTGGTCAATAGATTCATAATAATGCCATACATCACTTTTTAATATCTTCTGATAATGAGATTTATTGGCAGACACCTGTTTGATTGCACCATGAATCCCGCCTGCATTTTTTAGATGGGTGCAATGTTGATTTTTTTCAGGAGAGAATAAAGGCTGCAGGGTCATGCTAATGGCTTTTAAAACAAGTGCATCAGATGCCTCCCAACAACTGAGGTGTTCACCATTAATATGATAGCTTCGAAGAGGGCTAAATTGATATTGACCGCGTAGGAGTTGTTGCCGAAGGTTGAACAACATTTTTTCTTTATTACGCCGTAAATGCCAGACACTGTTATTATGACTGCTCGATTCTCTTAAGTTGCAGACCCATATATATGCGGTTTCGAGCGTATCTTCAGAAGCTACTTGTATTACAGTTAGCCCATCATGTACGCTTTTGTGCGGGGCAGCACGTGCTGTGCATTGGACTTTCGATTTAATCATCAAGTTAACTAGGGGCATAAAGAATATTATCTTTTTAATTTGGTCTGTAATTATTAATATAGTATGTATTTTAATTAATTCAAGCAATTTATAAGAGACAAGTCGTTGCTAGTTATTTATTTGAAGAAACGCCTTTATTTATAAGCAGTTAGCTACTAAACCAAGATCTCCATAAAACAATAAAAACGGAGGTCGATTTACATGAAACCACGCCAGAGTAGGATCCCAGCGACATTAACCGAAAAAGACTTCAATGAATTTGTCTTCCCGATGTTAACAACCGGACGGCGAGGACCGAAGTCAAAAATAACCAACCACAAGATATTCAACTACATTTTGTATCTTATGCACACAGGATGCCAATGGCATATGCTTCCGATCGATAAAACTGAATCCGGTCATCCTGAAATCAGTTACACGCGCTTATTTCGTCACTTTAAATGTGTCCTTCCGGTAAGCCTGCGTAAAATAAATTTTATTTATTTTCATTTCGGGGTTGACAGGGTTTTTGCGTATTTTTTATAAATTAACATGCATTTCTGAGCCTTTCGAATGCTTGGTCTATGTGTTAATCCTTGCGTTATACGGGGCTTTTTCAGCACCACATCTGATCCCGACCGTACCTTAAAAATAATCATTGATCAGAAGCCTTCTCAGAAAGGAAAATCAGGTATTTAAAACCTGATGTATAATACGGTCATCGTATAAGAGTGATGGTGTTGAAATGTCTAAAAAAACCAAGCCCCGTAAGAAAAAAATGCCCAAAGTCACAAAAGTCAGTCAGCAACAAATGGATGATTTCTTAGCTGAAATCATGGCTTCAAATATCAGTGAAAAAAGTGCTGAATTTGCCAAGATGCTCATTCATGCAAGTCGTTGCTAGTTATTGAAAATCTATTTAAAAAAACATTGCGCTATTCGTGA
>JAALKW010000093.1 GCA_011087865.1 Legionellaceae bacterium
TTGGAGGGATATTCTTTTTTCGTTGTCTATACCTGATAAAGTTACGGCAACTTCATCAGAATTTAATACATGCACTGCTGGGGCTTGCAAGGCATAACGTCTGCAGTAAGCGCTAATGTTATTATGAAAAGTTCCCCCGGCATCACCAAGACCTGCCGCGACATGAATATTCAATTCATCTGAAGCACCTAAGGCTTGAAGTCGCGTTCGATAAAGACTGACCGCATCCATCAGCGCTTCGGCACACAGCTCACGCATATAAGCTTGATTTGACTGCCGGTTTATACGGCTTCCCCCAGCAAAATAACCTGTTGACAGCTGAGTAAGAATCACATCCGTATTATCACTTGCTTTGGCTGTCAATAAAGCATCCATATAGATACACATCAGTGAACGCTTAAGGGCCTCTCTTTGGTTCGTACGCAAAGCAGTTCTAAGTTCGTTCCTCTCAAACCCCATTCTACGAAGATTAATACCACAAGAGGTGATTAGCGTAATTGGAACGGCGTGAGCTAGGGGTACGCAAGTTCCATGCGTTTGCCTTTGCGCTAAATGAACGGCTTCTGTTCGGGTATAAGCAGACATTTTAAAGCGATCATTGTCTGGATGATTGCCAAGATTAGTTATATTCGGGCTACGGCCCGGATGTGAAGCGGCTAACCTTGTATATAGACTATTATCATCTATCAATCCTGAGTCGATTTGCCTACCAAATGAAAGAAGCAAAGCGCTTATTTGATTTGCTGTCTCTTGACTACGAAAAACGTTTATTGGAGGAAGAGGCATATTTCTTTTACATCCATAACAAGCTACCATCAAAGATGGGTCATTATAACTCTATATGCTGTTTTTGCAAGCATTTATTTAAGGCCGTATTAACTTCCCATCCACAGCTTGATAGACTTGGCTCACAGTCGATTCGACACCTAAGTCGCCAGCAACAACACCAACAACGCCTCCATAAAAATGCTGTTTTAAATCATCAACATCACAAATAGGCGCGCTTCCTGCAAGATTCGCACTGGTCGATACGATGGGGCCATGTTTGCATAAGGCATGCGCGACAGGATGGGCTGTCATCCGTATCGCAATGCCTTCATGCGAACCGGTTATCCATTCAGGTGCACGATGTGACTTCGGAAATATCCAGGTCACAGGACCAGGCCAGCTTTTTTCAATCACATCCAAGCGCGCTTTAGGTACAGCACCTCTATCAATTAAATCTAAATCCCATAACTGCGCCCAATCAGCAATTAAAATAATTAAACCTTTTGCTTTATCGCGCTTTTTCAAAGCCAATATCCGTAGCACGGCTTGCTCGTTAAAGATGTCACAGCCTAAGCCATAAACTGCCTCCGTAGGATAGGCAATCACCTCACCTGCATCAAGCAGTGCAAGTGCTGTATCTATATGTTTAATGAGCTGCATAGTTGGCTTCTGATAAAATTAATTCGCGCATTTTAGTACAAACATCTTGTAATACAAAAATATTATGAATACTTGCAAGTGCCGTAAAGCTTGGCGCTTTTTGC
Source organism: Legionellaceae bacterium (assembly GCA_011087865.1). Lineage (GTDB taxonomy): Bacteria > Pseudomonadota > Gammaproteobacteria > Legionellales > Legionellaceae > JAALKW01. The sequence continues at coordinate 1,533 of JAALKW010000093.1, forward strand.
TTAAATAAATCATGCATAAAGGCTCTTGAGTAATGTGTGCAGGTATAACACGCACAGCCTGGCATAATCGGTGATAAATCATCAGAAAAACAGGCTTTTTTAATTTGAATACGTGCTTGTGAATGCTCACTTTCAAATGCAAACCAATTGCCTTTACGTACCAGCTCACCAGAATACAGTGCCCCATGCCGTGCATTACGTGTAGGTGCCACACAGTCAAACATATCAATCCCTTCTTGCACCACATCCACCAAATCTTGTGGCGACATCCCAACGCCCATCGTGTATCTTGGTTTTTCTTCTGGCAGCAAAGCATGCACCCATCGAATCACCTCAACGGTTTTTGCCATATCAAAGCCAATACTCTCACCCCCCAAGGCAACCCCATCAAGCGACATACTCGCAACATACGCTGCACTCTCACGTCGCAATTCAGGATAAATCCCGCCCTGAATAATCCCAAATAACGCTTGCTGATACCCATATCGTGAATTTGGATGCGCCTCATGATACGCAACAGATTGATCAAGCCATCGATGCGTTCGCTTCATAAGCAATGCAGCTTCAGCTTCTGTCAGGCTATCTGGCGTGCATTGATCAAAAGCCATGATCATATCAGCCCCAATTATTTTTTGGGTTTCAAGCGACATCTCTGGCGTCATATGAATGGTTTTATTTGATCCTGGCAAAACAAAATGTGCGCCTTCATCATCAATACGACATAATTCTTGATTTTTAGATAAGCTAAACACTTGGAACCCACCGCTATCTGTCAGCATCGGGCCGTGCCAGCCCATAAATCGATGCATGCCACCCGCGGCCTCTATCACCTTCATGCCCGGCGCACATAACATATGATAGGTATTGCCACCTAAAATTACTTGGCTGTCCGCATCCTGTAGTTCTTTCGGCATCATATTATTAACACCCGCCCGCGTACCAACAGGCATAAATACAGGCGTTATAAACTCACCATGAGCCGTTGTTACTCTCAGAACACGTGCTTTGGTATGCACATGCTTTGCAATCACTTCTGTTTTAAACGTGCTCATCTCTCGGATATTTCACTCCTAAAAACACGCTCAAAATCCCTATCAAGCTAAAAAATACTAAAGACCATGCTGCCATAGACAAATGCAAAAACGTCCAGGCGATTTCACCGCAATGGGCACTTCCCCAAACAAAAGTGTGTAATACTTCATGCCAGGGCAACTTATGAATCAACATTTCAACACCAGGTAAACACATCCCTGTATCTGGAACGGGTAAAGATTGTAACCAAAGTTGTCTGAGAGCAAAAAAGCCGCCTGCCAGAGCAAAAAACAGCTCAAAAGCCAATAAAAATCGCTTCACCATAAAAAGCCCTAAGCAGGCTAAGAGAAAAATAAAAATCATCATGCCGCGCTGCATCAAACACAAAGGGCAAGGTCGTAATGCCTCAATATATTGCAAATAAAATGAGATGATTAAAACAAAACCCGTCATAGCAAATATAAAGCGCTGTCCTAAGCGCTGGCATTTTTCCATTTCCCTTCTCCTTACTTAAATGGCGTGGCATACGGCAAAGCTTGCATCTCATGAATTCGCAATAACTGATTGTATTTAGCGACCCTATCCGTTCGACACAATGAACCTGTTTTAATTTGTCCCGCTCCCGTCGCCACCGCTAAATCCGCGATAAATGCATCTTCAGTTTCACCTGAGCGATGAGATAAAACACAGTGATAACCATGTGCCTTAGCAAGCCGAATGGTCTCCCGCGTTTCTGTTAGTGTCCCGATTTGATTCGGTTTAATCAATACCGAATTTGCAACAGCCGCTTCAATGCCTTTTCCTAATATTTTTGCATTGGTTACAAATAAATCATCCCCAACCAACTGCGTTGTGCGGCCCAAAACATCTGTCATATGCTTCCAGCCGGTCCAGTCAGCTTCATCTAAGCCATCTTCAATACTCACAATCGGATAAGCATCTAAAAGATCTGCATAATAACTCACTAACGCTTCGCTACTTAAGCTCAAATGTTCAGAACTCAGATGATATTTTCCCTCAGAAAATAATTCAGATGCGGCAACATCAAGCGCAAACACAATATCACGTTCTAATTGATACCCTGCTTGCTCAACAGCTTCTGAGAGCAAATCAAGCGCTTCTCGGTTAGAGCGTAAGTTGGGTGCAAAACCGCCTTCATCACCCACGGCCGTATTCAATTTTTTTCCCCGTAACACAGACTTTAAGCATTGAAAAATTTCAGAGCCCATTTGGATTGCCATTGGAAAATCTTTTGCACCTACCGGCATGATCATAAATTCTTGGATATCAACATTGTTATCCGCATGTGCGCCACCGTTTAAAACATTCATCATGGGCACAGGCATGCTCATCGCCTCCCCCTGATTCAATGCATCCACCAAAGACTTATTTTGTGTCAGTGCTGATGCACGCGCTGCTGCAAGCGAAACGGCCAAAATAGCATTGGCGCCTAGCCGTGATTTATT
>JAALKW010000094.1 GCA_011087865.1 Legionellaceae bacterium
TAAAAACCGACCCAATATTCTTTTTCAAAAAATTCTTAAGCGGGAGTCGCTGTGCACCAATAGCATTGCGAGACAGCATGACTCAGTGTATGATACCCCTGATTATTTTTAAATAGAACCAATCTAGTACTATTTATATGTTAAGAATGAATAAGCTGGCTGATTATGGCTCGATTGTGATGGTATTTTTAGCGCAAAATAAATGCGATTTATTGAGTGCGCGTGATATTGCAGAAAATATCCATCTTGGATTGCCAACGGTGAGTAAAATCTTAAAGCGTTTGCTTGCGGCAGATTTGCTGATTTCTGTTCGCGGTGCGGCGGGTGGTTATCGCTTAAAGCATCACGCCTCTGATATTTCAGTTGCGGATATTTTATATGCCTTGGATGAATCACGCGGATTGACAGCATGTAGTGCTTCGCCTGATGCTTGTGCATTACACCACGTCTGTCATGTACAAGACAATTGGCGCTTGATTAGTCAGTCGATTGAATCAGCATTAGAAAGTGTGAGTCTCGAGGCTTTAGCAACGCCTCAAATTCCACTTAAAATTTTAAATCAAATGAAATCAGTTGTAATGGGAGTGAATCGTGTCGAATGCGCATGAACCGCTGAGTGTCTTTTTAGATGGTGATTATCAGCATGGATTTGTTACAGAGGTTGCGTCTGAAACCTTTCCACCAGGACTTGATGAAAGTGTTATTCGACGTATTTCAGCCATGAAAAAAGAACCTGAATTTTTATTAAACTTCAGGCTAAAAGCTTTCGAGCATTGGAAAACCATGGCAACGCCTGAGTGGTCGAGTGTACATTATCCAGAGATTAATTTTCAGGATATTTCATATTACTCGGCACCTAAAAGCATTGAAGATATGCCAAAAAGCCTTGATGAAGTGGATCCTGAGTTATTAAAAACATATGAAAAGCTTGGGATTCCATTGCGTGAGCAAGAAATGCTTGCGGGAGTTGCGGTTGACGCTGTGTTTGATAGTGTCTCGGTTGCGACAACGTTTAAAGCAAAATTGGCTGAACAAGGCATTATTTTTTGCTCTTTTTCTGAGGCAGCTCAAGAGCATCCTGACTTGGTTGAAAAGTACTTAGGTACGGTTGTGCCTTATCGTGATAATTTTTATGCGACCTTGAATTCAGCGGTATTTACAGATGGCTCGTTTGTTTATATTCCGAAAGGTGTGCGTTGCCCAATGGAGCTCTCGACTTATTTTCGTATCAATGCAGCGTCCACGGGACAATTCGAACGCACTTTGATTATTGCTGATGATGACAGCTATGTGTCTTATTTGGAAGGCTGTACCGCACCCATGCGTGATGAAAATCAGCTGCATGCAGCAGTGGTTGAATTGGTTGCATTAGACAATGCAAGCATTAAATATTCAACAGTACAAAATTGGTATCCGGGTGATAAAGACGGTAAGGGCGGTATTTATAATTTCGTGACCAAGCGGGGGGCATGCCGTGGCAAGCGGTCTAAAATTTCATGGACACAGGTTGAAACCGGCTCTGCAATTACCTGGAAATATCCGAGTGTGATTCTGAAAGGTGATGACTCGGTGGGTGAATTTTATTCTGTAGCGGTGACGAATAATTATCAGCAGGCTGATACAGGGACCAAGATGATTCATCTTGGAAAAAACACCCGTTCAACGATTATATCTAAAGGCATTAGTGCCGGACACTCGCATAATGCTTATCGTGGTTTGGTGCGCATATTACCGACTGCAAAAAATGCACGTAACTATACACAGTGTGACTCAATGCTGATGGGTAGCCAGTGTTCTGCGCATACTTTTCCTTATATTGAAGCGAAAGAAGCGAGTAGCCAAATTGAGCATGAAGCCACAACCTCTAAAATTAGCGATGAGCAGTTATTTTATTGTGAGCAACGGGGTATTGATACGGAAGATGCTGTCTCGATGATTGTGAATGGGTTTTGTAAGCAAGTATTAAAAGAATTACCGATGGAATTTGCGGTTGAGGCCAGTAAATTACTCGGCATTACATTAGAGGGGGCAGTAGGTTAATTATGTTATCGATTAAAGATTTACAAGTGTCAGTAGACGATAAAGCGATTTTAAAAGGCTTGAATCTTGAGGTGAAACCTGGCGAAGTGCATGCCATTATGGGGCCCAATGGCTCAGGTAAAAGTACTTTATCAAAAGCACTAACAGGTCATCCTGCTTATGATGTGACACAGGGGAGCATGACTTATTTAAACCAAGACTTATCTTCTTTATCACCTGCTGAACGTGCACAAGCCGGCATTTTCTTATCGTTCCAATATCCTGTTGAAATACCAGGTGTTGCAAATATTAGTTTTTTAAAAGCATCGGTTAATTCAATTCGAAAGGCAGAAGGTAAGCCACCGATGGATGCGATGGATTTTTTAGGGTTTATTCGTGAAAAATGTGCAGCGCTTGAAATGGACGAAAGTTTTTTATATCGCAATCTTAATGAAGGTTTTTCTGGTGGAGAGAAAAAGCGAAATGAAATATTACAACTTTTTGCTTTGGAGCCTAAGCTTGCTATTTTGGATGAAACCGACTCAGGATTAGATATTGATGCGTTGCGTGTGATTGCAAAAGGCATTAACACCATGCGTGCGTCCAATCGCGCGATTATTTTAGTGACGCATTATCAGCGCTTGTTAAATTATGTTGAGCCTGATTATATTCATGTGCTTGCTGAAGGAAAAATTATAAAATCAGGGGATAAATCTCTCGCGCATGTATTAGAAGACAAAGGATATAGTTGGCTTGAAACTGTGGAGAAATCATGAGTGTAAAAGCGCTAAAAGAAACAGCCGCTCGTGATTAAGCAGCGCGTGGACTGCCGACGCGTCAAAATGAAGATTGGAAATATACATCGACAGATGCTTTATCAAAGCATGCTTTTGAATTAAGCCTAGATGCTTCTGATTTATCGATTGCTCATCAGCCCGAAGGCGTTTTAGTTGTACCGATTCAAGAGGCTTTAGTCAGTCATGCTGAGTTAGTTCAGCCTTATTTAGGACAAATCATGGAAGAAACGCATGGTTTTCATGCGCAAAACATGGCTTTTTTTGAGTTGGGTTTTTTAATTCATGTGCCTGATAATGTCAATATTACAGCGCCGTTATGTATCATGCATCGTGCAAAAACTCCTGGAAAAATGCAATGCTTTAGGCATTTGGTGATTGCAGGTGCATCTAGCGCATTAAATATTATTGAAACGTATGACAGTGATTTAGATACGGCTTATTTTACCAATACGATGACAGAGATAAGCTTAGGCGCTGATGCCAATGTGTCACATTTTAAAATTCAACGTGAAGGGCTCAATGCATTTCATGTTGGAGAAATTGCGGTTAAGCAATCAGCACGCAGCCGTTTTGACAGTCATAGTTTAAGTTTGGGTGCACTGTGGGCCCGTAGTGATACGGTGGTGACGTTTGCTGAGCCCGGTGCCTCTTGTTTGATGAACGGCATTTATCTTCCAGCGCAGCAACAGCATATTGATCATCACACCACCGTTAAACATATTGCGCCTGATTGTAAGAGTGATCAAGATTACAAAGGTATTCTTAAAGATGCAGCGCGTGCAGTGTTCAATGGTAAAGTGCTGGTTTCAGAGGGTGCTTCAAAAACTGAAGCGAAGCAGTATAATAAAAATGTGTTACTGTCATCTAAAGCCGAAGTCAACACGAAGCCTGAGTTACAAATTTTTACGGATGATGTTGTGTGCGCTCATGGCGCAACGGTAGGACAGCTGGATGAAGAAGCATTATTTTATTTGGCGACACGTGGCATTGATTCGACGCTTGCACATCGTTATTTAATGAAAGCATTTTTAGCTGAGAATATAAACAAAATGAATGCTTTGAGTTTGCCTGATGAGTTGAATGCTCTCAATGAATTAATTACGCAGCACATGGAGTAATGCATGAGTCAGCATTTATTAGAAACACACATGTTAGATACGGATGAAATTCGGCATGATTTTCCGGTGTTGCATCAAG
>JAALKW010000015.1 GCA_011087865.1 Legionellaceae bacterium
CCCCCCCCCCCCCCCCCCCCCCCCCCCCCCCCCCGCGCCCCCCCCCCCTCTCCTCGAAGGGCGGCAGCATGCACAATAAGGTGGTCACAACGCTTGCACGCCTGTTTAGGGCGCGTGGTATTCCAGGCTTGCGTTTTAATTTTAGAGGGGTTGGGGCGTCTCTCGGTGAGTATGATGCAGGGATAGGTGAAAGCGAAGATATGTTGTTGTTTGCAAAGCAACTTAAATCTATTTTTCCAGAGATAAAATTATTATTTGCAGGCTTTTCATTTGGTAGTTTTGTTGCTTATCGTGCAGCGGCACAAATATCGCATGAATTACTACTCACGGTTGCGCCACCTGTGAATCATGTTGATTTTGAGGCATTTGAAAGAGATCCTACGCCTTGGATTTTAGCGCAAGGCGATGTAGACGAAGTGATACCTGCTGAGTTGGTTTTAGATTTTGCATCAACGCGAGATATTTCTGTGCTTGAATTTACGGAAACAGGCCATTTTTTTCATGGCAAGTTGACCGAGTTTAAAACTCGGGTGTCAGAAGCGTTGGATGATATTTTATGATGAAAACGTTGCTTGCTTATTATGAGGCGTCAGTTAAAGCCGGTGAAATTGTTGACTCACCGAATCAACGCCATGTGTTATCTCAATTGCAAATAATTACAGATGCAGTGGATGCCTCACATACAGAAAAGCACTGGTGGCAATGGCGTGCCCAAAAAATACAAGGCTTATATTTGCATGGCCCCGTTGGGGCTGGTAAGACATATTTGATGAATTTGTTTTATGCGCACTTATCTGAAGCACATAAAGAACGTTTTCACTTTCATCATTTTATGCAGCATGTGGATGAGGCTTTACGCCAATATCAGGGGCGTGCGAATCCACTCAGAAAAATAGCAAAAAAAATTGCAAAAGAAGCGCATGTTTTATGTTTAGATGAGTTTTTAGTTGAAGATGTAGCGGATGCTTCTATTTTGGCAGAGCTCTTAGATGCCTTATTTGCAGAAGGCATGATTTTAGTCGTGACTGCGAATACAAAACCAGATGATTTATATTTAGATGGCTTACATCGGGAGCGATTTTTACCCGCAATTGCATTATTAAAACAGCACTGCGATATCATGTGCTTGGATGATAAACGTGATTATCGAATGGGGCGAGATATTTCACCGGAAGCTTATTTTTTTCCAGTGAATGCAGCGCATGAGGCAGATATGCTTGCGCAATTTAAAGTGTTTGCAGCGGGGGCTGTTTTGAATGAGGCGGGGGAAGTTACGGTTCAGCATCGGCAAATTGCGTGTGTTCGAGAAGCCGGGCGTGCAGTATGGTTTGATTTTGATGTGATTTGTAATTTACCCCGAAGTCAGTTGGATTATTTAGAAATTGCAACGCGGTTTGAGGCTGTATTTGTGAGTCATGTGCCAGCGATTGGCGCAAATGATCCGGCTCGGGCAGTGCTTTTTATACGCTTCGTTGATGTGATGTATGACGCAGGGATTCGACTGGTTTTATTGGCTGAAGTGCCGCTCGAGATGATTTATGTCGATGGACCCATGGCGACGATGTTTGAGCGGACACTGAGTCGACTGCGTGAGATGCAGTCGCCAGATTATCTCAGTGATTTTGCGTGATATGTAAGTATATGTCGCAGGAAGTAGCATAATCTACATCATTTTATCTTTGAAGGTATAGCTTGCCTTCCGTACCATTTATGGTACGCATCTAGATGCGAGAATTTTGAATGTAATTTTTCACAAAAAATCATCAGGTGCTGAATCTGTTAAATATTGGCTTAAAAGTTTATTCAAAAACACCGGATAATGATCTTAAACTTGGAAAGTCCAGAAGAGACCAAATTTGAAATGGCTCGGAGGTTTATGATGAATAAACATATGGGTAGTAAGTTTGATGATTTTTTAGAAGATGAAGGTATTTTATCTGAAAGTGAAGCTGAAGCGACCAAGCGTGTGATTGCATGGCAAATTCAAAATTACCTTGATATGCATGGATTAAAAAAATCAGCTTTTGCTAAAGTAATGCACACAAATAGGTCTTAATTGGATAGGTTATTAGGTCCATCAAATACAAGCATAAATTTGACGACACTTGTAACTGCTGCTAATGCGATGGGGAAACATCTAGAAATCAAAATAACAGATGCATAATGGTCAAAATACAATTAGGCCTTGTTTTGATCACCTTGAGAATGATTCTCGATTGCATTTGTGTTAAACTCATGTTTATTGAAATATAAGACTGTCATATGATGCCGTTGAAGACAACAGACTTAATCCAAGGTGATAACGTACAGCTGCTCGGTTTTGGCGAGACAGATATAACGTATCGTCGGCAATTATTTGCTTTTGGCTTGACGCGAGGCGTTACTGCCCATGTGGTGCGTCGTGCGCCGCTCGGCTGCCCTATTCAGCTGAATATTCGTGGCACTGATTTAATGTTGCGTGCAGCTGAGGCGTCACATTTGTTGTGGGAGCGTGTTTAATGCGGTGTTTGCTGGTGGGTAATCCTAATGCAGGAAAAACAACATTATTTAATGCATTAACGGGCGGATATCAGCGCGTGGGCAATTGGTCTGGTGTGACCGTTGCTGAAACAACAGGTGTGCTGCAATTAGAAAATAAAGCCATAGAGCTGGTTGATTTACCTGGTTTGTATGCATTAGATACATCTCATACAGCACGAAAAGATGAACAAATTTCAGCAGAGTTAATAGCAGCTGAGCCTGATACGCATTATCTCATCAATATTATTGATGCAACGCAACTTGAACGACATTTGTATTTAACCAGTGAATTATTAGAATTAAAACGCCCCATGGTGATTGTGCTGACCATGATGGATGAAGCCAGGAAACGGGGCATTGAAATAGATATGCAGCAATTATCTAAGCGATTAGGTTGCCCTGTGATTAATGTTTCTCGAGATGCTGGATGTGATGATTTAATTAAAATATTACAAACCAAACTTAAAACGCCTAAAGCATTGCTGGACCCCGCGGATAAACCGCGGGGCGTAGGCTCAGAGATTGCGAGCGTAGGCTCAGATGTTGAACTAGCCATGATGGATGCACGCTATACGGCCATACATGATTTAGTGCTTCAAGTTGAAACCCGTGAGGCGGCACAGCGAGAGCAGTTGACGGCTAAGCTTGATAAAGTTGTGTTACATCGTTGGTTTGCCTTTCCCCTATTTTTAAGTGTGATGTACGCGCTTTTTTTCTTGGTGATATCTATAGGTGGGTTTTTCCAAGAGCAGTTCATGCAATTATTTGATGAAGTATTGGTCACCGGCAGTGCAAAATTACTGCATCAAATAAACTGCCCTGATGGCTTAAGTATCTGGCTTACCAATGGCATTGGATTAGGCGTTGCTACAACGCTGTCGTTTATTCCTGTGATGGGGGTGATGTTTTTTTTATTGGCGTGTTTAGATGAGTCGGGATATATGGCGCGTGTTGCCTTTATCATGGACAGAGCGATGCGGTTCTTAGGGTTGCCAGGCAAAGCATTTGTGCCTTTAATCGTGGGCTTTGGTTGTAATGTACCGGCAGTAATGGCTGCACGTACGCTGGATTCTGAGCGAGACAGACGGCTTGCTATTTTGATGAGCCCGTTTATGTCGTGTAGCGCAAGACTCACGATTTATACTGTATTTGTAGCCGCTTTTTTCCCGCACGGGGGCTATAACGTTGTGTTTTCTTTGTATTTGATTGGCATTCTAATGGCCGTTTTGACTGGATTGCTGTTACGTAAGACGGTGTTTTCGGGTCCTATTTCGCCTTTGTTATTAGAACTGCCGATTTATCATCTACCCGTTTGGCGTGTGTTATTGCGTGGGATGATTCGAAAGCTGCGTGTTTTTTTATGGCGTGCGGGCAAGTTTATTGTGCCAGTGTGTATGCTGCTTGGGGCTTTGAATGCGATTCAAATAGGTGAGGATGGCTCACTATTGGTGTTGTTCGGACAAGGCATACAACCGATTTTTCAACCCATGGGTATTTCGCCTGAAAATTGGCCCGCGGTGGTTGGATTAATCACAGGCACCCTTGCAAAAGAAGTCGTGATTGGATCGCTTAATCATATGTATGCAAGCATGGGGGGACTATCTCAGATGTTTGATGGTGCTGTCGGTGCTTATGCGTATTTATTATTTATTTTGCTCTATGTCCCTTGTGCTTCAACGGTTGCGGTGATGCGCACCGAGGCAGGGAAAAAATTAATGTGGTTCTCAGTGCTTTGGTCAACGGCGTTGGCTTATAGTGCAGCAGTGTTGTTTTATCAATTAGGAACCATGCATCAGCATGTGGAGCAATCGATTGCGTGGGTGTTAGGCTTAGGCTTGTTATTGAGTTTATTTGTTGTGTGGATGCGGGCAGGTGGCTTGCCGGGAGGCCCTCGTGCTGCTAGCGCTTCGTAATTATATCGCCAAAGAAAAACATGTGAGTATTGAACAGCTTGCACGTGTTTTTCAAATGGATATGAAGGCATTGGAGCCGATGTTAGATATTTGGGTGGCGCGAGGGGTGATTGTAGAATCGGTAGATATGATGGAAAATAAAGCGTGTGCTGCGGCTTGTTTGGGGTGTCGTCCTGAAATCTCAAAGCACTATGAATTTTTGTATTAAAAAGCGCATTTAACGCTTGTTATTTAGTTTTTGATTCGATAAAGTTTACAAACTTTCTTATTTTATGAAAGTCTAATTTAGAACAGGGTTGTTCGGTGATTCAATGATTGAAAAGGTTTTAGTCATCTGTATCGGCAACGTGTGTAGGAGTCCGATGGCAGAGGCACTTCTTGCGGTAGCCGTTCAGAAAACACATCCAGAGGTGGTTGTCAGCTCAGCAGGCTTAGGTGCTTTGGTTGGACGTTCAGCTGAGCCTTTCTCAAAAAAGCTCATGCAAGCACGAGGCATTGATATCTCGGCGCATCGAGGACGCCAAACATCACCTGACATTGTATTTGGTTCAGATTTAATTTTAACCATGACTGCTGAACAGCAAAAACAACTTGAACAGCAATATCCCGGTGTGAGTGGACGCGTGCATCGTATTGGAAAATGGGAAGGTTATGATATTCCTGATCCATTTAAACGACCTCAAACGGCTTTTGAGCAAGCCTTAGTCTTAATCGAACAAGGAGTTGATGAATGGCACAGGAAGTTGTGGGCTTAATATGTTAAAAAAACTCAGCGTAATGGCCTCAGCACTTATGCTGTGTGGTTGTAATGGCTCGACGATTACTTTAATGCCTGGCATGCAAAACCTAGGCACATATAAGATGCGAAAGCATGTTAAAAAAACAAAAATTAAGGTAACGCCAACGCTTATACCCATTACGCCTACTTTAATTGCAGATCAACGCGTTAACTCGTATTTTTATCGGGTTGCACCCTCTGACGTATTGCATGTGAACGTATGGAAGCACCCGGAATTTTCTTTAGAATCTCAAAATCTGATGGCTGCTACTGCAGGCATTCAAGGCGCTGCAGGCCTACCTGGCTATTTGGTTGACCCGAATGGACGCATTTATTTTCCTCTTATTGGGTATGTGCCTGTGGCAGGTAAAACCTTGGATGAAGTACGCGTAATTGTTTCCAGAAAGCTTGAGAAATATATTCCTAATCCACAAGTGAATGTACGTGTTGCTGAATTTCGCGGCCAACGCGTGTATGTGCTAGGCGAAGTTGTGAATAAAGGCTTTTTACCGATTAATGATCAACAGCTGACCATTGCAGATGCGCTCGCTTTATCGGGCTGGTTTGATTCAAAATACGCGGATACCAGCCATATTTATGTGATTCGTGGGAATTATATGCAGCCAGAAATTTTTTGGCTTGATGCTAAAACGCCAGATAAATTATTGCTTGCAGAGCACTTTAGTTTGCAACCAAAAGATGTTTTATATGTTTCTGTAGCACCGATTCCTCAGATGAACCGTATATTAGATCAGTTATTACCAATTGTTCAGACGGTTTGGTTTACACAGAGTGTTATTAAACAATCGAACCGATCATGATGACGATAGGGAAAAGTATTTTATGAAACCGATGTTATCCCATGCCACACCAGGCGCACGAGAAGATGAAATTGATCTCGCAGCTATTCTACATGAGTTGCGAGGCCATAAATGGTTATTGTTGTTAACAACACTGGTGTGTTTTTCGTTTGGTTTACTTTATGCCTTAAAGCAGCCAGCGCAGTATCAGTCCAATTTATTGTTGCAAGTGAGCAGTAAACAGGGCGGGATGGATGCCGGGGATATTTCAAAGCAAATCATCTCAGGAGGCAGCTCAAATTCTGGTTCGGTGAGTACGCAAGTCGCATTAATGCAATCTCGTTTTATTTTAGAGCCGGTCATTGAGTCACTTGGGCTCGATATTCAAGTTAAAGATCAATCTTATTCAAAATGGAGTCGGTTTTTACCATGGGTCCATCCGAAAGTATTACCAGTTTTAACATTTAATGTGCCTCAAGAAAATATTAATCAAACCTTTCAGTTAGAGGTTGATAAGCCGGGACATATTAGTTTGTATGGGGAAAAAAACGAGCTGCTTTTATCAGGTGCTATGGGGAAAGTTTTAAAATCACCAGACGGACAGGTTCAGCTTCAAACCGAGGATGTGCTCTTACCTGAAGGCACAAAGTTTAAATTAATCAAACGTTCGACTGCAAGTACTGCTAAAGCTTTAGCTGCATTACTACAAGTTAAAGAGGCAGAAGGGAAAAATCGGTTTGATGCAACAGGAGTTTTAGAGCTTTCTTTAAAAGGAAAAAATAAAAAAGAAGTGTTGCGAATACTGAACACTATTGGAGACACGGCTCGATCTAAAAGTGCACAGAATAAAGCAGAAGAAGCATCTCAAACGTTAACTTTTTTACACGAACAGCTACCTGTCACCAAAAAATCACTCGAGTTATCAGAGAAAAATCTAAATCAATATCGTGCAAAAAGTGGTAAAATTGACATTCAAATACAAACACAGTTCTTGTTAAAGCAACTTGCGGAATTGGATAAACAGCTTAGTGAGCTTCAGCTTAAAGAAATTGAAATGAAGCAAGAGTATAAAAAATCGCATCCTGTTTGGTTGGCGCAAGCGGCTCAAGTAAAAGCTGTTTTAGCGCAAAGAAAAAATCTTGAAGCGCAATTAAAAAGATTGCCAGCATCTGATCAAGTTGCTGTTAATTTAATGCGTGACGTTGAGGTCAAACAATCACTCTACTTATTATTGCTAAATAAGATACAGGAATTAGAAGTGATTAAAGCTGGAACCGTAAGTGATGTGAGAATTCTTTCGCGTGCAACCTATCCAGACAATGCGCTGCCAGGCAAAGGAAGAGGATTTCTTCTTGGAGGTGCCTTTATTGGCTTCATGCTTGGTGTGATGATTATTTTCGGAAGAAAGTTACTATCCTCGCAGGTAGATGATCCGTATTGGAGTGAGCGTTATCTTAACCTCCCAAGTGTTGGGATTATTCCTTATTGCCTAGAGCAAAAAGAGAATTTAATTTCTCTCAAGAAATTGCCTCTAATTGCACATTTGCACTCTAAAAGTTCCGCAACAGAGGCGTTGCGGAGTTTACGTACCAGTCTTCAGGTAACACTCGCCACTGCAAGTAATAATGTAATCAGTATTTTGGGGATTGCGCCTAATGTGGGTAAAACCTTTGTATCGACCAATTTGGCTTATTTACTTGCCACAGCTGGGAAACGCGTTTTATTGATTGATAGTGATTTACGTAAAGGAACGTTGCATAAATACTTTGATTTGAAAGTGTCACCTGGGTTGTCTGATGTGCTTGAGAAAGATTTATCTGTTGAAGATGTTTTGCGAGAGACAACGCATTCCAATCTTAGTGTTATTCCTCGTGGCTCTTATCCTAAACATCCAGCAGAGCTTTTAGGGTCTGAGCGTTTTAAAGATTTAATTAAAAACTGCTCAGAGCTATATGATATTGTGTTGATTGATACGGCTCCCGTCTTGCTGGTAACGGATGCAGTGTTAGTTGCATCAAATTCGGCAACCAATTTGGTTGTTTTTGGATCGGGCGTACATGAACCGGCTGAAATTGAACGGGCAATGAAGCGGCTTCAAAATGCAGGTGTGTATGTTAATGGTTCTATTTTTAACTTCCATAAAGAGCAAACAAAAAATTATTATTATGGAAAATACTATAGCGATGCCTATTATGAGGATACTAACTTAGAAAAGGCACTCGAATGATTCAGTCTTTGTGCGTATTTGGAACGCGCCCGGAAGTCATTAAAATGGCGCCACTGCTAAAGCAGTTGGCAGCACATCAAGCATTTGATAATAAAGTGTGCGTCACAGGTCAGCATCGGCAAATGCTCGGGCCTTTTTTAGATGTATTTGCAATAAAGCCTGATTTTAATTTAGATGTGATGGCGCCAAATCAAAGCTTAAGTGTATTGACAGCAAATATTTTAAATGGCCTTGCATCTATTTTAGAAAGTTATCATCCGGATGTTATTTTAGTGCATGGCGATACCACAACAACGTTTGCAGCAACGCTTGCAGCTTATTATCATCAAATTCCTGTCGCGCATGTTGAAGCTGGGCTTAGAACCGGAAATATTTTTTTACCTTGGCCTGAAGAAGCCAATCGTAAATTAACAGGCGTATTGACGAAATTTCATTTTTCGCCCACCGTTTTGTCACGTGATAATCTTTTGCATGAAGGGGTGCCAGCTGAGTCTATTCATGTAACCGGTAATACGGTGATTGATGCTTTGTTTGATGTGTTACAGCAATTTGAATCAAATCCCTTGTTGGAGCAAAGCTTAGCAAAGCCATTTCCATATGTAACCGTTGAACGGAAAATGATTTTAGTGACGGGGCATAGGCGTGAAAGTTTTGGTGAAGGGTTTAAGCACATTTGCCGTGCTTTAAAGCGTATTGCAGAGTGTTTCCCAAATATTGATATTGTTTATCCGGTACATCTCAATCCAGAAGTACAAAAGCCGGTTAAAGCGCTTTTAAGTCATCAATCCAATATTTATTTAATTGATCCCGTTGAGTATTTGCCGTTTGTTTACTTAATGCGTGCAGCTTATTTTATTTTGACAGGTTCAGGTGGGATTCAAGAAGAAGCACCTTCATTAGGAAAACCAGTGCTTGTGATGCGAGACCGAACGGAGCGGCCAGAAGCCGTTGATGCGGGAACAGTAAAGTTGGTTGGGACTGATGTAGAAGTGATTGTGCATGAGGCAGCACGTCTTTTAGAAGAGCCGACGCATTATCAAAAAATGGCCCAAGCACAAAATCCTTATGGAGATGGAAAGGCATCTTCTCGAATTGTACGCATTTTAGCGAAGGCATTCGAAGAAAAAATAAGAACCTAAGTAGTAAAAGAAAAAGAAGTATTAATTTAATTGGCTTTAAAATCTAAATATTTTTTTAACATGGAGTGTTTTGTTGTGTCTTCTGATAGTCGTTGGTACTTAGTGCAGTGTAAATCACGAGAAAGTTTTCGAGCAGCTGCGCATTTATCTAATCAAGGATACACTTGTTTTCATCCAACACATCATGTGAAACGTAAACGTTTGGGCTCTGTCTCGACCCAATTGGAACCTTTGTTTCCTCCTTATCTTTTTGTATTACTGAGTGCCACGGATAATTGGTCTTCTATTCGTTCAACGTATGGTGTGAGTCAATTGGTTACTTTTGGTGGCGTGCCAGTAAGTCTTGATGCTTTGATGATTGGAACCTTACAACGACAATGTGCAAAACTTAAGGGTGAGATTGTTCAGCCGTTGTATCAAGTGGGTGATTCAGTTCTGATTACAGAAGGGTGCTTTAAAGATATTGAAGCCATTGTTACTGCCACACGGAGCGATGAACGCGTTGTTTTGTTGCTCAATTTGTTTAATCGCAATCATCATGTTGAGATGTCAGCGAGTGCAGTAGAAAATGCAGCGTAAGTCTTACTTCAAGGGCTAGAAGTAAATATGTTAGACGGCATTAATAAAGCAGAATCATTTGCACGTGTGTCTGTGGTTGGATTGGGATACATAGGGCTTCCTACAGCTGCTGTGTTAGCTTCGCGAAAAATTGAGGTGGTTGGTGTTGATGTGAGTCAACAGGTGGTTGATACAATTAATCGGGGGGAAATTCATTTGGTTGAGCCTGATTTAGATATTGTTGTGCATGCAGTTGTTTCAGAGGGATATTTGCGCGCAATATTGGCGCCAGAACCTACCGATGCTTTTTTACTAGCTGTTCCGACGCCATTTAAAGCCGAGCATCAACCTAATTTAAGCTATATTCAAGATGCAGCGTATGCGATAGCACCGGTTTTAAAACGGGGTGACTTAGTGGTGCTTGAGTCGACCTCTCCTGTGGGTACAACAGAGCAGTTGGTTGATTGGTTAGCAGAGAAACGGCCAGACTTGAGCTTTCCTATTCAGCATGGTGAGCAATCTGATATTCGAGTCGCCTATTGTC
The DNA here is from genome assembly GCA_011087865.1 of Legionellaceae bacterium. Classification (GTDB taxonomy): domain Bacteria; phylum Pseudomonadota; class Gammaproteobacteria; order Legionellales; family Legionellaceae; genus JAALKW01. Next base: position 10,480 of record JAALKW010000015.1, read on the forward strand.
CTGAACGTGTTTTACCGGGGCATGTATTACGTGAGTTAGTTCAAAATGATCGCGTGATTGGCGGTATTACGTCTGTTTGCTCGCAGCGTGCGATTGAACAGTATCAATTATTTGTTGAAGACGAGAGTATTATAACGGATGCACGTACGGTTGAAATGTGTAAATTAGCCGAAAATAGTTTTCGAGATGTGAATATTACTTTTGCGAATGAGCTTTTGATGATTTGTGATAAATTAAATATTAATGTATCTGAGTTAATTCATCTTGCAAATCGTCATCCTCGCGTAAATATTTTACGACCAGGGGCCGGTGTTGGTGGGCATTGTATTGCAGTTGATCCATGGTTTATTGTGAGCAGTGCGCCTGAAGAAGCACAGTTAATAAAGATGGCACGTCAAGTTAATGACGCAAAGCCTGAATGGATTATTAAAAAAGTGAATGCGGCAATTGCGTTATTATTAAAAGAAAATTCAGCAAAAACAGTGCGTGATATTAGTATTGCTTGTTTTGGCTTAACATTTAAGCCCGATATTGATGATTTGCGAGAAAGTCCTGCACTTCAAATTGTCACACAAATTGGACAAATGCATACGGGGCCTATTTTTGTGGTGGAACCAAATATTAAAATACTTCCGCAAGCGTTATTGGAATCAGCGAGGTTAGTAGAAAGTGATATTGCTTTGGCTGAAGCGGATATTGTTGTGATTCTTGTTGATCACAAAGCATTTGAACCAGCATTTAAGCAGATGCTCAAAGAAAAAAATAAAATAATTGATACGCGAGGTCTTTAATGCAAAGCATTAGGAGTGTTTATGTTTAATGATAAGTCAATTTTAATTACGGGTGGAAGTGGGTCGTTTGGACATCAATATGTTCGTACGATTTTGGAAGACTATCAGCCCCAAAAAGTAATTATATATTCTCGAGATGAGCTAAAGCAGTACGAAATGGCCCATTTTTATCCATATAAAAAGTATGATTGTATGCGTTATTTTATTGGTGATGTGCGTGATAAGGAAAGGCTTGAGCGGGCGATGCGAGGTGTTGATTATGTCATTCATGCAGCAGCATTAAAGCAAGTGCCAGCGGCAGAATATAATCCGATGGAATGTATTAAAACCAATATTCATGGCGCGGAAAATGTAATTGATGCGGCTTTGAATACAGAAGTAGACAAAGTAATTGCATTGTCGACGGATAAAGCGGCCAACCCAATTAACTTGTATGGTGCGACTAAATTGGCCTCCGATAAATTATTTGTTGCTGCGAATAATATTGCAGGAGGACATCGCACGCGTTTTTCAGTCGTTCGTTATGGAAATGTTGTTGGGTCTCGAGGTTCAGTGGTGCCATTCTTTAATAAATTAATAAAAGATGGTGCAACTTCACTGCCTATTACTGATGCTAATATGACACGCTTTTGGATAACGCTAGAAGATGGTGTTCGTTTCGTGTTTAAAAATTTTGAGCGAATGCATGGTGGTGAGATTTTTGTTCCTAAAATTCCTTCTATACGTATTACCGATTTAGCAACGGCAATGGCGCCAGATTTAGAACAACGTATGATTGGTATTCGACCCGGTGAAAAAGTGGATGAGGTGATGTGTCCAAAAGACGATTCACATTTAACTTTGGAATTTAGAGATCATTTTGTGATTAAGCCTACGATTTCATTTTCGGATAGAGATAACGATTTTTCGACCAATAAACTGGGGGAAATAAGTAGCCCAGTTGAACAAGGCTTTGAGTATAATTCGGGAAATAATGAGCATTTTTTGAATTTAGAAGAAATTGTCGCCATGAATGAAGTAGCAGGAAAAGCATGATTCCATATGGCCGGCAAGACATATCTGAGTCAGATATTGCAGCAGTTGTTGATGTTTTAGAATCTGATTGGTTGACCCAAGGTCCATTAGTGCCACGATTTGAAGCAGCAGTTGCAGAGCACGTCAATGCAAAGCATGCTGTTGCAGTGAGCTCAGGAACAAGTGCATTACATGTTGCTTGTCTTGCTTTAGGGCTTGGAGATGGTGATTGGCTTTGGACGTCACCGAATACATTTGTTGCATCAGCGAATTGTGGTCTTTATTGTGGTGCAAAAGTTGATTTTGTGGATATTGACCCAAAAACCTATAACATGTGCGTTCAATCATTAACGGATAAGCTTGAACAGGCAGAGAAAGTAGGACAATTACCTAAAGTTGTGATCCCAGTACATTTTTCAGGTCAATCTTGTGAAATGGAAGCAATTCATGCCTTATCCAAACAATATGGAATTCAAATTATTGAGGATGCTTGTCATGCAATCGGGGGGTCGTATCAAGAACAACCGATTGGATGTGGAACTTATAGTGATATCACTGTATTTAGTTTTCATCCTGTTAAGTTGATTACAACAGGTGAAGGCGGCGCATGTGTTACCAATAGCGAACAGATCGCTCAAAAAATGAGATTATTTCGTGAGCATGGGATAACACGTGACTCAGAACGCATGCAGAGCCCATCAGAGACAAAGCCGTTTTATTACGAGCAAGTTGATCTGGGTTTTAATTATCGAATGACGGATATGCAAGCTGCTTTAGGTTTAAATCAAATAAAGCGACTGGATAATTTTATTAATAAACGTCATGAGATTTCAGGGATTTATTATAATCGATTAAAAAACTTGCCATTAATTTTACCTTTCCAACATCAAGATACTCAAACCGCTTTTCATCTTTATGTTGTTCAACTAGACCCGAAATTTGAGTATGCTGGAGGGAGAGATAAGCTGTTTACTCAACTACGCGCAGCAGAGATTGGTGTTAATGTACATTATATTCCGGTACATACACAGCCATATTATCAAAAAATGGGTTTTGAATTAGGACAATTTCCACATGCAGAGCAATACTATAAACATGCCATAACTTTACCGATGTATCCTATATTTACAGTGGATGAGCAAGCAACCGTCATTCATTATTTGAGTGAGTTTTTAGATGAGTAATATTGCGATTATTCCTGCTCGAGGTGGCAGTAAGCGTATTCCTAAGAAAAACATTCGTGAGTTCATGGGGAAGCCTATGATTGCTTATTCGATTGAAGCTGCATTACAAAGTGAAATTTTCACGCGAGTAATTGTTTCAACTGATGATGAGATGATAGCCAAAGTTGCAGTGCGGTATGGCGCTGAAGTACCTTTTGTACGACCAGTAGCGCTTTCTGATGATCACACAGGAACCACCGAAGTAATTACTCATGCTATTAATTGGTTTTCTGATCAGGGGTATCATCCAACATTTGTGTGTTGCATTTATGCAACAGCGCCATATATTCAAATAGATGACCTAATAAAAGGGTTAAAAATTCTAGCAGAAGGTGATTGGAAATATGTTTTTTCTGCAACCCAGTTTGGGAGCTCTATTTTTCGTGGATTTGAAAAAACGTTAGATCAAGGTTTAAAAATGTTTTCCCCTGAGCATTTTAAAGCACGGTCACAAGACTTACCCGAGGCAATGCCTGATGCAGGACAGTTTTATTGGGGAAAAGCAGAAGCTTGGTTAGATGGATTAAGTCTTTTTGAGAAGTGGTCAACGGTGCTTGAATTGCCTCGTTGGCGAGTTCAAGATATAGATAGTTTAGATGATTGGGAGCGTGCAGAAATTATTTATACGTTGACGCAGAAAGTAAAAAAATCACGTATTTTTTCCTCAGAACTTGCTTAGATATGCGAATTGTATTCCGAGTTGATAGTAGCACCCAAATGGGCAGTGGGCATTTGATGCGTTGTTTGACGCTTGCTAATGAATTACGTCAGTCTGGTACTAATGTTTCGTTTGTTAGCCGCCTTCACCCAGGGCATTTAATTCATAAGATTGAAACAGCAGGCTATGTTGTTCATAAGCTTTCTGCGCCGTTAGGTAAAAAAAATAATTTGCAGGGGTATGAAGCTTGGCTTGGTGTGCCAGTAGTACAAGACGCGCATGAAACTTTAACTGTGCTTGATGGAAAACAGTATGATTGGATGATTGTAGATCATTACGCATTGGATAAAACTTGGGAAAGTGCATTTCGAGTCAATGCAAATAAAATCATGGTGATTGATGATCTTGCGAATAGAAAGCATGATTGTGATTTGTTACTTGATCAAAATTATTTTGGAATAAATACATCGCGTCGATATGACAAACAAATCCCGCAGCTTGTATCGCGTCTTTTAGGTCCTCAGTTTGCATTATTACAACCAGAATATGCACAATTACGAGCTGCTTCGAGGTTGGAAAAAAAACAGGTAGAAAATGTACTCATTTTTTTTGGTAATGCGGATTTAGAGAATCAAACCAGCCGTGTGTTGGCTGCACTGAGTTCTTCTAAGTTACGTCATTTATCGTTGCATGTGGTTGTTGGGTCTAATCATCCGGACCCTGATGGCTTAGAAAGACAAGTTGCATCCCGAGGAAAAGTTAAATTTTATTCTAATTTGCCTACACTGGCCGATTTAATGCTGCAATCAGATCTTGTGATTGGTGCAGGAGGAGGGACAACTTGGGAGCGATTATGTTTAGGTTGTCCCGCGTTGGTTGTTAGTCTTGCTGAAAATCAAAATTTAGGCGCACATTTTTTATCGAATGATGGATATCAAATAGCAGTTAAGGCTTCAACTTTAGAAGATTTAAGTAAAAATGATTGGGAGCAAGCGAGTTTAAAATTGCTTGCGTCTCCGCCTACATTAAAAAAACTCGCTCAAAAAGGCCAGTCTTTAGTTGATGGTTTGGGAGTGAAACGGGTAGCCTTGAGGTTGATTGGATGTGAAAACTTAAAGATATTCCTTCGAGATGCGACGATTGACGATGAAAAATTATTGTTAGACTGGTCGAATGAGCCGCAGGCTCGAGCGCAAAGTTTTTGTCAAAATTTGATTACAGCAGAAGAACATAATATATGGTTGAATAAAAAATTACTTGATTCGAATGCCTTGATTTTGATTGGTGAATCTGAGAGCGGTGTTCCTCTAGGGTTGGTTCGATTTGATTTAAACATAAAAAAAAGAGAAGCCGTTATTAGTATTAGCATTGATGTTTCAATGCGGGGAATGGGTATTGCGAAAAAATTATTAGCTGATGCAATGAAGTATTGTGCCATTATGATGCCAGCTATAACTTTTATAGCGGAAGTTCGTGATACAAATGGACAGAGTCAGCACTTGTTTAAGCAACTGAATTTCACTCAAATTGACACACATAAAATGAGCACATTAAGATTTGAGTATCCAACAGAAAGTGCAATCAGGGAGAGGGTATGAGTTTTTGTATTGGGGAGATTGGTATTGGTGGTAAAAATGCCCCGTTTATTATAGCCGAGATGTCAGGAAATCATAATCAATCTTTAGATAAAGCTTTGGCAATTGTTGATGCCGTGGCTGAAAGTGGCGCGCATGCACTTAAATTACAAACGTATACTGCGGATACCATGACGATTGATTTGGCGGAACGAGAGTTTTTTATTAATGATCCGAAAAGCCCTTGGGAAGGGAGTTCACTTTATGATTTATATAAAGTTGCTCACACACCTTGGGAATGGCATGAAGCCATTTTTAAGCGCGCTCGAGCGCATGGATTAATTGCGTTTAGTGCACCGTTTGATGCAACAGCTGTCGACTTTTTAGAATCGCTCAATGTGCCGGCATATAAAATAGCATCGTTTGAGAATATTGATTTGCCTTTGATTCGAAAAGTTGCGGTAACAGGTAAACCTGTGATTATCTCAACTGGCATGGCAAATTTAGCTGAAATTGATGAAGCGGTACGTGCAGCGCGTGAAGCGGGCTGCAAAGATTTAATTTTATTAAAATGCACCAGTAATTATCCTGCGAATCCATCATCTTCTAATTTACTAAGCATCCCATACCTTCAGAAATTATTTAATTGTGAAGTAGGCTTATCTGATCATACTCTAGGTATTGGAGCCGCTGTTGCGAGTGTCGCATTAGGCGCTTCAGTGATTGAGAAGCATGTGACGCTTGATAGGGCAGAAGGGGGCGTTGATGCTGCATTTTCATTGGAGCCAGATGAATTAGCGCAACTTGTAAAAGAAACACAAACTGCATCAGAAGCCCTTGGATGCATACATATAGGTCCGACTGAAGAAGAGCAAGGCTCACTTGTTTTTAGACGGACACTTTATATCTGTGAAGACATGAAAAAGGGGGATATCTTAACACCAGAGAATTTACGTGCGATTCGCCCCGGATTTGGACTGCCACCAAAATATAAAGATACTTTATTTGAACGACGGGTTAATCAAGATCTAGAGAAGGGCACGGCAATGGCATGGAATTTTGTCGGATAAAGTGTTTTTTTTATATCAAAAGGTATGCTAATGAAAAGTAATGACGCATTTTGTGAGCAATTGTTGTTTGATAAAAGTGTAGGTGATTTTTGTCATGATTTAGCAAAAGAACTTTTTCCTATTTGCAGAAGTTTAACGGGTCCTGGTGTACGTCAAACACTCGCTAAAATTACAGAATATTTACCCGATCTTATTGTGCATGAGGTTGCATCAGGGACCGAGGCATTTGATTGGACGGTACCGGATGAATGGACGATACGAGATGCATATATTGCCGATGAATCAGGCCAACGCATCATTGATTTTAAAGAAAACAATTTACATGTGGTTGGTTATTCCGAGCCAGTTGATCTATATTTAGATTTAGAAGCGCTTGATAAACATCTGCATTCAATTCCAACCCAAGTGCATGCGATTCCATATATTACGTCATATTATTCCCGGCATTGGGGGGGTGGTTTAACACATGAACAACGACAAACATTGAAACCTGGGCTGTATCATGTTGTGATTGATTCGGAATTAAAGTCTGGGGTATTAAATTATGCTGAATTAGTGCTTCCTGGCCACTCAGAAGAAGAAGTGTTACTTTCAACCTATATTTGTCATCCATCGATGGGCAACAATGAGCTTTCAGGTCCTGTTGTGACGGTGGCTTTAGCGCGTTGGTTGATGTCATTAGGAGATAACAGACGTTACACGTATCGGATTATATTTATTCCGGAAACCATTGGTTCTATTGTGTATCTGAGCCGTAACTTAGAACATCTAAAGCAGTATGTTATTGCGGGCTTTAATATTAGTTGTATTGGTGATGATCGTGCTTACTCTTACTTGCCATCACGTACGGGAAATACGTTGGCAGATAGGGCTGCACAACATGTTTTAAAGCATATAGACGCTAATTTTAAACGATATACATGGTTAGATCGTGGCAGTGATGAGCGTCAGTACTGTGCGCCAGGTGTTGATTTACCTATAGCAACAATTATGCGCAGTAAATATGGAGAATATCCTGAATATCACACATCACTTGATGACTTAACATTTATTACCCCTAGTGGTTTAGCGGGTGGGTTTGAAGCGCTTAGGCAAGCGATTGAGGTAATAGAATATAATGTTCATTTACAAGTTACAGTTTTATGTGAACCACAGCTGGGTAAGAGAGGGCTTTATCCCTCATTGAGTACAAAAGAAACGACAGCTAAAATTCAAAAAATGATGGGCCTAATTTCTTATTGTGATGGACGAACACTTCTTGAAATTTCGGACATTCTTCATCAACCTTTTTTAAAGCTGTTAAAAATTTTGGAGCCATTAGTTGAAAATGGATTAATTGAAGAGTTAATTAATGAGTGAATAGGGTGCTATAACTTAAAGCGCAGTTTGAGTTATGGGTATAAATTATATTTTTATTTTATGTTAGGAATTTTTGATGTCATCAATGCTAACGAAACCACGGATATTAGAGTGTACGCTTCGAGATGGGAGCTATGCGATTGATTTTCAATTTACAAAAAAAGACACTCAGAATATAGTGCAGGGATTAGAGGAAGTTGGTTTTGATTTAATTGAAGTGGGTCATGGAATGGGTTTGGGTGCCTCTGAAAAGAGTCAATGGGCCGCAATTGAGAGCGATGAGATTTATTTAGAAATAACCGCAAGCACATTGAAAAAAGCTGATTGGGGTATGTTTTGTATTCCTGGGATTGCGAAACTTCATCATGTGGATATGGCTGCGGACTATGGCATGAAATTTATTCGAATTGGTACCGATGTAGAAAAATACCAGGAGTCTGAGCCTTTTATTAAACGAGCAAAGAAGCATGGTATGTTTGTTTGTTCAAATTTCATGAAGTCGTATGTATCTAAGCCAGATGAATTTGCTCAATGTGCACTTGCTGTAGAACGGTATGGTTCAGATTTGGTATATATTGTAGATTCAGCAGGTGGTATGTTCCCTGAAGATATTGAGCAGTATGTTAATGATGTTAGAGCATGTTTGGATACATTGAGATTAGGTTTTCATGGACATCATAACCTTGGAATGGGCGTGGCCAATTCATTAAAGGCGTATGAATTAGGTGTAGAAATCATTGATACCTCATTACAAGGTTTTGGACGTAGCACAGGAAACACACCAACAGAGCAGTTTATTTGCGCACTTATTCGAAAAAATATTTCTTTAGCACTTGATATTGTTTCGGTTATGGATCTTTCTGATAAATATATACGACCGCTTATTAAAGAAAAGGGTATTACTGGTATTGATATGATTTCAGGTCTTTCATTGTTTCATTCAAGTCATATGCCAATCATAGAAAAATATGCTGAAAAATATGATGTGGATCCGCGTCGTTTGATTAGAGCTGTTTGTGAGTATGATAAAATTAACGCACCAATAGCATTAGTTGAACAACAGGCAATCTTACTTTCACAAACAGATAAAGCAAAAAGAAGAGTGCTTCAATGTGAGAATATTGCGGTTGAACAGGAGGTTGTTGAGTGCCTAATGTAATAGAAGCTTTAGAAAATATCTTATTGGATATGAATGCGGAGAAAGTCGTATTTTGTGATATTCAGCAATCAATTACAGGAAAAAACGTATATTTTAAAGCGCTTGAGGTAGTTGCTTTTTTTTTAGAAGAAGGTCTTCAGTCGGGTGATTGTGTGGCTGTTATGCTACCGAATAGCATGGAGTTTATTTTTTGTTATTTTGCGTGCATATTTGGTGGTTTTACAATTATACCGATTAATAGCGGGTTATCATCACAAGATATTGATTATATTTTAACTTTAACGAAACCGAAGTTAATTATAAAAAACAAAGAAGAGCTTGGTTATTGTGATCCTGTCCCTAAAGAAAAGCTTTTGTTTCATGATGAAAATTTGCTGGGTATCTTTTTTACATCGGGGACAACAAAAAAACCTAAAGGTGTGTGTCATAGTGTAAAAAATATGCTTTTAAATGCGAAAGCTTTTAATGATTTAGTGGGACTAGATATAAATACAATCATGCTACATGTTATGCCTATGGGATATATGGCAGGATTTCTTAATACGATTTTGAGTCCTATTTTAGCTGGGGGTTCAGTTGTACTTGCGCCACAATTTAATGCGAGTAATGCGATTAATTTTTGGGAGATTGGACAAGTCAAAGGTATTAATGCGCTTTGGATTACGCCAACGATGGTATCTCTTTTGGTCAGGTTAAATCGAGATATAAACACAGCAAATTGGGTGGCTCAAAATGTACAACATGTTTTTGTGGGTACAGCTCCTTTGCCAAGTGTGATAAAAACAGCCTTTGAAGACCTTTTTAAAGTGCGTTGTCTGGAGAGTTATGGCATGACAGAAGTGATGCTGGTGTCGAGCAATACATATACGGATGTAAACCGTTGTACATCCGTAGGGAAATTGTTGCCAGGTATAGAAATGAAAGCGGTTAACTTGAAGGAAGAAGCACTTTCTCCAGGTGAAGAAGGGAGCTTATATATAAAAACACCGTTTTTATTGTCTGGTTATTTTACGACAGGCAAAGATGCTACGGTACTGTTATCCGAGGATGAATGGTTTGCAACAGGAGATGTTGGTTATCTCGATGAAGCACAGCATTTATTTATTACAGGGCGAATTAAAGATCTTATTATTCATGGTGGTATAAATGTAAGTCCACGAGCGGTTGAAGAAGTACTTTTTCAATATACCGGTGTAGAGGACGCTGTTGTTATTGGAAAACCGCATCTGTTTTGGGGAGAAGAGGTGATTGCTTTTTTGGTGATTAAGGCCGGATATATTTGTGATGAATTGGCTATTAAAGCATATTGTTCAAGTCGTCTTCAGCCAGATGCAGTGCCAACAGAATACAGAATAGTTAAAGCATTGCCTCGAACAAGCACAGGAAAAGTTCAGAATAATAAGTTAAAAGCACTCTTATGATTATTGGTGTTGATCATATTGCATTAAATGTTTCAGATTGTGAAATGCAAGAAATGAGAGCGCATTTAATTGATGATGGGTTTAACTGTGTTTTTTGGGAACCTGACATTCCAAATCATCCAGATAAAAAAATCTTATTATCATATTATCAGCCCACGCATTCTATTGGATTATTCTCTTCAAATGATGGGGCGGTTGCGATTGAAATTACAAATCATGGAGGGGGTGTCAAGGAAAAAACAGCATTTCATTATTGTAAAAATTATATTGAGCTCTGGACTCCAAATTTAGCGTTAGAAAGCAGGTTTTGGCAGGAAGCATTTTCTTTTCAGGCGGTTGATGCAAATAATTTGGTGTATACAAGCATTGTTTCAAATTGGTCTTGTTGTTTAAAATTGGTTGAAAAAAAAGAGATAAAGACGTATTCATTAGATGCTAAAGGATATACATGTTGTGCGCTTTTAACTAATAATATTGACCGTGATCTTATACAAGCTAAGCTTATGGGCGCCGAAGATATTGTAGGGCCATTTAGCTTGAAATTGAATAAAAAACAACTTAGAGTAGTGATGTTTCGCTCACCAGGTGGTGCCATTTGTGAGTTGATACAAATTAATAAGGAAGTGAAAAGATGTTGAACGAACGAAGAATCATTGATTTGACGATGATGATAGAAGAAGGGATGCAAACTTTTTGTGCTCATTGGCATCCATTTGTTGAGATAACACAAATGGGAAGACATGGTATTGAAAATCGTGAAACGCGCAAGCTAGTTTTAGGTACTCATACAGGAACACATGTTGATGCGCCACTTCACTTTGTGGAAACAGGGGAGACAGTTGATAATATACCGCTTGACTGCCTTGTTGGACCCGCCACGGTTTTAGATTTTTCCGGTGCTGCTGATTTTCAAGAAATAACTGTTTTGGATTTAGAAAAAGCAATTGGTTCTTCCTCTAAAGAACGATTGATTTTTCGCTTTGATTGGGATGCACGTGCGCTAGGGACAAGTCGTTATTATACTGATCATCCTTTTTTGTCTGAGGATGCTTGTATTTGGCTCGTAGAGCATGGATGTCGGCTTATTGCTTTGGATACACCGCAACCCGATAATCCGGTGAATGGGTTAGGTGCAGAAAAAGATGGTGTAAATCATCGGATATTGCTTGGAAGTAATATTATTATTGTGGAATATTTGATTAATCTTAATTTAATTAAAAAACCACTTGTGGAGTTGGTTGTTGCGCCATTAAAAATAAAAGATGCTGATGGTGCGCCGGCACGATGTTTTGTGATAGAGAGCTAGTCATGTATCAGTCAATTATTTCGTGGTTAAAAGATTATTTTTCAGCAAATGCGGTGTTGCCAGATGACGTCGAAAATATTAATTATTTTGAAGCTGGATTGATTAATTCAATGGGTATTATTGAGTTAATCGAAGCGATTGAGTCTCAATTTGAAATTAAATTTAATGCTATGCATTTTCAAGAGCGGCGATTTTCGACGGTGAGGGGACTTGCTGAAATTATTGATAAACTTAAAAAGGAACTTTAAATAATGGATACAGTGTTTGTTAGTGAAGAAATGTCGCATGGTTGGGCTAAAACTTACATGGATACGGCTAAAGCCGGAGTAAATTTGCTATATCCACCTGAGACTTTGGTGCGTTTATTCAAAGGGGATTATGTAACGGGAACAAAGTAATGGGGCATCATTATACTCGTGAAAGTGTAAAATATGCTCTGCAGAAAATAGGGTTAAAAAAAGGAGACATTGTTTTTTCTCACAGTAATGTTGGGTTTCTCGGGATTCCAGAGGGAGGCTTTAGTCTTCAAAATGTAACAAATACATTGCTCGAAGCATTTTTTGATGTGATTGGAGAAGAAGGGACTTTGATTGTACCTACGTTTACGTATTCTTTTTCTCAGGAGCGAGAATTTGATCCAGATAATACACCTTCAACTTGTGGCATGTTTACTGAGGCTGTACGGAACCATAGTATGGCGCAGCGTTCAGAAGATCCTTGTGTATCCGTTGCAGGTATGGGTGCTAAGGCCAAGGAGTTACTAAGTGGCTTATCTGAAAATGCTTATGGGCATAATAGTTTTTTTGACCGCTTGTATAAAGCAGATGGTGTGATTTGTAATATTAATTTTGATGCGGGTTCAACTTTTATTCATTATGTTGAACGGTGTTTAAATGTGCCTTATCGATTTGATAAAACATTTGTCGGTAGATTTAAAAGGAATGAGCGGATAGAGACACGAAGTAGTACGATTTTTGTTCGAAAAATGATTAATGGAACAAGTGCGCAATTTGAATCGTTTGATCGCATAGTTCGGCAATTAGGAATCTATAAAACGGTCACTGTCGGGCGTGGGTTTATAGGGGCCATTACAGCAAGAGAAGTATTTTCTATACTTGAAGAACCGTTACCTTTACGGCCGTGGCGTTTGACTGAAGCAGAAACATTTTCTGTGATGCCGGATATGACTCAATATGAGGGAACTCTTTCATGAAATGAAAAAAGCTGGAATCTGATTTATGCTGCAAAAAATCTAACGCTTTCTAGTATTTGAAAGTAAGCTTGTTTCGGACGCCAGGTGGGGCAATTTGTGAATTAATACAGGTGATCTTATAAATGAGAGAAATAGAGGCATTATTTTCGGATAAACAGATTGGCACTTATTGCCATGATTTAGCTTACAAGCTTTTTCCTTTGTGTCGGAGTATCACAGGTCAAGGTGTACGAGATACATTAACGACTTTACAGGAGCAAAATTCTGGCTTGCATATACGTGAAGTACCTAGGGCGTGTCCCTAAAGTTTCAACCAAAGTAAAATGCTTACCAGCGTTAATGC
>JAALKW010000095.1 GCA_011087865.1 Legionellaceae bacterium
AAAACGCCTACAAAGTGATTCATATCGTCCAAAAAAATGATACGTTTGAAACACTTCATCAAAAATACGGCACCCCTGAAACAGCCGTTCGTGCTTGGAATCATTTGGGCAACGACCACGCAATTCAACCCGGTCAAGAGTTACTGATTTGGAAAAATCAAAACGCCGGTCGCTATATTGTAAAATCAGGCGATAGCTTAGGACGCATTGCAAACCGTCAAAAAGTACCTCTCAAAAAATTACTCGCACTCAATCCTGGCATTCAACAACACTTAATAAAACCCGGACAGCGCATTCAAATTAGTTAAGTTTTATGTGAACAAAAGGAGAAGTATTCAAATGGACAAAAACTTAAAACAAGCACTCTTGCTTTGTAGCATTGCAGCCGTTTATCAAGCGCCTGCTTTTTCTGGCACAATGGGTGCACCTGCCAAAGAAAATAATCTGATGACACAATGGTCAACCCCTAGCAGTATTTATATTGCTTTAACGGCGGGCGACTCAGATTCTATGCAAGCAAACGTAACAGCATCTCCACCCTATTGGGATACAACCTCAGAAGGATATAATAATAACGTGGGTGCATCTGAAGTTTTTGGTGCAAGCATAGGTTATGTGTTTAATCCTTTGTTTCGAGTTGAGATAGGCGCGGACCATCGTCACTCTTTTAAATATTCACAAAGACAAACAGCAGAAAATGCCAATGTTTTTGATGAGCGCACGCGTTATTTTAACTTAAACAATACAACCATTATGAGTACTGTGTTTATCAATGGCAGTGGCATCTCAGATAAAGCTTTTGCTGAAAATAAAACGTTTATGATTGATCCCTTTGTCGGTGTCGGCCTCGGGCTTGCATTTAATACGGTGGATAATCTTCACTCAGTAGAAGATGCCTCGCAGGGCACCACTGCAACAACACATAAAGTCTTTAGCTTTATGGTCGCACCACGAACCACACGCGTTTTAGCCTATCAATTTATTGCTGGCTTTGATATCAAGACAGACCAAAAACTGGCCTTTGGGGTTAACTATCGCTACTTAGATGCAGGACGTTTTGAATCTAACAATTATATTGGCGATGGTACTTTGCGTGGCATGACCTTTTCACCTTGGAAAGGCACCTTAAGAACCAATGAAGTCTATGCAACCATCAAATACGCGATGAGCTAAGGCACATTGTCAGTTCACGCCTATGCGCCTACGTGGAGATAACTAAGTCTGATGTAAAACTCACATATTGAAGTAGATTGGGTATAGCTAACAATACAATAGCGATAAAATCTGAAAATCTATATAGGGCCCTCACCAAGACCTCCAAACCTATAGATTTGGAGATCTTGGTCACCGGTTTCAAGGTATGAATCAAAGCACCTTTCTTTTTCCTAACCAAGCTTTCATTTTTTTCTCTTTTAATTATCGCAAATCATACTGACTAAAAAGTCCGTGTTCGATGCAGGGCAATAAATCCTAACAACTTGATTTTACTTTAATCAATATGATTGAATGTTGCTCGAAGCAAAAAAGCTAATCTATACTATGCTGTAGGTAAGTCATTATTATTTTAGAGAACACCTAGATATGCCCACCCCAGAAAAAGCGCCACCTGTATTAAAAAAATATACTTTTATAGCAGAAAATCCAAATATTTGGTTCTACTCGGAAGATTCTTCTCGAGAGATAGTAGCGCTTCCAAAGGTAGATGGATGGGCTTTTTTAGGCCTAGGAGCATATAATTTTGCCTACCGGCGTGGCGATGAGGTGTTAAAAATCCAGAGAGACTTTAGTCAGCAAACAGATACGCCTGAACGCTCTGTCAGGTTATGGCGTTTAATTAACCCCTCTATGCCTGCTAGACTCGAAGAAACACAGTTTGGTCAAGGATGGATTTCTCCTTACATTACAGGCGAGCAAGCAACAGACGAAGAAATGTTCTTAGCCGTAGTCGATATTTTTAATCGGACGGGACGTATTGTTGTTGATGCTATGGCAACAGAAAATTTTAAGAGATTACCAACAGATGAGGTTATTTGTGTTGATATTGGCATGGCCTTACAACTTGAACAAAGAGAAGATGAGCATGTTGCAGAAGATATACGTCGTCAAAGTGTGACGAGTCTTACTACATGGGGTAATTTGTCGAGCGCTTTCGACCCCTTTTTTTTAGCATACACACCGAGATACCCTAAAACAGTCAACACGCTAAAAGCCTTACTTTTTATTAAATCAAACAGGCCGGATATTAATCAAGCTGATTTTTTAAAAACAAACCCTCGGTTGATTGATAAACTATCCCAATCTTATGATAAAACTTTATCTGTTGACGCCGAGGATTTAGACAGAGATTTAAGTGCTCCCGAAGCGTTACCTCAACAAAAAATAGCTGATAGCCAGGCACAATTAGACAGTGTAAAGGTTGCACTTCATGACATGAAGAGCCCAGCGCCGCAGTTGGAGAAATTACAAGTTTTTTTGATGGAAAAACAAGAAGAAATGCTATTCTCCCCAGAACCTGAGCAGATCCAAGAAGAAGTAATGAGGAAAATTGATGAATTCTTAGCTGAATTACTCGAAGAGCCTGAAGCACACCAAGAACCTGCAACCCTTAAACTGCTTGAGGCCCTTAAATCCCCTTCTTTTGACTCAAAAACAAAACCTTCTTATGATGACTCAACCGCAGCATCTAAAGAGATTAAGTCAACACTTGAAGAGGCAAAAAAAGGCGCAGAAGACGATGAATCAGCAGAGGCTTCACCCCGCAATATAACACCGAAAAATAAAACATGATTAATGTTAATCAATTACTTATTTAAACAGGAGATTTACAATGTTTTATAGCAATAACAAGAGGCTATTTAAAGGCGCCGCATCCGAGCAAGAAAGCATGAGAGACTTGGAAAAAGAAAGCCCTATTAATTTTGAAAATATTAAGAAAAGTTGTCTTTTTGAATTAAAAAGATTTATTGACGAGCGAGGAAGTATTGATCCTGAAACAAAAGAGGTCTTTATTCCCCCTCAAACCGTTAGTAACGAACAGGAAACCGCTCGACAAATGAAAATAATTGACGCACTCAGTCGTAACCTGATGAGCATGAACTCTCCTGAAGAAATACATCATCTTTTGCAGGGGGAATTAACTTTCTTATCGCGTGATGCCACTGATTCACCACCTGAACTGAAAACTGCCATTGGCAAATGTTTACGAATGACAATGATGCTGGATAATAACGATGCACACTTCACACCTCGCTAATCACCACTAAGATCAAGTCAAAATCTACAACAATGTATTAGCTCAAACTTGATCTGACAGTCGCCAGTTTTTCAAAAATGTCTGTCAGATCAAGTTCAAACTAATACAACTAAAAAGCAATTTTTATGCCTTGCGCAAGCGGCAGCGTATCCCCCCAATTTAATGTATTGGTCTGGCGGCGCATATAACCTTTCCATGCATCAGAGCCTGACTCTCGCCCGCCTCCGGTTTCTTTTTCGCCGCCAAAAGCCCCGCCAATTTCAGCACCTGATGTGCCTAAATTAATATTACTAATCCCGCAGTCACTACCCAATGCACTTAAATACAATTCTGCATGCTGGAAATTTTCAGTGAATAATCCAGAAGATAACCCTTGTGGTACTGCATTTTGCATAGCTATTGCGTCTTTCAAGTGTTGATAAGGCATGAGATATAAGATAGGCGCGAAAGTCTCTTGTTGTATGAGTGCATGCGTATGCTTAAGCCCCGTCACCAAGGTCGGCTGCACAAAATAACCCTTTTTATCCAATACCGTTCCGCCAAAAAGAATTTTACCCCCTGATGCTTTTATTTCTCGACATGCCCTTTCATAATTTGTCACTGCATCTTGATTAATTAATGGCCCCATGAAGTTTTTTGTACCGAGTGGATCGCCACTTGTAATGTGTT
>JAALKW010000004.1:0-29998 GCA_011087865.1 Legionellaceae bacterium
AACAGACATCATACCAGAATCACTATGTCCGAGCATTAACGGGTGGCGCTATAGATAAACCTGGCCACTAGGGCTACAGCAAATATCGTTCGTTGGGTCTGAGACGCAAGGAGTGTTACTGTTTACGTTTGTTGTTATACCAAGAGTCATCACACAAAAAAAAGCTACTCCAGCAGTGTTAAATTTACTCATGATAGTTCTCCTTGTTTAAATCTCATTAGAGGGGGGCATGTTTAAGTTTAGACTATGGTTTAAAGTCTGCATGCAGAGTGGATACCAGCAAACCTTTCATGATTAACGAAATAAACTCTTTTGTTTCTATCTTTTAGCCTGCTTTTTATTTTATGGATAAGGATAAGTATCCATCCGTAAGTTGAGTTAGTTCTCTAGGTGCATAGAGGCTATGTTCCATCTAGAAATATTGACTTTCATTATGCCGATATGTAAAATAAAAAAACATAAGATCCAAGGGAGCTCTGATGCCAACGCGTGTATTAACTGAACCAGAAAAAGCAAAGCTTTTAAAGTTTAAGATTTCAACTGAGCGATTTCATGAAGAATATAATCAGCTGACGACAGCTGGATTTACAGACAAGCAAGCCACCACTCTAATTATTAAAAAGTCATCATCCAATACTGTTAAAGCCGTGTGTGGCGCCTATGAAGCCTTACTTTCAAAACCTTATGAGCTTTCGTTAGAGCAAATGTTTCGGATAGCCAGTCATAGTGGCGGCTCCAAGAACATTGCAGTGGTGCAGTCGGCTTTCGTTGAGCTTCAGGCGCTTCAGTTTACTGCTGAGCAAATCGTTCGTATAGCCAGTCATGATGGGGGCTCTAAGAACATTGCAGCGGTGCAGTCGGCCTTTGCTCAGCTTCAAGGGCTTCAATTTACAGCTAAGCAAATCGTTCGTATAGTCAGTCATAACGGCGGCTCGAATAACATTGCAGCGGTTCAGTCGGCTTTCGTTGAGCTTCAGGCGCTTCAGTTTACTGCTGAGCAAATTGTTTCTATGGTCAGTCATGGTGGCGGATCGAATAACATTGCAGCGGTTCAGTCAGCTTTCGCAGCGCTTCAAGGGCTTCAATTTACAGCTGAGCAAATCGTTCGTATAGTCAGTCACGGTGGTGGCTCTAAGAATATTGCAGCGGTACAGTCAGCTTTCCTTGAGCTTCAAGGGCTTCAATTTACACCTGAACAAATCGTTCGTATAGTCAGTCACGGTGGTGGCTCTAAGAATATTGAATCAGTGCGGTCAGCTTTCACCCAAATGCAAGGACTTCAATTTACAGCTGAGCAAATCGTTCGTATAGTCAGTCATGGTGGCGGCTCACATAATCTTGCAGCGGTGCAGTTAGCTTTAATTGAGCTTCAGGGGCTTCAGTTTACTGCTGAGCAAATCGTCCGTATAGTCAGTCATGATGGTGGCTCTAAGAACATTGCAGCGGTACAGTCAGCTTTTACCGAACTTCAGGGGCTTCAATTTACAGCTGAGCAAATCGTTCGTATAGTCAGTCATGGTGGCGGCTCACATAATATTGCAGCGGTGCAGTTAGCTTTCATTGAGCTTCAGGGGCTTCAATTTACAGCTGAACAAATCGTTCGTATAGTCAGTCATGATGGCGGGTCACATAATATTGCAGCGGTGCAGAAGTATTTTGAGGTGCTTCAGCAATATCATTTCACACCTAAAGCAATGGTTAAGCTTGCGAGTCGCAACGGTGGCTCAGCTGTTATAAGGTCCGCTGTAGGCTTATCTAACGAAGAAGGTGGTGATTTAAGCGCATTTCTCGGCGACTTATTCCCTTTTCATGCGATGCCGTCACAAGAAGATATCGATGAGATACTGAGTGAGCTGGGGCTTGATGACACAGAGAGCGATGATGCGCTCTCCTTGTTTGATTCAGAAGTAATGCTTGATGCTTCGACAGGTAGCTTAGGTGACCCGCGTGAGGTGAAAGCTGCATCTGTTGCTGAAGCGCTCCCTGTTCAGCTGGTGGTGCCATTGCCCGAAGGGATGGATGACCGCTTGGAAGAAATGGATATTTTTAATACAGAGAACGATGATGCACCCTCCTTGTTTGATTTAGAAGTAATGTTTGATGCTACGGTAGGTGATTTAGGTGACTCGCGTGAAGCAGGGATTCCATCTTTTGCTGAAGCACTCCCTGTTCAGGCAGCGGAGGCTGCAGCTCCAGCGCCTGAAAGCACCCCGGCTATTTCTTCCCATGGACTGTTTAAGCGCAAAAGCGGTGATGAAAGAGCAGTTAGCTCCACTGAAGACCCAGGTATAGACAAGGGGACCAAAAGGCAAAACACAGGGCTTTGGGCGGCAGTTTAATCGCTTTTCGTCTTGGTTAAGCAGGGTGTATGACCGTAAAAAGTTGATTTTAGCTTAGTATTTGTGTAAAATATGAGCATATAAGAGACAGGGGAGCCCTGATGCCAACGCGTGTATTAACTGAGGCAGAAGAAGCAAAGCTTTTAAAGCTTAAGATTTCAACTGAGCGATTTCATAGAGAGTATAATCAGCTGATGACAGCTGGATTTACAGACAAGCAAGCACTTTAATTATTAAAAGATCATGATTCAATCAATTAATTAATTATCAAGTGCGGCTTTAACACCCGCGCCATAAGCTATGTCGATTGTATTAAATAAATTTAGCTGTCGGTCAACAATATTATCTGGGACACCCTGCATGGCCGCCGCTATATTTGAATATAAGCGTGTACGCGCGGCATTATCAAATAAATTAAATAAATGTCTCACTTGCGTAAAATCATCGTCATCTAAACGGTCTGAAGTTTGTGAGTACCTTGCTGCGTCACCACTTAAGCTCAGTGTTGGCGGTTCAGATGCTTTATTTTCAATTGGCCCACCAAAACTATTGGGTTCATAATAAGCATCGGGGTTTTTTGTATTATTATCTGTAAATCGCATGGCCCCATCTTTATGATAAGTATGAATGGGGCATTTTGGTGCATTCACAGGTAATGCCTCGTAGTGCGTACCAATACGATGCCGATGCGCATCGGCATATGAAAATAATCGACCTTGCAGCATTTTATCAGGCGAAAAACCAATACCCGGTACAATATTCGATGGTGATAGTGCCAATTGTTCGATGTCAGAAAAATAATTATCAGGATTACGGTTTAATTCCATTATACCTACTTCAATCAATGGAAAATCATGATGTGGCCATACTTTAGTTAAATCAAAAGGGTTATGAGCGAACTGAGATACCTCGGCTTCTTGCATGACTTGAATGTATAATGTCCAACGAGGATAATCACCTGACTCAATATGTGAGAATAAGTCTTCTTGAGTTGATTCGCGTGTTCGGCCAACAATATTAGCCGCCTCCGTATTGGTCCAATATTGATGGCCTTGTTGGGTTTTAAAATGAAATTTTGTCCATACGCGTTGATTATCTGCATTGATTAAACTAAACGTATGCGATCCATATCCGTTCATGTGCCTGACCGATTGTGGTAAGCCTCTGTCTGAAAATAAAATAGTGACTTGGTGTAAGCTTTCGGGTGATAGTGACCAAAAATCCCACATGGCCGTTGGGCTTCTTAAATTGGTTTTAGGATGGCGCTTTTGCGTATGAATAAAATCTGGAAATTTATATGGATCTCGTATAAAAAACACAGGGGTGTTATTACCGACTAAATCCCAATTACCCGCTTCAGTATAAAATTTAAGACCAAAACCACGCA
Organism: Legionellaceae bacterium; assembly: GCA_011087865.1. Lineage (GTDB taxonomy): Bacteria > Pseudomonadota > Gammaproteobacteria > Legionellales > Legionellaceae > JAALKW01. The sequence goes on from JAALKW010000004.1 coordinate 3,727, forward strand.
CATCACGCTCTGCATCTGCTGCACCCAACTCACCAGCAACCGTTGAGAAACGTGCTATCATCTCTGTTTTTTTACCTATTTTTGAGAATATATCAGCAGATGTATATGCTGTAATATCATGTGTGACAGTAAATACGCCATGTGCACCCCATCCTTTGGCATGTACCACACGCTCTGGAATTCGCTCACGATTTTGATGTGCTAGTTTTTCAATCAGTTTATAATCTTCTATGAGCACGGGCCCATGAGGACCGGCAGTTAAACTATTCTGATTGTCAGACACCACATTACCTGACGTGGTGGTGATATAATTATTTTTAGTTTTATCCTTGCCGAACATTAGGTCACCTCATCATCAAAAATCCGTTTTTTACGTGCCGATTGATGTCGTTCTCTTAGTTCAATATCAATGTATTTATCTGTGATTGCACTTGAACTATGACCCGCATCATCTCGAACATGCTCTCTTGGCCGTACTTTCACATCATCTGAAATACCTGTATGACGTAGCCAATGCACCGTTGCTTCATGTAGTGTATCAGCTTCTTCGCCTAAATTGTCTTGATGTAATTGTTCAATCGCTTTATCAAAAGCAAGCTGGACTAAATTTCGGATATGGTTTGTGCTTGCAATCGGCCCACGTCCTTTTTGTTTAGGCAGCAAGGGAGAATAATCAGCTGGTGAGGGAAGGGGGGATAAGTCCAAATGTTTTCGCCAGCGCTTCAATGCGTGCAGCATTGCCTCACTCACTGCAATCTGTCGCTCTTTATTGCCTTTACCAACGGTTGTAAACCACCAGTTGCCATCACCATCTCGCGTAAAATGATTCATTTGAGGTGCCCAACGAGGTGTTGCAGTCAATTCTGATATTCTTAAATACATGGCGTATAGCGCTGATAAAATAAACAATGTTCGCTCATGTTCTATAGGAGAGGTTTCTGCTAATTTTTGTGTTTTTTCAACCACATACTGCCACTGTAATTCAGATAAGCGTCTAATTTTAATCGGCCCTTGCGTTTTACGAATGAACCTACTTTTCTGGCGAATTAAAGCAAACGGGTTGCTTTTTACATGCTCTTCTTGAACTAAATATTGATAAAAGCTGCTTAAAATGGCAAACAATTCACGTAAAGAGCTCTGAGAAAGCTCAAAGTTTTTAATCTCAGGGGCTTGTCCACGCCTGTGTGCAGCTTTAGATACAGTAACAACATAAGGTCGCCAAACAGGATTAGGGACGCGTTGAGCGTTCTTAGTGACAAAACGTGCTGGCTTTGAAGTGCCAATCCAAGCCTTAGGAGGCATCTGAGAAAACTCAATAAACTGCTCAATGTCTTCACGATCTAAATCACTTAATGATTTATTCGCAATCAACACACTCCAGTGTAAAAAACGTTCAACCTCACGCCTATAGCCATTGAATGTACCTTGACTACCTTTGTATGCTACTAAAAACTGTGCTGATATAGCAATGTCATCTAAATCATAAGGATCATCAAGATAAGTCCAGGCATGCGCTTCTAGTTGCTGCAAAAGCTCATCGAGTGTATCAAATAAAGGCTTCGGGGCCGGCGTATTACTCATCAGTATTTATCATCCTTAGTTAAATTATTTTTTGTAACGGCTACGCTTTTGTTTCGATGGCTATTTTTAGTATTATCATTAATAAATTAACTTAGGGACAAGTCAATTGAAAAAAATACTTGATTTAGCTTTGATTTGCTACATATTTTTAGGCCTGTTTTTTCAAATATTTTCTCAAAGCATACATGCTGGATCAATGACTCACACTGAGTCTGCGATTCATTCTCTGAAAGACGGTCAAATGACGATACAATTGGGTGGCTATTGGCGTAGCCCAGGCAGTGAACAGTTTATTCATATTCAAGATTTAATTAGTGACCGACTGACAGTGACCAATGGAACGGATTTTAATGGTCTATTTGGGGTGGGTTACTTTTTGAATGGAAAAGACTATGGTCAATTGCATACCCAGTTTGGGTTGAACTGGTTTTTTCTTCCTAGAACAGAAGTGTCAGGCACGGTGCTCCAAGAAAATAGTTTCTCCAATTTTTCTTATAGCTATAACTTGATTCAATATCCGCTTTATGTGGTTGGCAAATCAATGATTGATACGCCTTTACAGGGGCATCATGTCACATTAGATGTTGGTCTTGGCCCTAATTTTATGAAGGCGACCCGATTTTCAGAAACCGCGCTGACACAAACCCTCGCTTTTACGCCAGTTCCTGGGCAATTATTTTCAGATAAAACCACTGTCAATTTTAGCGTCACGGCAGGCGCTGGCATTAGATTTGATCATGTTTTTGGAGATGCCCCTCTGGAATGTGGCTACCGATTTTTTTATCTAGGTCAAGGGCAGTTTAATATCGCTAACAATCAGGTTATCAATACACTGAAGACTGGCCAGATTTATGCAAATGCTGCCATTTGTTCGATTTATATATAACTTAATATTCATATTATATTTAGAAGGAATTAATTATGAAGTTGAATGTGTGGGCAATTAAGATCAGCTTATTACTCAGTTTAGTCATACTGGCTGGATCATCTTATGCGGCAGAAAAGCTGTTTAATACATCATTTACAAAAAATGGTAACTCAGGAGATGGTTTTATTGTTGTGAGCACAAATATTCCCAATCACACTTATTCAAGTGCAGGTATCAAGCTAAAAGGCTCTAATTATATTTTATCAAATTCTTCTGATTGTACGGTTAATCCTCTGAATGGATGGTGTATGTTTTCAGCCAGCAATCAGTCTTCACATGCTTTTGAAGTAACAAAGGTAAAAAATGTCGATGCTAAGTTGAATGCTGTGCAATTTTCCTTGGCATTGAATGCTCGAAATCAACCTATTTCAACACAAGATACGACGCTTATTACTAACAATCAATTGAGTGTTACCTCAGGAAAAATGATTGGATATTTAACCGGTTGGGAGACCCCGCCAGACGTAGCGGATATTGCAAGTAAGGGTTACACTCATGTTCTTATTTCATTTGGTTTATTTAGCACCTTAACTCCGGGTGATATTAATATTCAGTCTATTAATGAGGCTCCTTATGGTGTTTTTACTGATTTAAAAGGATATATCGACGGGTTACATGAATACGGCATCCAAGTGTTACTTTCAATTGGTGGTGCTGCTACAGATATTCCTGATGCTACTGTTGATTTTGATAGTGCTGTGAGTCAGGCAACCTCACCCGCTGATTTTGAAGCAGCCTTTACGGCTTCCATGCAAACATTAATGACAACTTATGGCTTTGATGGATTTGATTTTGATATTGAATCAGGTTTATATGCGGCGAACTCATTTACAGAACCAGACAGTGGATGTGAGGATAAAACGACCTATGCGCAAGCTTGCGATATCTCATATCTTGCTTCTATTATCAACAGCTTTAAAGCCGATAATCCAAACGTGCTGATTACATTAGCGCCACAAATTACGAATATAGCGGCTACAGCTACATTTGATAATATTAATGGAAATTATTCCTCGTTAATTATGCAAACATGCAGTTCACTGGCATGGGTGGGTTTTCAAAACTATAACTCCGGCTGTCAATTTGGGATTGATGGTATTTGCTACCCTAATCCTGACGTGCCTTCTAGTACATTGAGTAATTCACCTGATTCAGCAGTTGCTTTTGCAGTAGATTTATTGGAAGACTGGCCTCAAGGTACCGAAAGGGTTTTTTTAAATTATACGAGTTGCTTAGGGCCATCTCAAGTTGTTATTGGTTATTGTCTAATCGGTGATGGTGGATGTGATCCGTCGCTTGGCTATGTCGTAGATACAAGTGTGGCGCAGCAGGCAGTGCAATGCTTACGCACAGGGGAGGGGTGTGATACATACACACCACCTAACCTTTACCCTGACATAGGCGGTGTATTTGACTGGACCATTAATAATGATGCAATTGCTAATTATTCGTTTGCTACAGATTTATATCCTTGCGTTGTATCAGGCACTTGTAGCACTTAAATAGGGGGCTGAGTAGGTGTACTGACTGGCTGACTTGCTTCTGAATCAGAAAAATCAGACTTCTGAGAAGGGGCGTTGAAAAATAGTTCTACATGAAACATGCGTTTAATTGTCTATATATAGACAATTAAGCGCATATAGACTATAATTTAAATAGTATAAATTATAGTAAATAATGCTTATGCAGAAAATCAAAGCAACCACAGCCCCGATATCTAATGAAATTATTTGGAAATCTTTATCTCATTTGGCCAAACGTTTTGCTTTAAAAGAAAAAGAGATTTTAATTTTAATGGGCAATATGCCTCGCTCAACGTATACCACAGGGACAGCCAAAGGCACTATTAAGCTGGATAGGGATAAACGTGATCGCGTGTCTTATCTGCTTGGCATATATAAAGCGCTACGGTTATTATTTGATGATAGTACGCAAGCTGTTACATGGATAAACCGAAGCAATCATCTTGCACCATTCAACGGCATGACGCCTAAAGCCTTTATGTTGGAAGGCAGTATTGTACGTTTAGCTGAAGTGAGACAGTTCTTGGATTTTTGGCGTGGCTATTAAAATGAAAGTACATCGCTTGGTGCCTTCGAAATTTCCACCTGTCTTATTATTTGATTGGGCTGAATCAAAAGAAGAACTTGAGGCCATTGCTGCCTTAGAAGGTCTAACTAATCCGAGGCTTAAAACCGAACTTGGGGAAATTCATTTGGTGCCTGAGTCTGAATGGGTGAGCGGGGTAGGGTCTACGCCTATTATGGCGGCTTTTACGCACATAGGCCATGCCTCAAGGTTTACAGATGGAAGCTTTGGTGTTTTTTATGCTGCAAACTCAATAGAAACAGCAATTCAAGAGACCTTATTTCATCGAGAGCGGTTTTATCGCGCATCCAACGAAGCACCTTGCTCTATTTCAATGCGTGAATATATTGCAAAAATTATTCAGCCTTTGATTCCGCTTAATCAAACAACACATCATAATTATTTAAACGCAGATGTAAATCAATATGAAGTAAGCCAAGCATTTGGATTAAAGCGGCGAGAAGAAAACGCATGGGGATTAAGTTACCCAAGTGTTCGTTATGTAGGGGGTACCTGTGTCGCGATACTTAGGCCAAAAGCCATTGCAGCCCCCGTGAATCAAGGGGCTCATTATCGTTATATATGGGATGGCAATACAATGTCTAGTGTCTATAAAGAAGAAAACATTCAAATTATTTAGTCTATAATTGATAGCATTATTTAAGAAGGAGGGTTATATGTTAAAAGTTGCCGTCATATATCATAGTGAGCAAGGACATACCGAAAAACAAGCTCAGTTTATAACCAAAGGGGTGGAGCTAGTACCGGGTATTACGACTGTGGATTTAATCAAAGCCAGTGATGCATGCCAAAAAATAGATGAATTAAAGCAATATGATGGCATGATTTTTGGTTCGCCTACGTATATGGGATCTGCAGCAGCTGGTCTAAAAACCTTTATGGAAGCAAGCTCTAAAGTATGGATGACACAAGATTGGAAAGATAAATTAGCCGGTGGTTTTACAAACACGCACAGTTTAGCCGGTGATAATTTTAATGTTTTAGTGCAACTTGTGACGCTCGCATCGCAGCATGGCATGATATGGGTTTCACTTGGTATTAGTAATGAGTCAGGTGCTGACGATCAAGAAAGTGGTGCTGGCCATTTATTAAACCGTGTTGGATCAAATCTAGGTGCAACGGCTCAATCTGAAAATGATTCGCCAGATGTGACACCGCCAATCGGTGATTTAAAAACAGCAGAGCTTTATGGGAAGCGATTTGGTGAAGCTGTGGTGCGGTGGAATAAGTAGCATTCTTAAAAGGTTATCGTAAACCAGGGATAACGATAATCTTTCAACTCAACTTTGGAATCCTACAAAAGTAGAGAGTTAAGTTGATGGCACCGAATGTAGCAATAAAACAGTTGTAAACTCAGTTTACACTAACTATAATAATACATACCTTATTAATCAAGAATAAATGTGTCGTCAAAACCAATAAAAAAAACTGATAAAGAATTATTCTCCTTGATAGACGAAAAAATTAAGCAAGGGAGCTATGTGTTTCTTCCGCATTCCAAGAAGAGACTAAATGAGCGAAATATATCGGAGTTGGATGTGATTCGACTTTTGTCTGGGGAAAAAAGTTATGGACGGAAACGCAACAAGAAAAAGGATACATATGAGAATCCGTCGATTAGTGATTTGGCACAAGACTGGAAGTACTGCATTGAAGGCCATGATATTGATGGCATTAGCTTAAGAGTCATTGTCACATTTTCTGATGATCTAATGCCAATTATTACAGTAATCAAAATTTGAAAGGGGATTGTGATGAAAGATAAATTTGTAAACAACTATATTTACGAAGGCCTTGGATTTCCTGTTGAGTTAAAGAAAGTTGAAATGATTTTTATTGATGGTGACTGGGCACCTAAAATAGATGTAAAAAAAATGGCCGATGAAGTTATCGAGAAACTTGCTATTCAAGATGCACGGCTAACAGGTAATCAAGTGAAGTTTATTCGTTCTTATTTTTCTATGTCACTACGCGATTTTGGTGAAAAAGTTGCACATGAGTCGCATATGGCTGTGAGTAAATGGGAGAAAAAAGGAGGAATGCCCACGAATATGAATGCTAATACCGAGCATGAGTTGCGCTTGTATATTATGGAAAAAAAGATTGCTTCATCGAAAGCTTCAATGCCAAAATTTTTCGATATTTATTTGGCGACTAAACGCTTTTTCACCCAAAATAGTGATGCTTCATCGATTATCCGTCTTACAGCTTGAGCTTAGGGAAAGGCGATTGCATGAGTGAGTTAAGACCGCGGCTCACGGTATTTCAATACTGGTGATTATGCGAGTAATCACCAGTATCAATGTGATATATTAACGCCCTGACAAAATATTTTTCTTGAAATGAGTGTTTTGCTACACACAAGCTATCAATTGAACCTGACCCCATTGATTCCCCCATTGATTCCCAGTATTGAGGGTGTTGAGTAAGCTACTTCGAACTATTACAGCCCTCATCGTATCTAATTATTCAGATGGCTTTCACAAAATTCAGAATAAATTAAAATCCTGAATGTTCTGTTAAAAATTGTTTTTCTAATGCTGTAGATGAGCGCCCTAAAATTTTATTTCTATGAGGATAGCGACCAAAACGTTTAATAATTTCAAAATGTTGCTTCTCAAAATCAAGTGAATCTACTAAGCCTGGCTCTGAAAATAATAACAAAGCTTCTTGATGTATCTGCAAAGACTCACTGTGCATAAAAGGCATATATAAAAAAGACTGTTCTACAGTAGATAGTTCTTGATCAAAACCTTGAGAAATAGACTCTTGAGCTAAAATAAGCGCCATACCGTCATACATAAAACTTTGAGGCGTGCCACGAAACATATTTCGTGAAAACTGATCCAAAACAATAATTTCAGCTAAACGTCCAAGGGCTGTTTTTCGCCAACTGGATAACTCCCCTGCTACTGCTTGCTGATGTGTAAAAGAAAATTTGGAGATAATCAATTGATCAAGCGCAATATCTTTCTTCCACCACTGTGCTGGCGTTAGTTGATTAAACCAAAACTTTAATACGGTTTCGAAATGCATTGGTTGATCATCTCAGTAAAAATAGTTGTGCCCTACTGTAGCATAATCTTTTTATTTAAAAATAATTTATCATAAAATATAAATTTTGATAGAATGCCCGGGTTTTTAATTGACTAAATTTAAGGAAAGATTGTAATGGCTGTAAAAAAAATCTTGAGCGTATTAATTTTAGGGCTACTTTGGCCACTGATTTCATGTGCAGGAACAGAAGATTGGCAAGCTGCCTTTCTGGTTAAAATAGATAATAAAAAAATAGAAAAAGTGCTTCATTTACCCGATCGCGTGCAGTTTATGTTTCTGAGTGCAGGTCAATGCCTTCGCTTAAGTAAAGGCTCAAATATGAATGGCGTTATTATGAAAGAAAATATTAATTTTTGTACGCAAGCAAATATTAAGTCTTTTATACGTGAAGTTGAAAAACTAGGCCCTATCGTTGAGCAATATATCAAAGTGGGTTCGAGTTACCCTAATTAATTTATCTTAATTAGGCAAAATCACCTTGCCACCTGATACCCGCATAAAAGCCTTGGTATAAGACATCACTACTTTCTGCATTGGCTTTATCTTCAATTGCAGAAAGGTAGTCAAATGCCATCCAACCTAATTCTGCACCGAGCAAACCAAACCGTGTAGCATGGGAATAGTTGACGCCAAGTCTCGTATCGAATTCAAATAACACAGAAAATTGGTGTACCCGACGGTTGATACTGCCGAAAGCAGTCACAGGGCTGGTCACCGCAATCACATTTGCATGACTTCGACCTAAAAGTAACCCGGCGGCCCCCTCCCCATATAGACTAAAGCCACTGGCCAAAAAGTCGGGTAAATTATAGTGAACATGCGCACCCCAGCGAGGACCACCACCGTAAAATCCACCATTACTTTCGCCTTCTATTGAATCAATATCGCGTAAAGTAAGGTTTCTAATTTGCCGATAAAAATCTCGTTTTTTATTCAAATACGTATAATTTCCACTGATAAACACTCGAATCGCATTATTATCTGCGATAGGTAATACCTGATGTAATTCTATATTACCCGTTACCCATTTAGAGCGCTGCGTTATCGTTCTTAGCCCGCCATTTGCGAGTAAATCACTAAATTTATCGGTGTGATCTAAAGAATAAATATTAATATCTAAGGCTTTTCCTGAGGCGAAATGATACATTGCATCTGCAAAAGCACCCCAACCATAGTCTTTTAATTTAGCCGCTATTTGTGTATAACCGGCTAAATTATCGATGATTTCTCTTTCTGTTACCCAAGGATCGTGCCCATACTCTACATCTATATATAATGCTTTTACGCCAAACTCCCAAGCGGAGTGATTACAGCCATCAAAACGACATTCAGGACTGATTAAGTCTGCCTCGCCCATTGTACCTGCAAACACACTATTCATGATTAAACATAAAAAAAGCGGTAAAGCTATTAATCTCATTCTATATTCCTTCTAAACTCGGGTGAATTTGATGCAAATTTAAATTGATTCATATCTAGTTTTTGCATGACTAAATTTGAATACGTTCGAAAATATATGATCTGATGTTTTAAATCTTTTATGACAACCCATTGTGTGAAATCCATCTCGTCAGCCGCGTTATCTCCTTTAGGACCACGAAGCGCACCGTAAGGAATATCCACGTTTTTTAAAATATGTTCTGCTAAATTAATGGTTTTAGAGGCATCATTTGTTGGTTCTGCCGTATTGACCAAGTAAGCCACACGAACAAAACGAGAAGGCGGTGTATAATCACCAGGCAAACCATGTGCCCCACCACCCTGACCGGTTGCCGCATATCTAATACCATCTTGTTTAATGGCCTGAGGCGCATGCGGAGATAAATTAACGTAGTTTTTTAAATTCGTATTTTGCCACGCATAACTCGGCGAATTGGTTAAAATGCCTGATTGAGCATCATTAATATGAAGTTTTCCTGAGATATATTCAATCACAATACTATGGCCGTTCTTATCCGTCACAATATAATGCACAGGAAAAACGACGGCTTTGCCGGCGTGTGTTAATGCTTTTGCATATACATTAAGTTTAGGTAATGCTTCTTTGATTTCATCAATATTTGAAAAATGCCCCAATAAATAATCTGCCATTTGATAATAAGGCATGGCGCTCGATGCTTTATTTTTATCGTAGGGTTGATATTTAGCTAACCCAGGAAAATATAATAAATCAAATGATAGGCCCTGCTCGTTTACACCACTGACAGGAAATAAATGAAAACCATTCAGCGCGACATAACCATATTTTGTCTGCCAATTAAAACCTGCTTGACCATCTGGCGTTTTACTCTCAAACGAAGTACCACGATTCACGGTATATATTTCTGTTTCAAGATTTGGACCAAACTCCATGGAGCGACCAATAATCACACTATTATCTTTTGCTATTAATCTAAAATGCGTGCATGCAACACTAAAATTTGCATATAAACAGATGCAAATGATTAAAATCCTTTTCATTTGATAAGATTGCTCCAAGCAAAAATATGATTAGTCCACTACACTTTAATTAATTATCACTGAAAAGAATACTAATAATGGAAAAAAAGATTCCTTTTAAACAAATCATTGATAAAACCAATGATGTCGTTTTAATTACAGAAGTAGCCCCACTTGATGAGCCTGATGGCCCTAAAATTGTCTATGCAAATCAAGCTTTTCTTGATTTAACTGGATTTACAAGAGAAGAAGTGATTGGCAAAACACCTCGTATTTTACAAGTCCCCAAAACCAATAAAAATACATTGAAGAAAATAAGGAAAGCGCTGGTTGAAGAAAAAAGTATTCGCGTGGATTTATTAAACTATGGCAAAGATGGCAGTGAATACTGGCTCGATTTTGCAATAACCCCTATCTATGATGACGCCGGTAAATTAATATTTTTTGCGGCCATTGAGCGGGATGTCAGCGAACATAAAGTGATGCAAGAAGAACTCTATCAATTGGCTACAACGGACTCATTAACGGGCGTATTTAATCGACGAAGGTTTTTAGAAAATTTTGAAGAAACTCTCATGCGTATACAACGCGAAAAAACTCCTCATGCACTTTTAATTATTGATTTAGATAATTTTAAAAAAATCAATGATAAAAACGGACACCTTGCAGGGAATAAAATATTATGTGATGTTGCTCAGTTATGTCAGTCAACTTGCCGCGCTAGCGATTCTATTTGCCGCTATGGCGGCGATGAGTTTTTAATATTATTGCATAATGCTTCAAACGAAGCGGCATTACAAAAGGCAACCGAAATTTGTGAGCTCATTCAAAAAAAATTAGCAGCTAAAGTCACCGTGAGCATTGGCGTTACATTAATAAAACCAGCAGATGTATCCATTGATGATGCCATCAAACGAGCGGATAAAGCACTTTATTATGCAAAAAAAAAAGAGAAAAGCACCGCTTACTTTGTATAAACCAGATGCAGCTTATTGTGCTGCATCATCTTTGAAGTCCATCCAAACTTTATGCTCAAAATCATATAACTTACATTGTTTAAAAATTTTAAAGGCATCGCGCCATTTAAATTCATACTCATGGATATATGCGCCATATTCTTTTTTTAATGCTTGATAGGCTTCCGGCAAATGATAAAACGGAACTCGGACATCTAAATGATGTGGAACATGCGTCATAATATTATGGAGTAATATGTTAGATAATTTAGAGCATTTTATAATCGTACTGCAATATAGCGCGCCGACCACTTGTGACCATTCACTTTTGATATCAAAAAAAGGAATATCTGGGTGCGTATGGTGTAAGTACACAATCATTGCAATAAAATAATTAAAAACGATAAAAGGTAAAATAACAGCCGAAAGCATGCCTATTACCCCCCCTGCAAAGCAATAGCCAAGGGTAGACATAATGAGCGCATAAATTAAAACAAGCACTTTGCCATCACGATAGTACTGACGTTGCTTTTTATCTTTTCCTGGATTGAAACCTAGCATTTCAGACCACCAAACACGCCTCAAATAATGAAAGGCACAAGTAAAAAAACTACGCTCAATACGATATAAGATACGCTGGAAGCGTGATGATGCTTTATATTGTTTGGGTGTAAACGGGCGCCAAATCCAGTCCATCGGTGAAAAAGAGGTGAAACCATGGTGCACTCGATTATGTCCATAAGCCCACATACGATACATATTTAGCGACGGTAACATGGCAATGGTACCCAATAACTCGGCAACTTTTTTGCTTTTAAAAAGTGCGCCATGTGCCGCATCATGTGCCCATACAAATAACATTGCCGTCGCCACGCCAGAAATCACGCCACCTAATAATTTAGTCGCTGTATATGGGCTCAAAAAAACCAATAGCATGCCTAATATAAATAATAAAATATCTAAGCCAAGCCATTGAAATGCTTTTCGATAAGATCGAACATAGCAATTTTTAGGAATAATCGCCCGTGCATCCGAAGACTTGATTTCTTTTACTTCAGCTAATAAATCACAAGATTGAATTGTATGCATAAGTCACCAAGGTTATAATCTTTTCATATTGTAACAAAATTAAACTTAAAAGTAAATTCTTTTATTTGTTTGACCTATGCTATAATTGGAAATTATTATCTATCTAGCGATGCGGAATGCTATGAAATTATTGTTTGACTTTTTCCCTATTCTGATTTTCTTTGTTTGCTTTAAACTTTTTGGTATTTACACGGCAACAGCCGTTGCCATTGTGCTTTCTATGCTACAAGTCATTATTTTCCGTATAAAATATCAGCGCTACGAAAAGCTTCATGTGATTAGTTTGCTTATGATTACTATACTCGGTGGCGCAACACTTATTTTTCATAATCCTTGGTTTATCAAATGGAAGCCGACAGCTATTTATTGGCTCTCATCTATTATTTTTTTAGGGTCCGCATACATAGGCAAAAAACCGATTATTCAAAAAATCATGGAAAGCAATATTACTCTGGATGCAAAAATTTGGCGGCATTTAAGCCATGCTTGGTCACTTTTTTTTGCTCTAATGGGGATTGCAAATCTTTATGTTGCTCATCATTATGACACGAATACATGGGTGAACTTTAAGTTGTTTGGTGGTGCTGGATGTACATTGCTGTTTGTACTGTTGCAAGCCTTCTACCTTGCAAAGCATGTTAAAACATCAGAAATAAAGCCTAAATTAACCAAATCACAGGTTCAAGATCATTAATAATATTTAACAATTTAACATTGTCTTATAAAAAAATGATAGGAAAATCGCATGCGATTATTATTAATAGAAGATGATGAATCACTGGGTGACGCGGTTAAAACCGGATTGTTGCAATTTGGTTATGTGGTTGATTGGTTAAAAGACGGTACATCTGCAAAAGTGGCACTTCAGATAGAATCATTTGAACTGATTATTTTAGATTTAGCATTGCCCAAACTCTCAGGCCTTACACTCTTAAAAAGCATTCGCCAAGCAGGTAATACAACGCCTGTTATTATTTTAACGGCACGTGAATCAGTTGAAAATCGTATTGAAGGCTTAGATGCAGGTGCTGATGACTATATGATCAAACCCTTTGATTTAAGTGAGTTGAGTGCTCGCATTCGTGCACTGGTTAGACGCGCTCAAGGTCGTGCTGATACGATCCTTCAGTATCGAAATATTATACTGAATCCTGCAGCGCATACCGTTTTACTCGACGATACCGAAGTGAATATTTCGAGACGTGAATTTGCGCTGCTTCAAAAATTACTTGAAAATCATGGGCATGTGTTATCTCGTGAGCAACTCATGCAAAGTATTTATGGTTGGGATGAAGACTTAGATAGCAATGTGCTCGAAGTACATATTCACAATTTGAGAAAAAAACTTAATGCTGATTTTATTCGTACTATTCGTGGTATTGGCTATATCGCTGAAAAAAATATTATCCCATAATCCAGTAGGAATCACTCTTGAAAAAATCAATTCGTAAATTTTTGCTGATTAATTTATTGCTCGCAATTGGGATTACCACAACGTTAACCGCCATTGGAAATTATTACCTCGATAGAAAAGATATTGAAGCCCATCTAGATGCATTAATGGCTGTTTCAGCCTTATCATACGATGCATTATTAGGAGACAGCCCAAATAAACGAACGCTTAAATCGATTCAAACTTCGCTAGAAGCAATTCCTAAACAAATGAAAGTACATGCCCTACCGTCAAATTCAGACAAAACATCCATTAAAAAAAATAAACATCGCTTTAGTTTTCAAGTCTGGTCAAACGAAGGTAAAGAATTACTACACTCACCAACGGCACCAAAACTTAAACCAGGTAAAATTCAAGATGGTTTTAGCAGTATATGTATCGGCAAAAAACGTTGGCGTATTTTTAGTACCGTAAACCAAACATCAGGAACCCGTCTTATTTTAGCCGATCGCTATGATACCCGTAATGAATTAGGACGACTCATAGCCCAAGATGATATCTATATCATGCTACTGACTTTTCCATTATCAGGACTGCTCATTTGGATTATTATTGGGCGCGGTTTAGCAAGCCTTGATAGAATTGCAAAAGAAGTGGCGCATCGCGCACCCAGCCACCTTGAACCGGTTAGCCTGCAATCAGTACCTTACGAAATAAAACCTCTCATTGATGAGTTAAATAAACTGTTTTTTAGATTGCAAGAAGGTTTTGAACGTGAAAAACGCTTTGCTGCCGACGCGGCACATGAACTAAGAACACCGCTTGCTGCAATTAAAACACAAGCACAAGTCGCTTTAAAAATTAACTCTGTCCATGACAAAAATACAGCACTGGAAAAACTTATTTCCAGCGTAAATCGTACCACTCATATTGTACAACAACTCCTAACCATGAGCCGTTTAGTCCCGGAGACACCAAACACCAATGGATTTGAAACCATTCATTTAATTCAAATTACACGTGATATGCTGACGATGCTTGCGCCTAAAGCGATTGAGAAAAAGATTGAGCTTGAATTTCAAACCAATAACAAAACCCCTGAATTCAAAGGCAATAATACAGCCCTTTGTATTTTAATTAGAAACCTTGTGGATAATGCCATTCGCTATACACCAAATAAAGGACATATTATGGTGTCGGTTCGCCCTAAAAATGGTCGCGCTATGTTAGAGATTTGTGATAATGGGCCCGGCATTCCTAAAGAACTAGAATCTCAAGTTTTTGAACGTTTTTTTCGTATTCTTGGGAGTAAAAGTACGGGCAGTGGGCTGGGTCTTGCTATTGTCAAACAGATTGCAGCGCTACATCATGCGTATATTGAACTCGATAAACCCAAAACACACAGTGGTTTAATTATTCGCGTTTATTTTCCTTGCTGTCCTGAACACAGCAAGGATTTTATCGCGTAGCAAGACTTTGAAGCCCCTCTCGAATGAGTTGCTCGCAATTTTTTTGTCCATCATCTAACGCTTTAACCACTTTGCTGGCTTCTTGTGGTTTATATCCCAGTGCCTCTAATGCTTTCATTGCTTCATTTGCATGCCCAAGCGGTGCACTAGTATCTGGCATACTTGAGAAGTCAGAAAGATTATCTAACCTATCTTTCATTTCTACCACAAGGCGTTCTGCTGTTTTCTTCCCAATACCAGGTAATTTTGTCAGTAATATGGCATTTTCTTCTCGAATGCAGCGTACAAACTCATCCGGCCGAATACTAGATAAAATAGCAATCGCAAGTTTTGGTCCAACACCATTGACACGAATTAAAGCACGAAACAAAGTACGCTCTTCAAGCAAAGAAAAACCATATAAAATAATTGCATCTTCACGAACCAAGGTATGAATATGTAAACTCACAGGGCCTTTAATAGCTTCAACTTCAAAAAACGAAGGCAACGAGGTTTCAATATCATAGCCAACGCCAGAAACATCTAAAACTAATTTTCCGGGTTGTTGCTTATCAATTACTTCTCCTTTGAGCCAGCCTATCATCTTGATTTACTCCTCAATGATTAATCATTTGTTTGAATACATTACTTTGCTTGATATGATGATGACAAATTGCCACAGCAAGTGCATCTGAGGCATCAACTTGAGGCGCTTTTGATAACATTAATAAGCGCATGACCATCTGTTTCACTTGATCTTTATCAGCAGCACCATAGCCTGCAACAGCTTGTTTAACTTGACGGGGTGAATACTCCCCTATTTTGTTTTTAATATCCAAATCAAAATGCGCTGATGCAGCAGCAACCATGGCAGCCCCTCGGGCATGCCCTAATTTAAGCGCTGTATTTGCATTTTGGTGCATAAAGACTTGCTCCATGGCAACCTCATTGGGTTTAAAGGCTGTCATGATTTGACGAATACCATTAAAAATTTCAAGCAACCGATGGCTCAAATCTGCTTTTGTTTCTGTTCGAATACATCCACTATCGATATATTTTAATTCATTTCCTGTCGCACGAATTAAGCCATATCCTGTAATTCGTGATCCTGGATCTATCCCTAATATCACTGTCACTCAGACATCCTTTATTTTTTATAATCCGGATGCGATTCTTTAAGTACAAAAAGCACCAATAAGAAATTAATTAAATAACTTAACGGCATAATAATCAAGGCTTTTTGATATCCTGAAAGATCGTACAATGAAACGCCATTCACAATAGACAAATCACCCACATGATGGAGTACAAGGCCTACTAAAGGTTGGAAAACAGCAGCACCAATCACAACCGACAAATTATTAAACCCGCAGGCTGTTCCTACTAAACTGGGATCATTATTATCTTTGACGACCGCAAAACTCACGGTTTGACCCGTAGCGCCAAGACCAAATAAAAACAAAATGAGATACATCCAAGATTGAGGAATACCAGGCACATATAAAATACAAGTGGTTGCAAACAACCCAAATAACGCACTGGTACCCAAAATAAGCCGCCGGTTCTTAAATTTATCACTTAACCAGCCAAAGATAGGACTACCAATTCCAATAGCAAGCCATGTCATGCTGCACATGCTTGATGCTGCCAATAAGCCAATATTAAACTTTACTTCTAAATAAGGAATGCCCCAAAGGCCTGCAAAAACAGCAATCGGGGTCCAAATCGTGCACGCATAGACACCGGTAATCCATGTATATTTTCGACCACAAACAGCACGCAAACGTTTCCACTCATCCCGAAAACGTTGTTCTGGCATGGATTGTGTGGATTGATGTGGGTAATCTCGAATAAAAAGCCAAAACAAAGCAGCTAAAATAAATCCAATCCCACCTAAAATAAAACTGGCGTCACGCCAACCAACTGCCCTAATCAGGATAGCAAGGGGTCGCTCACCAAATATAGCACCCACTGAACTCATGAACTGTGCAATCCCTGCAAGAATTGCAAAATGATTCGGTGGAAACCAGCGAGACAAAAGCACTAAGGCACCAATAAACGAAAAAGCGGAACCAAACCCAATCATAAAGCGTCCGGCAGCAGCAGTAAAAATACTCGTCGTTGATGCAAAAAAAACAGAACCTGAAGCACACAAAATAATCGCAAGCGTCATGAGCTTTCTGGGTCCATATCTATCAAATAACAAGCCTGCAGGTAATTGCATCGGTGCATAAGCATAAAAATAAAAGGCTGAAATCATGCCAAAGCCTGTGGCAGATACGCCAAACGTTTGCATCATGGGGGCTGCCATCACGCTGGGTGCAACTTGCAAAATAAATTCGTATAAATAAAAGGCAGTTGCTAACAAAAAAATAAAATAAGCGGTTAGCTTATTACGTGTTCCTGAAAACTTAACTTGAGCACCCAAAAAATCATCCTTAATATTCAAAAAAAAAACATTACACCCAAACCTGGTTTGGTTGTCAATAAGAAGAGCAAATTAAGCTCATCTTCTCAAAAAAATTACGTGCTTTACACCGATAACCATCTTGCGATTTATTTGATTTTAGTGCACTATAAGCGCCTTATGCGTTTATATTTTTGAGAAACCAACTAAATGTCAAAACAAGATCATATTGAAATGCCAGGTACCGTTATTGATACCTTACCCAATACCAAGTTTCGCGTTGAACTTGAAAACGGACATATTATTACAGCACATATTTCTGGGCGAATGCGTAAAAACTATATTCGTATTTTAACCGGTGACACGGTTAAAGTTGAATTAACACCTTATGACTTATCCAAAGGTCGCATTACTTTTCGCGATAAAAACTAAGCTAATTAAGTCATAACTTGACCACATTAGCGTTGCCTTAAAAATCGTATTCCCACGCGACAGTTCTATCTTATTCCATATCAAATCATTGATGAGACTTAACCTGGAGTACCTGTTAGCTCACGATACAGCCCGTGCCCGGGCTTGGGTTGCTATCGAGGTTACCCAAGGCGTACTGACGTGCTGTTTCATTTTGCTCAATAGCAGCTGAGACAATCGTTTCGTCAGCTCTTAATGCATCAGAAGCATGCTGGAGCGATAAGCCATCTTGCTTTACTGCAGCAAGAACAACATTCGGATTATTTTTTAAGGCGTGGGTTGTATGCTCTAACGCTAAGCCATTTTGCTGTACTGCAGCGAGAACGACTTCCTGATTGGCCTTCATTTTCAAAGGTAGGTGTTGAAGATTTAAGCCATCAGCTTGAACAAGCTTAATGGCCTCATCATACTCTCCTGATAAAGCGGATACCTTACGCTCTAAGGTGTCAGCACTAAAGACATCTTGTTTACTGACAGCAAGTGCCAGTATGCTTTTTTGGAGTTCATCTGCTGCTTCCTTACCCATCTGCGACAGTATGTCATTGCTCTGAAATAGAGACGTGACCATCAAAGCCTTTTGGTTGATTTCTTCTACCGTTGTTTTGTATTTTTCCTGCATTTCAGGCGAAGCATGTTGAAGCGAAGCTGCGTTTTGTTCTGTAGCTGCGACGACAATTTCAGGGTCATTTTTAAAGGCTGGAGCAAACTGAAGTGACAACCCGTTTAGACGAACTGCCTCGAGAACAAATGCCCTGTCATTTTTGAATGCGACTGGCACGAAATTTAATGCCAATTCAGATTGCTTGATTGCCTCGAGCACAAACTCTCTATCAAAACTTAATGCAGGTGAGGCATACTGAATCACCCATCCTGCCTGCTTGACTGCCTCGAGCACAATATCTCGGTCAGCCTGGAAATAAGTTGGCGCATACTTGAGTGCACGGCCATTCTGCTTGACTGCTTCGAGAACAAATTCTCGGTCAGCCTTCAATTCAGCTGAGGCATACAGAAACGCCACTGAACTCTTCTTGAGTACCTCGAGCATAAATTCTCGGTCAGCTTTTAATTCAGCTGAGGCATACTGAAGCACCCATCCTGCCGGCTTGGCTGCCTTGAGGATGTATTCTCGTAGTCTGTCGGTAGGCATTACTTGCTCCTTTAAAAAACATTAATAGGCTATGTGATATTAATAATAGCACTTTAATGATAAAAATAAAGGCAGTTAGGTTTATTTTGATATTTATAAAAAGACCCTATACTTATGTTTAATATCTCTTAGCTCACGATACAGCCCGTGCCCGGGCTTGGGTTGCTATCGAGGTTACCCAAGGCGTACTGACGTGCTGTTTCATTTTGCTCAATAGCAGCTGAGACAATCGTTTCGTCAGCTCTTAATGCATCAGAAGCATGCTGGAGCGATAAGCCATCTTGCTTTACTGCAGCAAGAACAACATTCGGATTATTTTTTAAGGCGTGGGTTGTATGCTCTAACGCTAAGCCATTTTGCTGTACTGCAGCGAGAACGACTTCCTGATTGGCCTTCATTTTCAAAGGTAGGTGTTGAAGATTTAAGCCATCAGCTTGAACAAGCTTAATGGCCTCATCATACTCTCCTGATAAAGCGGATACCTTACGCTCTAAGGTGTCAGCACTAAAGACATCTTGTTTACTGACAGCAAGTGCCAGTATGCTTTTTTGGAGTTCATCTGCTGCTTCCTTACCCATCTGCGACAGTATGTCATTGCTCTGAAATAGAGACGTGACCATCAAAGCCTTTTGGTTGATTTCTTCTACCGTTGTTTTGTATTTTTCCTGCATTTCAGGCGAAGCATGTTGAAGCGAAGCTGCGTTTTGTTCTGTAGCTGCGACGACAATTTCAGGGTCATTTTTAAAGGCTGGAGCAAACTGAAGTGACAACCCGTTTAGACGAACCGCTTCGAGAATAAATGCCCTGTCATTTTTGAATGCGACTGGCACGAACTTCAATGCCGATTCAGATTGCTTGATTGCCTCGAGCGCGAAAGTTCTATCAGTTTTTAATGCGTCTGCTGCGTATCGAAACGCATAACTATCCTGCTTAACCGCCTCGAGCACGAAATTTCTATCAGCTTTTAATGCTTCTGATGCGAATTGAAATGCCTGAGCATTTTGCTTCGCCGCTGTGAGCACGATTGCTTTGTCAGATCTTAATGCGTCTGATGCGAATTGAAGGGCTCCCGATTCTTCAGCCACTGCCAGAAGTACAACCGTCCTGTCACTTTTAAAGTGCTCCGGTATGCATCCAAGTGCTAAGCCATCTTGCTTTACAGCTGACAATACGAAATCTCTATCTCCGCGAAGAGGTGCTGGGGTTTGCTCGTTAAGCCTGATGTTATTTCTGATTGCATTTTCGTATAGTGCGTGTCGTGCAATAAAGGCTTGTTTATATGTTGCTTCTGATGGGTTTCCTGGAAAAGGTAATCCTGGAAAGCGCTGGTTATAATAATGCTGCCATATGGTTTCTTCGACCTTTGGGTCAGATAACACATGACGGATTGCGTCACTGCTTTGAGAAAAACGAAGCATATCACGCCAGTCATCAAACTCTTTTGCGTCCTCGATAATTACATTATCGTCCCGCTCCGTTAAAGGGCTTGGTTTTCCGGGGTTCTCGGAACTTGATGGTGTGGATGGCATAAAGCCTCCGATTAAATCCATATGGTGTATTATAACCTTAGGTTTTGATGTTTATTTAATCAAGTTGAGTTTGTTTTGGATTTTCTTTATTGGGGATTGAGATACCGAAAGAGATAGAAAGATAAGAAAAGCTCATCCTTGAGTTGGTTTTGAAGCAGCTTGTTTAAATCAAGGTAAACTTTGGCGTAGTGAGTGATTCAAGCATCCATTGCCTTTAATTCAAACTAGCGCCACCACCTGAACCAGACGGACTTGCATTTTTATCTTCTTTTGCAGCAGTTTCATCATGTTTTGCTAATGAATCTGATATCTTGCGCTCTAAAGTACTAGCACTAAAGACACCCTGGTTACTCACAGCAAACCGAAGCAGGTGTTTTTTGAAATCTTTTGTGGCCTCTTCTCCAAGTTGAGTTAATCTTTCTTTACCTTTACTTCGAAATAGAGATGTGACCATCAAGGCCGTTTGGTTGATCTCTTTACTCATTGCTTTATATTTTTCACGCATTTCAGGTGAAGCATACTGAAGTGAAGCGATGTTTTGTTCTGCTGCTGCAGTAATAATTTCAGCGTCATTTTCAAAATAAATGGCATCAATAAACCGAAGTGATAATCCGTTGATTCGAACTGCGTCGAGGATAAACGCTCTGTCAGCCTCGTACTCACCTTCTTGATATTGAAGTGCATGATGATCTTGGGTTATAGCCGTGAGCATGACTTCTCTATCGGCTTTTAGTGCGCGCGATGCATATCGAATCGCACAGCCCGTTTGAGCCACAGCCGTGAGCACGACCTCTCTATCGGCTTGCAACGCCATTGACACGTGAAGCAGTGCATTTCCATTTTGATTGACAGCCACAAGCGCGACCTCTTTATCTTCTTGTAGTTCGTATGGTGCGTCGCGAAGTGCCAGCCCATCGTGATTGACAGCCTCAAGTACTATATCTCGATTCGATTCGATTTTAATTTATCTGATGTTGTAGATGGCATAAGACCTCCAGGGCAATATTTTTGCTCTTCAATTATACATTAATAGCATTATTTGATCAATACATGATCAGTAACATTGAGTTTAGCTTTAGAGATGTTTTTTATCGTCGTTTTTGAAAAAAAACGCGTAGTAAATCAGCGCATGCATCTTGTAATACGCCTTCATCAATTTGTATGTGATGTAATAAATTATGGCTTGAGCCTGTGGCACCGGCTTTTAAGTCACGTGTTGCAAAGACAAGGCGTTTAATTCGTGCTTGTAGCAAAGCACCTGCACACATCACACAAGGCTCGAGCGTGACATACAGTGTTGCATTGGAGAGTCGATAGTTATGCGTCTGATGTGCCGCATCTCGAATGGCAATAATTTCTGCATGTGCTGTGGGATCGTTATTTGATATTGTTTGATTAAAGCCCTGGCCAATAAGTTGCTGATTATTTGAAACCAATACAGCACCGACAGGCACCTCCCCTGCTTGCTCTGCTTCTAAAGCAAGGGAATAAGCTTTTTGCATCCAATCTAAGTCAGTTGGCCCCATTGATTCGACTATTCCCACTCAATCGTTGCGGGAGGCTTACCGGATATATCATAAGTCACACGAGATATCCCTGGTACTTCGTTAATGATTTTGTGAGAGACTTTGTCTAGAAAATCCCAAGGAAGTTTTGCCCAATGTGCCGTCATAAAATCTTGGGTTTCAACGGCTCTTAGGCAAATCACAGGATCATATCTTCGGCCATCCCCCATAACCCCTACGCTTTTGACGGGCAAAAACACAGCAAATGCTTGACTGACTTTGTCATATAAATCAGCGTCACGTAATGCTTTAATAAAAATAGCGTCGGCTTTTCTTAATAACTCAGCATACTCTGCTTTTACTTCTCCTAAAATTCTGACAGCAAGACCAGGCCCTGGAAAAGGATGCTGGTAAAGTCTTTTTTTAGGCAAGCCCAATGCTTCACCTAAAATACGTACTTCATCTTTAAATAATGCTTTAACAGGCTCCAGTAATTTAAACGGTAAGTTCTCGGGTAATCCACCAACATTATGATGTGATTTAATCAATTCAGTGCCTGATTGCCCCTTGAGCCCTGCTGACTCAATAATATCGGGATAAATCGTTCCTTGTGCAAGCCAAGAAATATTTGGAATCGTAAGGGCTGCCGCTTCAAAGACTTCTATAAATAAAGCGCCAATGATTTTTCGTTTTTCCTCGGGGCATTTTTTACCCGACAAAGCAGCTAAAAACTTTGTTTTTGCATCTATTTTTGTAAAATTAATCCCTTGTTTTTTTGAAAAAGTTTGTTCAACTTCTTCGGCTTCACCGAGCCGTAATAAACCGGTATCTACAAATACAGCATGTAATTGATGACCAATGGCGCGATGCAATAGCCCTGCAACGACGGATGAGTCTACACCGCCCGATAAGGCAAGTAAAACATGCTCTTGACCCACTGTTTCTTGAATATTCTGAATACTTTCATCTAAAATATGCTGCGTGGTCCAGTTGGGCGTTGCGTGACAGATGCCTAGAATAAAGCTTTCTAAAATTTTAACGCCTTCAGGGGTGTGTGTCACTTCAGGATGAAATTGCAGACCATAATAATGCTTTTTTGTGTTCGCCATGACAGCAACAGGAATGTCACGTGTTTTAGCTAGCACATCGAAACCTTCTGGCGGTGTAACAACATGGTCACCATGACTCATCCAAACATCTAAGTGGTGATTAAGATTGATTTGCTTTAAAAAACTGTCTTTGGGATGCACTGTAATTTCAGCATGCCCAAATTCTCGAATAAGAGAAGCCTCAACTTTTCCGCCTAACTGATACGCCAAAGCTTGCATACCATAGCAAATACCAAGAATAGGTAAGCCTGATGTGAATATCCAGTCTGGAATTCGAGGGCTATTTTCATCTAAAACACTTTTAGGGCCACCCGATAAAACCACACCACACCAATGATGTTGAGTGAGTATGCTCTGATTGACACCATAAGGAAATATTTCACAATAGACATCCATTTCACGAATGCGTCTTGCAATTAATTGGGTATATTGTGAGCCAAAATCCAATATTAAAATACTGGCATTTGTATTGTTTTGCATATTAAATTTATCTTCTATTCATCAATTTGATAATTGGGAGCTTGCTTTGTCATATTCACATCATGTACATGTGATTCTCGAATGCCAGCATGAGTGACTTGCATAAATTGTGCTTTTTTATGCAGTTCAGAAATCGTTTCGCAGCCAGTATAGCCCATGGCCGCAAGTAATCCGCCGGATAATTGGTGAATAATCGTATGTACGGGACCTTTATAAGGCACGCGCGCCTCAACACCCTCAGGCACTAATTTATCTGAGCCTGTGCCTCTTTCTTGAAAATAGCGATCGCTTGAACCTTCCGCTTGTGACATCGCACCAATAGAACCCATGCCTCGGTAGCTTTTATAGGTACGGCCTTGATATAACTCGATTTCACCAGGAGATTCTTCGGTTCCGGCAAACATACTGCCAATCATAACGGTATTGGCGCCTGCTGCCAGTGCTTTTGAAATATCACCTGAAAAACGGATACCACCGTCAGCAATGACCGGCACTTTGCCTTTGAGCGCTTTTGATACATTTGCAATGGCTGTAATTTGTGGCACACCAATGCCTGTTACGATTCGTGTGGTGCAAATAGAACCAGGACCAATGCCCACCTTAACGGCATCAGCACCAGCTTTTACTAAGGCGGTTGCAGCGTCACCCGTTGCGATATTTCCGCCGATGACTTCTACTTCAGGAAAGTGCTGTTTAATCCATTTGACTTGTTCAAGTACATTTTTTGAGTGCCCATGCGCGGTATCAACGACAATCACATCAACACCTGCATGTGCCAATGCAGTAATGCGTTCATCAGTGCCTGCAGCAAGTCCAACAGCCGCACCTACACGCAGTTGTTCTGCATTATCTTTGGAAGCATTCGGATGATCTTTTGCTTTTTGAATGTCTTTGACTGTAATCAAACCACGTAAACAAAAATCATCGTTAACCACTAATAATTTTTCAATACGATGTTTATGTAACAAACGTTGAATTTCTTCAGAGCTTGCGCCTTCTTTAACTGTAATTAAGCGTGACTTAGGCGTCATAACAGATGAAACAGGTAAATCTAGATTTGTTTCAAACCGAATGTCACGTCCTGTCACAATACCAACCAATTGCTCACCTTCAACGACCGGTACACCAGAAAACTGATGTTCTTCGATTAAACTCAACAAATCTTTGACCGTTTTATTGGGATGAACCGAAATGGGATCTTTCACCATGCCGCTTTCAAATTTTTTCACCGCACGAACTTCACGTGCTTGCTCAGCAATGGTCATGTTTTTATGAACAATGCCAATCCCGCCCTCTTGAGCTAAAGCAATGGCAAGACGTGCTTCGGTTACAGTGTCCATCGCCGATGAAATAAGGGGCAAATTAAGTGATATATTGCGTGTAAGCTTTGTTTGAAGCAAAACATCTCGGGGTAATTTTGCAGAGTATGCAGGCACCAATAAAAC
Source organism: Legionellaceae bacterium (assembly GCA_011087865.1). Classification (GTDB taxonomy): domain Bacteria; phylum Pseudomonadota; class Gammaproteobacteria; order Legionellales; family Legionellaceae; genus JAALKW01. Next base: position 28,820 of record JAALKW010000004.1, read on the forward strand.
GTCATCAAATGTGAGTGCTTGTTCAAGAATTGAAAAGGCCATGCGGTTCTCCAAGATGCAATTTTTAACCGAGCATAGTACAATATTTTCAATATAAAAACAATTAATTAAGTGGGTTATATGCATACAATTAAACGTTGGGGTTTATTGCTTTTTTTAACTTTTTTATTGGGTTTATTTTTTTATTTTGAGCTTTATCACTATTTGTCTTTTGAACAATTAAAATTGCACCGGGTTGCCCTTATGCAATGGAAGCAAACACACTTACTCACAGCGTTATTTGGTTTTGCTTTACTGTATATAATAGCGGTTGCAATCTCTATCCCGGGGGCCTGGTTTTTAACGTTGACGGCAGGATTTTTATTTGGGACAACGCTGGGTGCGTTTATCGTTATTTTAAGTGCAACGATGGGCGCTTTTTGTGCGTATTTGGCCGTTCGGTATGCACTACGAGATTGGTTTGCAGCAAGAACAACGAAGTGGCTAAAAGCAATGGAAAAAGGCTTTCAGACAGACTCTTTTTCTTACTTGTTTTTTTTACGCCTGGTGCCCCTTTTCCCTTTTTGGCTGGTTAACATTATTCCAGCATTACTCGGTGTGTCGCCGCGTGTGTTTGTGGTGGCAACGTTTCTTGGTATTATTCCAGGATCATGTATTTATGTTTGGGTCGGTCACAGCATGGGCTATCTCTTTGATGCTAATCAAACGCCAAGTCTAACCATACTAAAAGACCCGACGATCTCATTGCCATTATTAGCATTAGGTTTGTTGTCTTTAATTCCGGTGATTTATCGGCATGTCAAGCCCAAATAATAGCTTATTTGGGCTTGATAACTGCAAGACGAAACTCGTCAACTTGCAATTTTGCTGCTAGCTCTTCATCAGATAATTTAGCTTTTGTCTTGGTTTTTTCTGCTTGTTCAAAAATACTATTTCGACTTAGCAACAGCGTTTGCAACAATTCTTTATAGTTGCTTGAATTTTTATCATTTCCTTCAAGTGCTTTTTGTATGATTTTTCGTTCTTGCTGAGGTGAAATTTTTTGACTTTCAGCACGTGATGTTGTCCGAAGAGCGTCTTCATGATTACCTTTTGCTTCATAGGTTGCAATCAGTGCAGCGTTATAATGCTGACCCCCTAGGTCACGTACTGTAGAGCGGAGGGGGGGGGGGGGGGGGG
>JAALKW010000004.1:30008-35208 GCA_011087865.1 Legionellaceae bacterium
ACCTAAGTCACGTACTTTTTGAGTCATATTCGCACAGGTGAAATCACCACAAGCATACCCTTCTCTTTGAGGCTTTCGAGGCCCAGTATAACTAATTCTAATATTTTTAGAATCTAGGCCGCATTGCTTTAAAAATTCCAAAGCAAATTTTTTAATTGTTTTAGCACCTGTCGAGCCATAGGGGTCAAAAATTTCAAGAGCATATTTTTGATCTCCTGCTGTTGGTTTTGTTAGACAGAGACTACGCCAGTGACCAGGCCCGATAGGCATGAGGATATGGTTTTTTTCTGGATTTGCTAAAGCCTCTGCAAAACCTACTCTTTGGGATTGAATAGAGCTGCCATCATACTGATTACATGAATCGATGACTGCTATATTTGCATGTGATTGAGGGATTAACTGTGCCACATCATGATCTTGTAATTGATCTCTAAAGGCACGTGTATGTAAAGGTGTTATATTAAAGCGTCCTTGATTTCTGTGCCCGGTTTGATTACCAACGGTTTCTCTAATACCTTGGTGATAGATTTGAATAAAAAGGTCATGTGCGGCATCTGCATGCTCATATGCTTTGGCAGTTAATGCCTTTTGAATCAAGCGTTGAGTTTTGGGAGACTGGCGGGATAAGGTGATACCTGCATCAGCAGCAAACTGATTGACATCTGTAATGAACTCGATTGCAGCTGGTGTACTGACCTTATGCTTTTTTATCAGTTCAGCTAGACTTTTTTGTCTTATTTCAGATCCAATAGCCATAACAAACACCTCGATTAAACCGCCATTTATTGTTTAATATATTAACATAACAGGTATTTTATGTCAATTAAATAAGCTGTATGTATTAAACCAATGTAAAATATTTAGAAGTACTGAGGGAAGCGGATAAAAGACTTTATTATTCCCAAAACGACACCACCTACAGATATGCAAGAGATCTCTAAAATTAGTTTGGACCGAATTCAGGGGCATCTTCAGACTCATCACCCTCATTCTTACCAGTCAGTGCCAATAGCCCGGCTTTTAATGTGTCAGATGAGAAATGCTGTTTCTCATGCATCGTCAGAGCTATATCTGCAGCATTTACTAGTGTCCCCAATACCATAAGATATGGCAGACAAGAAATATAAGCTTTCAATTCCTCATTCTCAGCATAGTACGGTTCTAATACATTAGCCGCAACACTGGAAAAGCAAAAAAGCATACATAGGGTAAATATATTAATCACATCTCTTTTGATTGTGTCATGAACCATATATTGCGCCGCTTCAGGATTCTGTTGAATTGCCCGTTTAACGACATCCTCATCTAATCTCATTTCCTTTGAGGCAAATTGAAGTGCCATACCATGCCTCTGAACCGCAGCCAATACAAGATATCTATTATTTCTAAGTTCATCTGAAGCGTACTGTAGCGCCATGCCATCCTGAGAAACAGCTGCCTGTGCAACCTCTCTATCACCCCTTGATGCTTCTGAAGCCCACTGAAGGAACATGCCATTCTGCGAGACAGCAGCCTTTACAGCAGCACCTAAAGCATACCGAAGCACCCAGGGGTTCGATGCAACAGCAGCCTCTACAACCTCTTTATCACTCCTTAATGCTTCTGAAGCATACCCAAGTGCCATCGGGGTCGATTCAACAATAGCCTGTACAAACGCTTTATCACCCCTTAATGCATCTGAAGCATACCGCAATGCCGTGAAATGCTTCGAAAGAGCAGCCTGTATAACCTCTTTATCACACTTTAGCTCTTTAGATAGCGCTTGAGTAGGCGTGTTCTCTATCATTGCCTTTCTATATAACTGATGCCTTCTTTTAAACTCAGATTTATAAGTTTGCCCTTCTGGTAAGCTTTCCCCAATAAACCGTTGTTCATAATATTGCTTCCACAGCTGCTCCTCCTCTAAAGAAGTAAGCCGTTTCTCACTAGATGTTGCAGAAAACTTGAGGAACTCACGCCATGTTAAATTTTGAGCAAATTCAAATGACATGACATTCGGCATACTATTAATATGCATGGATTTTTTATCTTCAGGCATAATGCGGACCTACTGAACATGATTTATATATCATTACAATAGTGCTTAATAAGGCAAAATTCAAACTAACTGGTTTTTTTCTATCTGTTATGGCGAGAAAGTTACATCTATAAATCGTTAGAAATGTCTATTCTTTTCACAAAGAGAGGACCCCGAGAACCCTCATGAAGGAGTTCCCAAGAGGCAGGTCTAATTCATTTTTAGCTCATTAAAGCAGGGTTCGCTGCGTTATCACTTGTATGAGATGGGGCGTTTTGTAAAGCAAACAAACCGCACTCTGTTGCGACTCCAGTCGCAGCACCCGCAGCGATAGCAGGTAAGGCAGGCCATTCATGCAAAACCATTAAAGCAAGGGTTGAGACAGCAGCAGCCCCGATGGATAGTTTAGCAGGTGGATGCTGCATGCTGCACAGCCAGAGCAAGTGCAGGAACAGCGCTTACGGCGCGGAGAGACCAGTCAGCCCGGAGTACGTCTGATGCGAATCCAAGTGCATCGCCATTTTGTCTAACAGCGGCCAGCACAACTTCTCGGTCAGCCCGGAGTGCTGGTGATGCGTATTCAAGTGCATCGCCATTTTGCGTAACGGCCGCTAGTACAATGTCTCGGTTATTCTTGAGTGCATCTGATGCGTATTCAAGTCTCCTGCCCTTTTGCGCAACAGCTGTCAGCACAACTTCTCGGTCAGCCCGGAGTGCCGGTGATGCGCATTGAAGTGCATCGCCATTTTGCGTAACAGCCGCGAGCACAACCGCTCGATCAGCCTTGAGTACGTCTGATGCGAATCGAAGTGCATTGCCATTTTGTGTAACAGCTGCCAGCACAACTTCTCGTTCAGCCCGGAGTGCCGGTGATGCGCATTGAAGTGCATAGCCATTTTGCGTAACAGCCGCGAGCACAACGGCTCGGTCAGCCTTGAGTGCCTCTGATGCGTATTGAAGTACATATCCAGCTTGGGCAACAGCTGCCAGCACAACTTCTCGGTTAGCCCTAAGTGCTGGTGATGCAAGTCGAAGCGCCCAGCCATTTTCTGCAACAGCTGCCATCATAACCTCTGGGTCAGCTCGGAGTGCGTCTGATGCGTATAGAAGTGTCCAGCCATCTTGCGTAACAGCCGGAAGCACAAGCTCTCTATCGCCTCGCAAGGGCTCTGGTGTGTCTTTATTCAATCTTTTTTCATGGATTGTTGCGTTTTTATATAGGGTATGTCGCGAAATAAAAGCTTGTTTGTAGGTTGGCTGTGATAAACCGTCAGGAAAAGGTAATCCAGGAAAGCGATGGTTATAATGATATCCCCATATCGCGTTTTCTGCATTTGGCTCAGATAATATATTACGGATTTTTTTGTCACTTTGAGATAGAGCAACTAAATCACGCCAGTTATCGAGCTGTTTCGCAATATCGATAACACCATAACGCCCCGCCTTTTGAAAGTGGTTTGATCTAGGGTTTGTTACGGTATCTGATGATTTCAATGGCATAATAATCTCCGGCACAAAAAATGTCTATTTACAATACCATTAGCGTTATTTTAAGTCAATCCTGAGACGAAGAGAAGTCTAACATTTTAAATAATCTATACAACAGCGATGCCAGGAAAGAGAGTTATATTTTTATATGATTGATGTTTTCACTGAGCTTTAAAAAGTGATATATCACCGTAACATAATGATTTAGGTGATATATACAGGCTAAAGATGCTCTTTGGTGCGTGTTTAGGGCTGACTAGAAACGGTTTCGTTTTCTCCGAGAGACAGCAAGCCTTCTGTATAAATCTCAAATTTATGGGTGGTGTCGGTTGTATAACCACCAATTATCCATCTTAAAATATCAATCAATAATTTAATGGGTTGCCACCACTCTGTATCTCGATTGGTTGCAAATATTTGATGATTTTCTATTTTATCCAATTCTCGCTTAATGTTTTCATGAAAAGCAATTAAATCATGTGAATGTATGAAGCGTTGCTTTGCTTCTTCTAAATCGGCAAGTAAAGCATTGGCTGCGTCAGCAGCTACCGTACATTGTCGAGCAATAAGATTATCTATTTTTTCACGAAACGCGGCAGTTAATCTATCAAAGTCTGTGATGATTTGGGTGCTTTGATTTCTCAGTGCTGTGCGTATTTGTTCATGTAAATTCTCAGGACGCTTAAAAAAAGAGTTTGAACGAGGTGCTTGAGCAGTATCTTTTGCCTCAAAACTTTCTATGCTTGTGTTTAATTGATGTAATAAGATTAACTTTTCATGGGGGTTTGTCAGGTAAGAAATACGTGCATACTCATCGCTGAGATAGGCATTAAAGGTGGTTCTATCTGTCACTGGTACTGCTGGCTCCTGTAAGCGAAAGCTTGTCAGTTTTGTTTGTCTTGTTTCTTCTCTGGATGCCTTTCGAAGTGAGTGCCTTTGATTGCCATAGGTTTCATAAACATGAACTAATTTTTGATTGTAATGTGTTGCTTCGACGCCTAAATCTCGCATTTTTTGGTGGCTATAAGCACAAGTAAAATCACCACATGCATAGCGATCTTTTTGTGATTTTTCTGGGCCTGTATAATGAATGTCGATATTTTCTTTTTCAATACCACATGCGCTTAATAAGGCTAAAATATTATTTTTAATGCATTTAGCACCATTTGGTCCGCGAGGATCAAAGAGTTCCAGCTGGTATCTTTCTGATTCAGCAGTTGGCTTGGTGAGACACATGCTTCGCCAGTGTCTTGGCCCAATGGGCATAAGAATATGATGAATTGCATGATTGGCTAAAGCTAAGCCGACACCCTCGGTTTGAGCAATGAAAAGACCGGGATCACCCGCACGAAAAGGTGCCAAAACTTCCACTGTATCATGTGACTTAGGCATTAATTGCCCCATGTCATGATCTTGTAATTGATCGTGCAATGCGCGTAAATGTAGTGGCTGAGTATTATAACGTCCATTACCTTGAAATATGCTTGCAAGACTTGCTTGAGCCATTTTATTTACCCCAGTTACACTTAAAGTCGTCACACAATAACAGATATTAGCTTGTTTGTAAATATATTGATCACAAGCAATAATTAATGGTTTCTTATTCGCGCTTGATTTTTAAGGTAGACTCTATTAAAGTATCGCCCTAAACCAGGGATGTGCGAGAATCATTAGCGCTGAGCAATACCCTTATAA
>JAALKW010000004.1:35218-72259 GCA_011087865.1 Legionellaceae bacterium
CCCCCCCCCGATGTTTCGGCCTCCCTTCTCCCCCCTGGTTTTTAGGCGCAGGCCCTATTAAAGGATCGGCCCAAACCAGGGGTGGGCGAGAATCATTCGCGCTGAGAAATACCCTTATAACCTGCTCTGGGTCATGCCTGCGAAGGGAGCGTTATGCAACAACTAATACCTATGTTGTGTTTTGTTACGCACATTGAAAAGCATCATACTTTACCGAAGTATTTAGCATTACTCGAAGAGGCTATTTTAGGCGGCGTAACGCACGTGCAGTTTCGCGCAAAATCTTTGACGCGATTTGAAACCTATACTTGGGCATACGCCATAAAAAATTTCTTGGATGCAAGACAAATCCCTTTAATCATTAATGACGCGGTTGCCTTGGCGGAAGTGGTGAATGCCGCCGGTGTGCACCTTGGGCAAACAGACGGTTCGCCTGAAGCTGCCCGTAAGCGGCTTGGGCCTGATAAGTGCATCGGGCTGTCTATTGAAAGCTTCGATGAGCTTGATTTAGCAAACCAGCTCGATTGTATTGATTATGTTGCTGCCAGCGCGGTTTTTCCAACACAAACTAAAACCAATTGCAAAATGATTTGGGGTCTTTCTGGCTTAAGACAGGTTGTGCAAGCCTCCAAGCACCCAGTGATTGCAATTGGTGGTATTGATGCAACCAACATTCAAAAGGTCATGGCTGAAGGTGCTTCAGGTGTTGCCGTCATCAGTGCCATTCAAGCCTCAAAAACCATTCAACAGACAACACAACAATTAAAGGAAGCAATGTCTTATGTCATATGAGCATGTATTAAAACTAAAAGCTGCAAGTCCATTGGTATTAAATTTGACAAATTATGTCACGATGGATTTTATTGCCAATGGATTACTTTGCCTGGGTGCCTCCCCTATTATGAGTGAAGCCATTGAAGAAGTAGAAGATTTACTTAAAATATCTCAAGCTTTAGTGATTAATTTAGGGACTTTAAATCCTACTTTTATGACACGCGTGGAAAAAGCATGTAGCATTGCAAATCAGTTAAATATTCCTATTATTCTTGATCCTGTTGGTGTGGGTGCGACAGCATACCGAACAGAAACCGCAGCGGCTTTATTAAAGCAATATCAAATTGCAGTGCTACGTGGCAATGCCAGTGAAATTATGGCACTTGCTGGTGAATCTGTACAAACCAAAGGTGTAGATAGTTTGGCTGAAAGCCTGGATGCAGAAAAGGCAGCCCATCTTTTATCAAATCAAAATCAATGTGTTGTATTAATAAGCGGTGCAACAGACGTGGTTGTTTCTGATGGCCAAATCGCATACATTTCAGGCGGTTCAGAGATGATGCCAAAAATTACGGGCACAGGTTGTTTATTTACAGCCGTCACAGCGGCTTTTTGTGCTGTAATGCCTGATGATTTATATCAAGCAGCAAAAACAGCGGCCACTTATTATGGTGAATGTGGTGCGTTTGCAGCAAAAAAAGCAACAGGCCCAGGGCACTTTAAAATGCACTTTTTAGATGCACTAGATAGCTTAGCGCTTGAGGTCACACATGTTAGCTAGTGTACTCAGTATTGCGGGTTCTGATTCATCTGGTGGTGCTGGCATTCAAGCTGATATTAAAGCCATATCAGCAACAGGTGCGTATGCCGCCTCCGTGATTACGGCATTAACAGCACAGAATACACAAGGCGTACAGGCGATTGAACCGGTATCGCCTGAATTTGTGACGCAACAAATCAATGCTGTATGTGATGATTTAGCTATTCAAGCGATTAAAATAGGTATGCTACATACCCAAGCAATCATTGAGCGTGTGATTGATGCGATTGTAAAATACAAGCCTCGTTATGTCGTGCTTGATCCGGTTATGATCTCAAAAAATGGCAGTCCATTATTAGATGACGGTTTAATTGGCGCGTTAAAAAAATTATTTTTTCATGTGAATTTGTTAACGCCTAATGTATTAGAAGCTGAAAAAATATTAAATCAACCCATTCAATCGATTCAGTCGACTGATGATATGGCTGATGCAGCGCGTGCTATTTCAGATAAATACCAGATGAGTGTATTAGTCAAAGGTGGGCATTTGGATGTTTCGACAGCACATGATGTGCTGTGTGATGCAGGTAAACTGACTTGGTTTGAATTACCACGGGTTGTAACAAAAAATACGCATGGCACAGGATGCACTTTATCGGCAGCCATTGCTTCTTATTTGGCGCAAGGTTTATCACTAACAGACGCTGTTTCAGAAGCAAAGCAGTATTTATTTCAGGCCATCTTGCATGGAAGTCAGTTATCAATAGGTCAAGGTTTTGGGCCCGTCCATCATTTTTATGGGGTATTACAAAATGATTTTACTGCCAGCGAAGCTTAATGCTGAGCCTTTATTTTCAGAAATTTCAAATCATGCTTTTAATCAAGCATTACGTGCGGGAACATTGCCAAGCACGACGTTCAATCGCTTTTTAACGCAAGATAAAATTTACTTAAGTTATTACAGTGATGCATTAAGGCAAGCTACTTTATGTGCACCAACGGAAGCAATACAAGACACACTGACAAGCTTTAGAAAAGATACCTTGGCTTATGAAGCTGAGTTATATAAAACCTATTATATTCCTGATACGACACTCAGTTTTTTTCAAACGCCACCAGAACCTATTATTGAGATTAAGCAATATGGAGAGCACTTATTGGCGCAAGATAGTTATGCTGCTCACATTTCAGCTTTGACACCTTGCTTTTGGCTTTATGCTTCACTTGGGAAAACACATCCATCAGAATCGTTTTCTAAAGATCATCCTTATTTGCCGTGGTTAGAAACCTACACCGATCCCAGTTTCAAAGTTGCTGCGGAGCAGATGGTTGGTTTGCTTGAAGGATGCTTTAATGATGCTAAAACAGAAGATGAGCATGCCAAAATGAGTCGTATATTTTTTAAATCTTTAGAGCATGAGTTAGCCTTTTTTGATGTCAGTTATTCTGATTTATCTAATAAAAGCAAACTTGATACTGGCATGTTAAATCTTGGTACCTTATGAGATACTCAATTAAAACAAATTTATCATAAGATAAAAGGATAAAACATGGCTGAAAATCCTGAGTGGCTCTCAACGTATGGTATTTTAACGGCTGAGCGTATTTTAGAGCGATTTAAAATTAAATTGCCGAAAGAAAAATTGCTGCAAACATTGAGCGATCCAAATAGTCGTTACTATCACTTACTCACGATGCCATTAAAAAATATATTTAACGGTATTTTAATCAACCAAGTTCATGATTATCAGGTTTATATACAAAAAATATTTATTGATTATCTGTTAGTCAAAAAAGACTCCGGCACAGAGACAGGTACCCATGCAGAAGAGGAGCTCAAATTAAAGCAAGAAGAGCTCATTCGTTTAGGCGAAACTTTTGATGAACGAACGCAAGATCATCGTCAACTGATTTCTGATAGTCAGGCTTGGCTTATTCATGAGGCACCCACACATGAGAATTTAGCGCTCGCAAATGAACTGGCTATTTTTGGTGGACGTGCTGAAGAAATGATGTTGGTTTTTCAAAATTTACGGACTGAATTTCGTACGATTACTCTTGATATTATTACGCTGTTAAATTTAGTCCCTGACTATTTTGTTGATGAAGATAAAATCGCTGAAAATCAAGCCACCTTAAACTTTAATACGGAGTTAGGGGATAATACCAGCCCATAATCAGTGGTGTGTTATCCATTGGTTATGGATAATTAACCAGCGATGACATAAAAGCGGTGTATGCACATAAAGATGATGAAAATAAGCACGTGTGAGTTTTGCTTGGCATGCAGGGCATGCACAGTTTTGATCTAACATTAAAAAATCAAGCTCATTTTTTTTATCTTGAATTGAAAAAGTTGTGTTTTCTGAGGTATAAATAACGCCCTTTAATGCATCTTCTGAGGGCGCGTTATTTTCTTTAAAATTATCTTCTGCAATATCATCTGACTTAAGGTGCTGAATGAGTGCCGCGATTTCTTCTTCTGTAAACTTTAAGATACGCCCATCAAAAAGAGAACGGATTTGAATCATCCCGGCTTTATTGCGTAGTAAATCACTTGTATTTAATAACAACTGCCCTGGCCAGTGCCAATATTGTTTTAGATTCTTGAGCTGACTTAAATATTTAATGCCTGGCTTGATTAATAGAGCAGATAAATCACAAGTCGCAATATTTACGCCTGCGGCGGTCCAGTCAGCCGTTGTGAGCACTTGTCCTGAGGGGTGTGTCAGGTTTGGAATATAATCTGTATTCATAATAAAAGCGTTGCATCCCCGTAACTAAAAAATCGATATTTTTGGGTAATTGCTTCTTGATACAGTGCCATGGTTTCGGTGTATCCAATAAACGCCGAAACAAGCATTAAGAGTGTTGATTCGGGCAAATGAAAATTTGTAATTAAGCCATCACACACTTTAAATTCATAGCCTGGATAAATAAAAATATTGGTCTCCATGGCTTTGGCTTTGAGCGCGCCCTCTCCCGCTGCACTCTCAAGTGCTCTGAGAGACGTGGTTCCGACAGCAATAACACGTCCACCGGCTTTTTGAGTATGTGCGACTGCATCACATAAATCTTGGGTTATTTCAAAATGCTCGGTATGCATATGATGATCAGCTAAGTTTTCAACACGCACCGGCTGAAAAGTACCAGTGCCCACATGTAGTGTGACATAGGCAATTTGAATGCCTTTATTTTTTAATGCCTTCAGTATTTCATCATCAAAATGTAGGCCCGCTGTAGGTGCTGCAACCGAGCCATTATGTTTGGCATAAACGGTTTGATAACGTTCAAAGTCAGCGATTTTATCTTCACGCGTAATATAAGGCGGTAATGGAATATGCCCGATATTATCTAGCATGGTATCTACATCCCCTTCAGTGACTAATTCACAAAGATATAAACTATCTTGTTTATCTAGCACTTTAATGTCCCATGCCGCATTATCTAATGTGATATGCGCACCGGACTTCGGGGCTTTACTGGCTTTAATATGCGTTAAAAATTGCGTGTTAGATAAAATACGCTCTATTAATAACTCAACACGTCCGCCCGTGCTCTTTTGGCCATATAAACGCGCGGGAATCACCCGCGTGTTATTCATAACCAATAAATCACCAGGATCTAAAGCATCCACGAGTGCATTAAATTGCGAGTGCTTAATATTTTTAGTTGCACGCGTGTAATGCAGTAGCCTTGAATCAGTACGCTTATCTAATGGATATTGTGCAATGAGCTCGGGTGGTAATTTAAAATTAAAATCTTTGGTTTTCATGTTTATTTTTTGCTCAAATAATAGGCTATACTTCAGGGTGTGATATGCGTTTTTTGTTATCAAAGGAGTATACCATGAAAAAATTACTTATTTTACCAGCTGTTATTTTATGTGCTGCATCACTGAGTTTTAGTGGAAGTGTATTTGCAGATTAATGTTGTAAGATAGTCAATGGGACTGTTGTGTCCTGCTCTTCTTGTACAGGCTCGTGTATGCCTTGCCCGATGGCTAAAGCAGCTAAAGACGCAAAGAAAAAGCTAAAAAGTCGGTGAATAAAGCAAAGAGTGTATTTAAAAAAAATTCAGACAAGGTAAACAGTCAAAAATAAATGATGAGCTAGGGGGATGATATACCCCTAATTTAAAGACGCCAATAAATCATCTTCTGAGAGTATTTTTACCCCAAGGCTCTCGGCTTTAGTGACTTTAGAGCCTGGGTCACGACCCGCAATCACGGCGTCTGTTTTACGCGAGACAGAGCCTGAAACGCGTGCACCGAGCGCTTGTAATTTGGCTTTCGCTTCATCACGGCTCATGTGCTCAAGTGTGCCTGTTAAAACAAATATTTTTCCATAAAAAGCGTGCGTTTCATCAACAATTTTTGCTTGCTCTACAGGCCAATGAATGCCGTATTCAATGAGTTTATTGATGACTGACTGGTTATGCGGTTGTGCAAAAAAATGTGTAATTGACTCTGCTGCAACAGGTCCTATATCTTGTAATCCCATCAAAGCCTCTTCAGAGGCGGCTTTAAGTAAATCAAGCGTTGGAAAAGCCTCTGTTAATGCACGGGCACTGGCCTCGCCTATACTTGAAATGCCAAGTGCATATAAAAAACGGGCGAACGTGGTTTTTTTGCTTGTCTCAAGAGATTGTATTAAATTTTCAGCTGATTTTAAGCCCATTCGGGGTAAATCTTTGACGGCCTCCATATCTAAGGCATACAAAGACGAAACATCTTCAAGCAAATCAGCATCTACGAGTTGGTCGATTAGGCCTTGTCCTAATCCGTCAATATCAAGTGCTTTACGTGAAGAAAAATGCCAAATTTCACGCTTTAATTGTGCTTTGCAAAATAAGCCACCCGTACAGCGTGCAACGGCCTCGCCTGGCAGTCGTAATACTTCAGCATCACATACAGGGCACGTGGCTGGTAATAAAATAGCCTCGGTATGAGCCGGTCTATTATCTAACACAACAGACACGACTTCAGGGATAACGTCCCCTGCCCGCCTGATAATCACTTCATCATTGATACGTACGTCTTTACGAATGATCTCATCCATATTATGAAGCGTTGCGTTGCTGACAGTGACACCTGCAACACTCACCGGCTTTAAACGGGCAACAGGTGTTAGTGCACCTGTGCGCCCGACTTGAAAATCAACAGATAAAAGGGTTGTGACTTCTTCTTCTGCTGGAAATTTGTGAGCACAGGCAAAGCGTGGTGCACGTGCAATAAAACCAAGTTGGTTTTGCGCTGTAATACTGTCTATTTTATACACCACGCCATCGACTTCAAATGGGAGCTCTTCACGCGTTTCACCGAGATGATTGTAATAATCCAGGCAACCAATTAACCCTGTTTTCAGTATTGTTTCCTTGGGAACAGGAAATCCTGCTTTTTTTAAATAATCTAATTGCTTGATATGGCTATCAGGCCACTTAAAATCGTCACTGCTTTTGCCAATGCCATAGCAATAAAAAGCCAGAGGGCGTTTTGCTGTAATGCTTGAATCAAGCTGCCTTAAACTCCCCGCAGCTGCATTACGTGGGTTTGCAAACGTTTTTGTGCCTGCTTGACGAGCCGTTTGATTCAAAGCCTCAAAGCCTGCTTTTGTCATGAAAACCTCACCACGCACTTCGAGTGTGCTTGGATGATTTTTTGTCATGAGCTTTAATGGAATGCTGCCAATGGTTTTTATGTTTTGTGTGATATCTTCTCCGACCGCTCCATCCCCTCGGGTTGCTGCATGGGCCAAAATACCCGCCTCATAGGTTAAATTAACAGCTAGTCCATCTAGTTTAGGTTCGCATGCAAACGTCAGGGTATCTGGGTCTTGTTCTAACTCATCACTGAGGCGTTTAATAAAACGTTTTAAATCATCTTCTAGAAATACATTAGATAACGAGAGCATCGGTTTTGCATGAGCAATGGGTTTTAATGCCGTTGCAGGTGCTGCCCCGACACGTTGTGTGGGTGAGTCCGGTGTGATTTGCTCAGGGTGCTCTGCTTCTAAGGCTTGTAAGGTTCTGAATATATTATCATATACGCTATCAGGTACTAACGGCTCATCAAGAATATAATAAGCATAATCATAACGTCTAATTTGTGTGCGTATTTTTTCAAATTGTTCTAAAACGTCCATTAGATTTATTTTAAGAGAAATTATCTCGATCACGGTACTGAATTTTTATTCTGAAATCAATCACGGTATACTTTTGAAATCATAAATTTAAAAATGAGATGAGTGACTGCTTTGATACTTTTATTATTGGTACTTTCTCTGCTTGCAACGGGCGTCCTTTTTTTTGTTTTGAGTGGTTTTAAAAAGCAATTACATCAAATTCAATTAGATCTTCAAGCGCAATATCAATCGGGACAGCATGCGATTGAAACTAAAATCACAGAAAGTGAGCATAAAAGTCAGGCAATTATTCGTGATAGCATTCAAAAGCAAATGACGGATGTGCGAGAGCAAATGAACCATAGCTTCAAGCATCATACCGACGGTTTAACCACGCACTTGAAGTCACTGACAGAAGAAGTGCGCGTGCAGCTCAATCAAGTGACCCAGCAAGTTAATCAGCGCTTAACAGAAGGTTTTGAAAAAAGCACATCAACGTTTACAGATATTGTTAAACGTTTAACGATTATTGATGAAGCGCAGAAAAAAATTGCAGAATTATCGACACATGTTGTGAGCTTACAAGATATTTTAGTGGATAAACGCGCACGTGGTGCTTTTGGCGAGGTGCAGCTAGCGAGCTTAATTGCCAATATGTTGCCAAGCAATCATTATGAGCTGCAGTATACGCTGAGCAACCAAAAACGTGCAGATTGCATTTTGTTTTTGCCTGATCCTACGGGAAATATTGTCATAGACGCTAAGTTTCCGTTAGAAAGCTATCAAAAACTAATGAATACCGAGCGATCATCTTATGAGCGTAAAAATTTACAACAGCAATTACGACAAGATTTACAAAAGCATATCAAAGATATTGCAGCAAAATATATTATCCCTCATGAAACAGCAGACAGTGCTTTTATGTTTATTCCAGCAGAAGCTATTTTTGCTGAAATTCATGCAAATTATCCGGAAATTATTGCATTATCACAGCGCTTAAAAGTTTGGTTGGTGTCTCCGAGCACCTTGATGGCGGTGCTAACAACAGCGCGTGCTGTATTAAAAGATGATGCGACCAAGCGCCAAGTGCATATTATTCAAAAACATTTGCAAGCACTTGCTGATGATTTTAAACGTTTTGATAAACGCATGGATAAGCTGACCAAGCACATTGATTTAGCGCAACAAGATGCGAGTGATGTTAATATATCGGCTAAAAAAATTACAGGACGCTTTCAAAAAATAGAATCTGTAGAGCTTGAAGCAGCCCCACAAACGCTTGAATTAAGTGAGTCAGAAAGCAAGTTATAATTCACGCGCTATACTCAAGATAAGATCACCTGTTGGATAATATCATGTCTAGGTTGGGTTTATTATGTTGTTTGGGCGCTTTATTTTTTTCTCCTTTTGGTATTGCTAATGCAGGCATTAGTGGCAGTTCTTGTGGAAGCAATTGCTGTAGCAAAATGGGTGGCGTGCAATATTGTGATTCATCTGCTGGTCGTTATGTGTGTAATAACGGACGGTATTCTAGTTGTTATTGTAAACGTTCGGCGATTATGGATATGCAAGCTTTAAAAGGCTGCTGTATGTGGCAAGGCGGTGTTTTGAAATTTGATTATAAATCAGGCCTCATGATTTGTAATAACGGTGGCGTATCTGAGATTTGCAGCTTGGGTCATGTTGATAAGAAAGTGGCTGCTTGGTAGACAAAAACAAACAAAACGGGCATAATCAGCGCTTTTGAACCTGCTCGCTTATGCCTAATCTTTCCAATTCAAAGCCCCCTATCGAAATTAAAAATTTGTTTATGTCTTATGGCATGACGCCTATTTTAAAAAATGTTTCTTTAGAAGTGCATGAAGGTGAATTTTTAACTTTATTAGGGCCCTCTGGTTGTGGCAAAACAACGCTACTGCGATTGATTGCAGGCTTTGATGAGGCGTTGTCGGGTGAGATTTATATTCATGGACAATGTATTACGGAGTTACCGCCCCAAAAACGTGATGTACATACCGTTTTTCAAAGTTACGCCCTTTTTCCTCATTTGAATGTATTTGAAAATATTGCTTTTGCATTACGCTGTAAAAAAACACCAGATCCTGAGATTCAGGCACGTGTTACAGAAGCATTATCACGTGTTCAACTCGAATCATTTGGTTCGCGCTCAATACAGCAATTGAGTGGTGGTCAACAACAACGTGTTGCGATTGCACGCGCTATTATTAATCGCCCTAAAGTGTTACTGCTGGATGAGCCTTTAAGCTCACTGGATTACCGACTACGTAAAGCCATGCAGTATGAGTTAAAAAATCTACAAAAAGATTTAAACATGACATTTATTTTTGTTACTCATGATCAGGAAGAAGCGTTATCGATGTCTGATCGCATTGTGGTCTTTAATCACGGACATATTGAGCAAATTGGAACACCGCGCGAAGTGTATGAAACACCCAATAATTTGTACGTTGCAGAATTTATAGGTGAAGCCAATATTTTTGATGTTGAAGTGAAGACAGAAGAAAAGGATGACTTATTTGTAGAAATTGAGACCCGTCTTTTGCGTTGTAAAAATACAAATCATTATCAAGTCAACACAAAGCTTCACCTAATGATTCGTCCAGAAGATATTCGTGTCTGGCATCAAAACGAAGTGACTGAAACCCATGACATGTTACCTGGAAAAATTATTGATATTGTTTATAAAGGCTCAACCGTTGATTTAAAAGTTGTCTTGTTATCAGGGCGTGTGGTGAATGCATCAGAATTTTTTGATGAAGATGATGATGCACTAGCTTATGACTTAGATGAGTCTGTCTGGATACAGTGGTTCACAGGCTGGGAAGTGTTATTGCCTTATGAAAAATAAATCACCGGCGCTTTATTTTGTTTACGCATGGCTTTTTTTGTTTGGCTTGGTACCTTTATGTTTGGTGCTGGTTGCAAGCGTATTATCAAAAGATAACCAGCACTTAATTGCCCTGCCTTTTACGCTAGTGCACTATCAAGCATTTTTTTCGCCACTCATGGGGTATGTCATGTTGCGTTCGCTTTTGATGGCGAGTCTTGCAACGTGTGTGTGTTTAATACTTGCTTATCCATTTAGTTATATTTTGGTGCGATCGAAGCATCAATCTATGTTGTTATTGTTGATTATTATCCCGTTTTGGACAAGCTCCCTTGTGCGAACCTATGCACTCGTTGCTATTTTAAAATTTAATGGTGTTCTAAATGCCCTACTTCTAAAATTACATATCATTACGACGCCATTGACGCTGCTGTATTCAAATTTTGCAGTATTAAGTGGATTAATTTATACGCTTTTCCCGTTTATGGTATTGCCTTTGTATACGAATATGGAGCGTTTTGATTTTAGATTATTAGAGGCTGCAGAAGATTTAGGGGCAACACGCTGTGCGTTATTTACACGCGTTTTTTTGCCGAACACAAAGCGCGGTATTATCTCTGGTATTTTACTCGTGTTTCTGCCTGCAATGACACTTTTTTATATTCCTAATGTACTGGGTGGCGCGCGTTCTATTCTCATTGGTAACTTAATTCAAAATCAGTTTTTAGTCGCAGAAAATTGGCCCGCAGGTGCTGCAACGAGCGTCTTATTAACGATTGTTTTGTTTTTTTTATTACTTGTTTTTCGTCAAAAACCTCGCATGGCACGCCAATGATAATAAAAAATTGGATTAAAAAAGCATACTTATTATTTGTCTATACGCTCCTGTATTGTCCTATTTTTATTTTGGTTTTATATTCGTTTAATCAAGCACGGTTTTCGCTCCAGTGGCATGGGTTTTCAATGCATTGGTATCAGGAGTTATTTCAAGACAGTGAGCTCTGGCTTGCTTTTTTACACTCGGTTGTTTTAGGAACAATGGCATCATTGATAGCCAGTCTTGCAGCATTAATTTTATGTGTGCACTTATTTTTAAACGGTAAGAAAACCAATCGTTCACTTCAAAGTACCCTACTCATGTTAATTATATTGCCTGATTTATTATTAGGGATAGCGTTATTAATATTTTTTAATGTGACTGCAATCCCGCTAGGCTTTTTTAGCTTGCTGATTGCGCATATTACTTTTTGTTTGCCGTTTGCAATTATTGCGATTAATAGCCGTATTCATAGTTTGGATATTAATTTTTATTATAGTGCGCGTGATTTAGGCGCAACACATACCAAAGCCATTTTGCATGTTTTATTGCCATTGCTTTGGCCTGCGGTACTCAGTGCATTTTTGTTAGGTTTTACGCTCTCGTTTGATGATGTCATTATTAGTTATTTTGTTGCGGGACCTGACTTTAATATTTTGCCTTTGACAATTTATTCTTTGGTCCGTATGGGGGTAACACCTGAGCTGAATGCTTTATGTAGCATTACATTTGCTATTTCAATGATATTTGTTGTGCTTGCTTACCGTCTTTCCAGGAAAAAACCATCATGATGAAAGTTATTTGTTTTTTAGCGGGAATTTGTTTTTTAAGTGTTGGAGCAGCAGCAGATAAAAAAATGGTTAATGTTTATTCGTGGGGCGGCGAGATTCCTAAAGCACTCATTCATCAATTTGAGAAAGAAACAGGGATTCAAGTTAACTTCTCGACTTATGATAATAACGAAACGCTTTATGCCAAGCTACATGCTTCTAACCGGGCTATTTATGATGTCATTGTACCCTCTACTTATTTTGTTGAGCGACTAAAAAAACAAGGTTTTTTAAAAAAACTTGATCATGCGCGCCTCAGTCATTTTAAACACTTAGATCCTATTTTTTTAAATGCAGCATATGATTTGAATAATCAGTATAGTGTACCGCTTGTTTGGGGGGCCACAGGTATTTTTTATAATCAGCACTGGGTTAAATCCATCCCTGAATCTTGGCAGGATTTATGGGAGAAAAACTGGAAAAATCAACTGATGTTGCTGGATGATCCACGTGAAATATTTTCAATAGCCCTGTTAAGCTTAGGGTACAGCCCTAATGATTCAGATTCAAAACATATAGAAGCTGCATTTAAACAGCTTAAAGCATTAATCCCTCAGATTAAGCTTTTTGCAAGTGAGAGCATTCAGGCATTATTGATTGATGAAGACGCACACATCGGCACAGCTTGGAATGGTGATGCATTTAAAGCCCATCAAGAAAATAGTGATATACAATTTGTCTTTCCTAAAGAAGGCTTTGTGATTTGGATCGATTGCTTAAGTATATTAAATAATGCACCACATCCTGATGAAGCATATGCCTTTGTTGATTTTTTATTAAAGCCTGAAAATGCCGCAAGTATTGCTTTAACTGAAGGTCATGCGATTGCCAATCAGTCCGGCAGAGCTTTATTGCCTAAAAAAATACGTAACAATACAACCGTATATCCATCGCCTGAGGTTTTAAAGCGAGGTGTCATTCAATCGGACATCAGTGAAAAAAGCTTGCTGCTTTACGATGAGTATTGGCAGCAGCTTAAGTTTTCTTTTTGAGTTTAGGGAACACACCCGAGCCTTTATATTTTTATTGTAATGCGGGCTCATAATCGTTTTTTTTCGCATAATCTACAATATTTTTAGCTGAAAGCAAATGATAGGTTTCAAAAAAACCATATGTACCTGCAGCTCCCCCAACGATGCTTGCAGTAGCTGTAGCTAGTGCCATAGAAAGATTAGCCATGCTGGATGCAAGCATAAGACCAAATACAGATGCAGAAATAGTCAGCAATGCGAGCGCTAGACCGGTATATAAAAATAATCTTGAATATTGCTCTACATGCTCAGGATGCTTTCTTGCTTCAATATGAAATTTTGCATTACTCATAATACGACCCGGCAATGTCACAGGGCACGGAATAAAACTTGGCCAGAAAATACCAAATGCCAGGTGATTCAAACTAAGATTCGATAAGCTTGGATCTGGAATATCTGCAAACTGGTTTAAAAACCATTGCGCTGCTACAGCACAATTATTTCCTAAAATACTTGCATCTTCATCTGTTGCTTGCCAGTAATTACGCCAATCTTTAAGGATTGTGTTGGGATTTGCTTGTATTGAAAAGGTATAAGATGAGCTAGCCGATTCCGGGCTTATTTCATCAAAATCCCAAAAGCAATCAGACTGAAGCCATCGAGTTGCAGGTCTAGCCCAGCGATTAAGGTTTAAATAGGTATGTGGTTCTACCGAGGTATTTTCAAGTAAAATTTCAATATGAGAGCAAAGCGCATGATAATTTAAAATATGTACATTAATATTGGCCATTATATTTTCTCTTACCTACTAAATATAGAATAAAATAAATGGCGCAATTATATAAAATGCTTTAAAAAAAGTCAAAACAACTTTTTTTAAAACAAGTCTTCTTGTGTTAAGCCGAGCCTTTCAACCAGTAAGGTTCTGAGTGTCCCGAGTGCTTCGACTTGAATTTGTCGAACACGTTCACGGGTTAGCTCAATTTCACGGCCAACTTCTTCAAGTGTTGCTTTTTCAAAGCCATGCAATCCAAATCGTCTTGCAAGCACTTCTTGCTGATTGTCTGTGAGTTCGCCTAATAAGTCCTCGATGTGTTCACGAATATTTTCATCCGTGAGCCACTCAGCCGGATTTAAACTATTTTCATCAGCGACTGTATCCAAAAGTGACTTACTCTCGTCATAGCCGAAAGGTGTATCGATAGAAGTGACTTTGTCATTGAGGCGCAATAATTTTTGAACATCTTCAAGTGGCTTGTCCAGCATGTCGGCTATTTCTTCAGCTGAAGGCTCATGATCTAATTTTTGTGTGAGTTCGCGTGCTGCGCGAAGATAGGTATTTAACTCTTTGACCACGTGAATCGGCAAACGAATGGTCCGCGTCTGGTTCATGATGGCACGTTCTATGGTTTGGCGAATCCACCAGGTTGCATAAGTTGAAAATCGAAATCCGCGGGTTGGATCAAATTTTTCAACCGACTTCATGAGGCCTAAATTACCCTCTTCGATTAAATCTAATAAAGGCAAGCCACGATTAAGGTATCGGCGTGATATCTTAACGACTAAGCGTAAGTTAGATTCGATCATTTTTTTACGTGATGGTTCATGGCCTTTTAATGCGCGTGTAGAATAATAGACCTCTTCTTTAGCACTTAAGAGCGGTGAAAACCCAATTTCACTTAAATAAATTTGGGTTGCGTCCATCACTTTCGTGAGTTCTTTGACAGGTGTTTCGGTCGCCAGTTCAGCTGTTTTATCTAAATTCACATCAGGTTTTACAGCAGCTTTTTTATCTGATTTTTTATCAGCTTTTTTATTTGACGACTTTGGCATACTGCCTCCTCATGGTATGAGATACTGTGAGAACAAACGCTTACCTCTATTGTTGTAATGAGAGGTGGTATCTTGTCAAGCTTTTTGTCGTAAATAATTTAATGGATTAACGGGTTCGCCTTGTTTTCGAATTTCAAAGTGAAGCCCCCAGAAACGTCGTTCAACGATACCCATTTCAGCAATAACAGCGCCTTTTTTAATCATTTGGCCTTCTCGAACCAAGTTACGTTGGTTATGTGCATAGGCTGTAAGGTATTGTTTATCGTGTTTTAAAATAATTAAATTACCGTATCCTGGTAATCCATTGCCTGCATAGGCGACCACACCTGATGATGCAGCATGAATTTTTTGACCTTTAGATCCTGCAATATCAATTCCTTTTTGTCCTTTTTGAGGAGAGAAAGTGCTCTTAATTTTCCCTTTTACAGGCCAAATCCATTGATGGGTCGATGAAAAAACAGGTAAGTCAGGTAGTGCTGGTAGTTTAGGTAATGAGAGCGTTGCACTTGATTTTTGTTTTAATTTAATCACTTGCCCAATACGCAGTGTATAGGGTGATTGTAGATGATTGATCGTCGCGAGATCGTGATAATCTTGATCATATCGAAATGCAACGGCATATAACGTTTCTCCTGCTGTTACAGTATGACGCGTGGCGGCTTTATTATTTTTATAAAATGTAGATTCTTCAACAGGCGCGAGTCCATCTCGTGATCCACAGCCAAACAAAAGCAAGCATATGATAATGATTGCGACCACAGCCCAGCCAATATAATCAATCCAGCGTCTTAAATGTGATTCAAGACGTTCAACGAATAAGACCAATAAAGCGGAGACTAAAAAAAAGCGCGCGCCTCGAGCAAGAAAAGAAATAAGCACAAAAGGTAAAAAAAACATCTGCATGATACCGGCAGTGACGGTAAATATTTTATAGGGAATTGGAGAAAAGCCAGCAACAAAAATAATCCAAAGCCCCCAATGGTTAAACCATTCTCGAACATGTTCATAGGAGAGCGCATAAGACGAAGAAAGCAGGTAAGGCTCAATAATGGCTATACCAAAAAATCCTAAAATATAACCAAAGCAGCCACCCAATACAGAAAAAATAGTGGTGATTAAAGCATATTGCCAAGCATTTTTAGGTTTCGCGAGCCCCATTGTAATAAGCATGATATCCGGTGGAATGGGAAAAAAAGAAGACTCAGCAAAGGCAACAGCACTTAAATAATATTTGGCATGCCTGTGCGCTGACCACCCAATCATACGTTGATATAAATAAGAAAAAAGCTTCATGAAATTAAACCTGCGTCTTTGGTCCAATCGGATACTTGTTCAAATATTTTGTAATTTGTCATATCAAGCTGTAGCGGTGTAATTGAAACAGCATTTTGACTAATGGCATGAAAATCAGTGCCTGGACCCGAATCTGCTTTTTCACCGGGGGCTCCAATCCAGTAAATCGGTCGTCCACGTGGATCGGTCGTTGCAATCGTTGGTTCTGCGGCATGTCGCGTGCCAAGGCGCGTTACTTCAATTCCTGAGATTTTATCGAGTGATATATTTGGAACATTAATATTTAAAATGGTTTGAGAGCGCAAAGGATCTGATTTAAGCTTCAGCGCTAAGTTTTTAACCACTTCGGCGGCTGTTTCATAATGTTCGACGGGTCGTCCTGCAAGCGAGACGGCTATAGCGGGGAAGCCTAAATTCCGCCCTTCCATCGCAGCCGCAACGGTCCCTGAATAGACGACATCATCGCCTAAATTAGCTCCATCATTGATGCCCGAAATCACCATGTCAAATTTAAAATCAAAAAAACCAGTTAAGGCTAAATGTACACAATCAGTTGGTGTGCCTTCAACACTATGGTAACCACTTTCGAGTTGCCTAACACGCAAAGGATTAGATAGCGTCAGTGAGTTACTCGCACCACTTCGGTTCCTATCTGGTGCCATGACATAAATTTCAGCTATCTCAGATAAGGCCTTAGCAAGTACTTGAATACCGGGGGCTAACACGCCATCATCATTGCTAACTAAAATTCTCATGTTCAGTGGTGCTCCGGTGAAGCAAGCCATCGAACAACAGCTAAATGTTCTTGTAGGTGTCGCTCATTTTGTTTTAGATTTTTTTGCAGATCAGCCTGCTTGGGATCTTTTTCTAGTGTGCTACGTTGTGCGGTGATAGCTTCTTGTAACGCTAAAATATCTTTTCCGTAAGCTTGTTGGTCTACCCGTAGCTTATAAGCCAGTTGATTAATACGTACGGCTATCTCAGAAAGCTGTTCGCAGCTCGCATGTTTGGGAGCGTGTTCTGGACATTGCTTCATGGCTTCTTGTAGTGCTTTAGGATTGCCAGAGTAACTTTTTTCATTTTGAGGAGAACAGGATGAGAGCGTGACTAAAGCGAGACTAAGCCCCGCCAACTTAAGAATATTTTTTTTGCTTATCATGGATGAATCCTTTTGAGAGCTCAGTATATTTTATTGATGTTAAAGTGACTGCAAACACAAAACAAGGCTTTCAATTTAGCGCCGTCAAAAAATATGATATTATTCGCATACTTTTTTATGAATTAATACAAATATAATAAATATAATGTTAAAAAAATGCTTGAAATCACAAGGTATTGCGGCGATAACGCTGCACACTGCGATGTCTGCTCGTAGTGCTGATGGTCCACGTGTAAAAAAAGCTAAAAGCACGCGGAATATAGGGGAGCGTTTTTTCGGAACAGAGCAACCCGAGAAAACCAAGCCACGCAGTATTTATATCTACAATGACGAAGGCGTTAGCTCAAATGCACTATTACATGCAACGCATACCTTCAAAGCCATTTTACCTGCTTCGTTTAGCATTAAAACGATTGATGCAAAAGGTGTGATTAAAAACGACTGGTCCCGTGATGCAGTCTTATTTATCATGCCGGGTGGTGCTGATTTACCCTATGCAAAAAAACTGAACGGTGCAGGTAATCATCAGATTAAAAATTATGTTCAAAATGGAGGCTCTTATTTAGGTCTTTGTGCGGGTGCATACTACGCTGCATCAGAAATAGCGTTTGATGAAAATGGGCCGCTAGAAGTCATGGGGAAACGAGAGCTTGGTTTTTTTGAAGGGAAAGCCATTGGTCCTATACTGGCTCAGTATGATTATAACTCTGAAAGCAGTGCTCGCGCTGCTAAAATAAATATTAACTTGAATCGCTTAAAAGACGCGACTGTTTATTATAACGGTGGAGGCTATTTCGAAAACGCTGATAAAGCTAATAATACAACCGTTATCGGGTATTATTTAAACCAGAAACCAGCCATTGTTTCGGTTAAATATGCGAAAGGACAGGTCGTCCTGTCAGGGGTTCATGTTGAATATGATGCTGCATTATTAGACCCTAAAGATTCATATTTAATCAAACTTATACCCGAATTAAAACTATCCAATAGAAATCGCTTGGCTTTATTGTCGGAGATTTTAAAACATCTCAATCTAAATCCATCGTCTATTGAAAGCGACATGGGCAGTACGAAACAAGACCCTGACAATCCATGTGTAAGGTGAGTTTATTATTTGGATGAGTATGATATTATCCGCGTACTGTTGTTATGAGAGAATATATATCCCATGTTAAAAGCACTTCTAGAGTCGCATAATGTAGCGACCACTGCCCTCTTGGCTAACTATTGGAAAGATGTCGCAAAATCTAAAACCAATTGGCCTGAGTTATGCCAAGAAGAAGGAAAAAGAGAAAAAGATCTATTTAAAGATCCAAATTTACAGCACTTTATCAATGAAGAGGTTCAAGCAGAGGCAGAATCAAGGCTTGATAAACGCATGTGGCTTCCTTTAGCAACAAGAACGCGTTTTTTTAGACGAACGGTATCAGATACCATTAAAACCAAAGATGTACAACAAGTGGTTATTCTTGGAAGTGGTTTTGATACTTTACCCGTGCGAAAAGCGAAATACACACAAAATCATGGGGTTCGTTTTTTTGAAGTTGACCAACCAGAGCTTTTAAGCTGTAAAAAAGCGATTTATGATCAATACGGCATTGATAAAAATGCTGAATATATTGAACTTGATTATATAAAAAGCGATTTACTCGACGCGTTTGTGCAGCAAGGGCTTAATCCTAGCATACCTACGATTATTCTCTGGGAGGGAAATACCTTATACCTTGAGAAACATGAAATAGAAGCAGTTTTAACCAAATTATCGACTTATTTCGCCCGAGTCATCATTACTTTTGATTATATACATGCAGCAATGCAAACGAACACACAGGCGTTAGATCAAGCTTCGGATGAAACTTGTTTAGAGAGCACACTCAGTCAGTTTGAAAAAAGCCAGTCACCTTTTAAAGGTTTTTTGGTCCCGGGGGAAATCGTTACATTTTGTGAATCCCTTGGCATGCAATGTCTGAAACATCAAACAGCTGCAGAACTGGCGAAAGAATATCAAGTCGATGAAGCACCCTATTACACAGCTGAGACTTACTCTCTTGTGACTTTTGGGCGACCTTAGTTAATCTCTCGGGTGTGTACTGAGAACACACCCGAGATTTAAAATATTTTTTTAGGCTGAGCAAGCCGAAGCAGTGTTCGATTTTTCAGACCAAATAGACCGAACAGCTACATCGTCAGACATAAACCAAACTTTGGCAATTTTATTCCCATTAAACTCTTTAACAACCATAATTTTAGCGACTTTCTCCTGCCCCGTTTGTTTGTTAGTTGCCCGGCGTTCCAGGTGTGCAAAAGTATGGTTGCCATCTATCAATAAATGTTTAATCTCTGTTTTTACATCCCGATGTAGCTCAATAAACTTGGCCATAGATGCTTTTAAGTTATCCAGCGTTAATTCTAAATCATTAAAATAGCAGACCATATCCGGTTCGTAGTGTGCGTCAACGGCAGGACAATTACCGCTATCAAAAATATCTTGATACAATGCACGAACTGTATTTTCTAAATGCTCTCTTCCCATCACTCTTTTCCTTATATTTTTTGTTATCTAATCATTTAATCATTACGCTTGAATGTTGATTGGAACCAAGCGTTGACTCACACACTATCCCCTGTTCCTAGGTTAAAAAATGCTTGGGTATTGCTAATACACCATTCAGTACGCTTGAATGTTGATTGGAACCAAGCGTTGACTCACACACTATCCCCTGTTCCTAGGTTAAAAAATGCTTGGGTATTGCTAATACACCATTCAGTAATCAAACACCGTCGCACTGTCTATATGAGGCATAACACATTGTTGAACCAATGCGACATGTGCTTCATGTACTTGATATGCATCACGAGAAGCTTTTGTATCAAAATCCATTACAAAGGCATAGGCATAGGGTGTATCAATGCCTTTGTGATTATCCCAGGCATTGGCACCCCAACTATAATTTAAAATACCTGGAATCATCTCTTGTAGTGCACCAATTTTTTCAAATATCGCTTCAATTTCAGCTGTCGAGGTCTGGCTTTTGAAGCGAAATAAAATAATATGTCGAAACATGTTTTTCCTTAACGACCAATTAATACACGATTTAATCTTGGTACTTTAGCCCATTGATATAAAGACAAGTACACACCGAAACAAGCAATCACACTACCGAGCGACATCATGGTAAAAAACGTATAATGCTGAAGAATAAAACCACCTAAAGCAACACCGAGGGCACTACCTAATAATGCATTGGTAAAAAAAACACCTGTCGCAAGCCCTTTTCTGTCGGGTGAAATAACACGAAGTGCCACTATCGTTGAAATACTATAAATACAAGCTGCGGAAAAACCGGTTAACATTAATAGTATTGTAAGCCATCCGACCGTGATGTGTGCGCTGAAATGTCCAAGGATGAAAAAAACCAATCCTTGTAGTACAAAGCCCAAAGTAATAAAGTTTGGCTCGCCCCACCGACCCGCTAATTGACCAATAATAGGGGCCGCCAATGCAAAGGTAACGGTTAAACAGAGCATCAGTAAGCCCGCATCAACGGGGCTTAAGTTTAGTTTATCAAAAAAGTAAAACGGAAAGGCAAAAAACAGTGCAAAATAAATCACCTGAAACAAGGCGCGAAGCACGTTCATTAATGTAAATAAGCGATTATAAAAAAGTGTGATAACGCCTTTCTCTATTTTTGAGCGAACTATACGCTCAGAAGGAATGCATACACTGACACTCAAGGCCAAAAATACCAAAGGCAGATTAAGGCCAAACATCCAACGCCATCCCAAATGGGTGAGTATATAACCTGAAAGCGTTGGACCAATGGCTTGAGCAAATCCTGTAATTACCATATTCATACTGATTGGAATATGTAGTTTTTCTTCAGGAAAAGAACGCATTAAAATCACCATGCTCGCAGGCAAGCCAAACGCAAAAGCAGCGCCTCCGATAATGCGTGAGATAATGAGCCATTCAATAGAGGTCGCATATGTCGATCCAAGCAATGACACGCACCACAGTAACTGGCTCCATAAAAATAATTTAGGGGCTCCAAATCGATCACTCAAACGACCACCGGATACCATCAAAAGACCAGCTGTTATCATGTAGGCACTCATGACCCACTGGATAACCATAATATCTACATGTAATGCCGCTCTAATATCAGGAAGGGCTAAATTAATAGCGGTTAAGTTTAAATTCGAAACGAACAGAAACAAACCCATGGCCATTATCTGTGCCCAGCGTATATTCAGTATTTTTTTCAATGGTGAAGTACCTCAGCTGAAATAACTTGTTTTAAATGTTGAACGACGCTCATGATATGAGGTGCCTTCATCATGTCATAGTGATTGGTTTCAAGCAGAACCTCCTGAAATTGTTTAAGATGCGTTGACCAATAATTGTTTTTATATTTTAATTGATGAAGCAATGTTGTTTCCTCAAGGGAGAGCACACGATGATTAGCTGGTAGTTGGTTTGCGTTAAATAAGGTTATCTCACCAGCGTATGGCTTTGCCCTATACGCTTTTAACATCTCAAGCTCCAAGGTATAAACCTGTGATAATTTCTTCTGATAATTCAGAGGTAATTGTTGAAAAGTAGGCTCATTCTCTAATGGATATAATAACACATCTAAAGCAGCCTCATCAGCACATGTTTTTTCATCAAACACAAAACTATCCAACAGCCACACATGCGATACTTCATCCCCGCATGCTAGCATATGCTGCGCTATTTCATAAGCGACAGTTCCACCAAATGACCATCCCCCCAAATAATAAGGACCCTTAGGCAATATTTTTTTAATCTCATGCAAGTAGTGCTCAGCCAAAGCTTCTATCGATTGTAAAGGCGCATCTGTATGGTACAAATGATAAGACTCTACAGCAAAGAGTTGGTATTCTGGCAAAAGTAAATCGGCTAAATCCGCATACACTTCAGCGCCTGCATGCCCTGGATGAATCAATACGAGAGGCATGCCACCAGCGTTTTGGTTAAACTGTACTATTGGATTGTAATGTAGGTGATGCGTTTTAAAATAAGCTGTTTGTGCTTTGATGCTCGGGTGCGTTAATACCCATGAAACAGGTAATTGCACATTGAATATATCAGCCATACGACTGACTAATTGAACGGCCAACAAAGAGTGCCCCCCTAAGTCAGAAAAATGACACAGGGTGTCTTTTGGCACTGAACCTAAAACATCTTTCCATGCAGTCATCAATAATGCTTCTACATCTTGCACTGAGCTCAGATGATTAACCGCAACGTTATTTGTTGAGGGCTTTGCAGGAGGCTGCGTGTTAGAAGCTGTGGTTTGCGTTTGCTTTTGAGCTTTTGAATAAACAAAATAAGATTTTTTTTCAAACGGATAAGTGGGCAAAGCCACGCGACGATATGCTACCTTTTTATCAAATAATGCAGATACATCAACCGGTACACCATGCATCCACAATTGGGCCACCGCATCTATGATTGAAGGGAAAGATGGAATAGACAGGCAATCTTTTTTTGTTAAAGTGCGCATTGTGAGCCTAGTGAGCGTTTGCCCTGGACCTATTTCAAGCAGTACATCTGCATAACGTCCAACTTCACGTATGCCTTGATTGAAATCAACCGTCTCTCGTAAGTGCTTGATCCAATACATCACATCAATAGCTTCTTCATCGGTAATCTTTTGACCGGTTAAATTAGAAATAAAAGCTTTTTTGGGGACATGTAGTGTTATATCACGCAATACTGTTTCAAAATCCTGAAGCATCGGTTCCATCATGACAGAATGAAACGCATGAGAAGTGTCCAGTAATTTAGAGCTGATGCTGTCTTGCAGTAACCGACGTTGCAATGCATCTATTTCGTTTGAGACACCCGATATCACACATAAATCATCTGCATTGATTGCAGCAATTGAAATAGAGGCAGGTAAAATGAGCTGTATGGTTTGATAGGACGCAAAAACGGCTAACATTTTTCCGCTGGGTAAAGCTTGCATTAAAGTGGCGCGTGCGCAAACCAAACGAATCGCATCTGAAAAACTAAATACACCAGCAAGACAAGCAGCAACGTATTCACCTAAACTATGACCGATCATGATATCGGGTTGCACGCCTAAAGCAAGCCAATGCTTGGCTAGTGCATATTCCGTAATAAATAAAGCCGGCTGTGTATATAAAGTTTGTTTTAATTCTTGTTCAGCAGATGCAATTGCTCCTGTTGATGGATGAACATAAAGCACCTGTAATATATCAATATCAATGGCAGCCTGAATCTCTAATGCGCCCCTATCAATCCAATCACGATAAACGAACGATGTTTCATACAGCGTTCGTCCCATATTAACGTGTTGCTCACCCTGACCTGAGAATAAAAAAGCAACTTTATGTGTCGAGCTTGATAAAACAGCGTTTCTGTTTAAATCAAACCCTCCCGATTGAAGTACAACAGCTTGTCTATATTTAAACTTTTCTCGTCCTACCCAAAGCGTATACATAACATCTCGTGGTGATACCTGCGGATGCATTTTAAGGTAAGCGTCTAACTGGACTAATTTTTCATCCAAGGCGGTTGCTGACTTAGCCGATAGACAAAATAAAATATCTTTTGCTTCCGAGAACCCTTCGGACTGCGAAGTTATTTCAGGTGCTTCTTCTAAAATAAGATGTGCATTCGTCCCTCCAATGCCAAAAGAGCTGACACCAGCGCGTTTTTTAAGTGCCTTATTAGGCCATGCCCCTGTTTTTTTATTCACAAAAAAAGGTGTTTTTGAAAAATTAATGTTCGGGTTTTGTGTTTTAAAATGTAAACTCGCCGGTAAGCGTTGATGTTTTAAAGATAAAATCGTTTTAATTAAACCGGCTATACCTGCAGCAGCATCTAAGTGGCCAATATTGGGCTTCACGGATCCGATGGCACAAAAATGATTATTCAGCGTATTTTGACGAAATGCCTGTGTCAACGCAGATATCTCAATCGGATCGCCTAATAAAGTGCCTGTACCATGTGTTTCAATATATTGAATATATTCGGCAGACAAACCTGCTTTTTCAAGTGCTTCTGTAATCACTTCTTTTTGTCTTGGAATACTTGGGGCGGTGAAACCAACTTTTAAATTGCCATCATTATTGATTGCTGTGCCTTTAATAATGGCATCAATTCTATCCCCATCCGCCACCGCATCTTCATAACGCTTTAAAACAACAGCGCCAACGCCATTACCGCCAACAGTGCCTTTAGCTTCCGCATCAAACGCACGACAGTGTCCATCAGGTGATAAAATCATACCTTCCCGATATAGATAGCCTGTTTTTTGCCGTGCTTGTATTGCTTCCGCGCCTGCAATCGCCATCGTACATTCATTGTTTAAGAGACTCTGACAAGCAAGATGCACAGCAACCAATGAAGTCGAGCAAGCCGTTTGAACATTAACACTAGGTCCTGTTAATCCAAGTGCATGCGATACGCGTGTTGAAAGCTGATCTTTACTGTTTGAAATCATGAGCTCAAAATCGCTAAATTTTTCTGTAATGCTTTCATCTTGTAACAAATGTTCGTATAAATAAGCGTCCGATGAGGAACCGGCAAAGACCCCAATACTTCCAGAATAAGAAGAAGGCGCGTAGGCCGCATCTTCAAGTGCTTCCCATGCACACTCTAAAAAAATACGATGCTGAGGATTTAATATTTTTGCTTCATTGGCACTGTAATTAAAAAAAGCAGCATCAAATGACCGTGCATGCTCTAATACCCCACTGGCATTAACATATTTTTTATTATTAAACACCTCATCCTTGACCCCATCTTCACGCATTTCTTCATCTGAAAATCTAGAAATACTTTCTTTTTCTTCGCATAAGTTGCTCCAATAATCTGATAGATTATCAGCCCCTGGAAAACGACCGGCCATACCGACCACAGCAATATCATCTGAGTTTGGTGCTGATGCTTGAGAAGCCTGAGAAGAAAGCATGAGGGGCGTTTTTGAGTCTGACTCACCTGATAAAAAACGTGCTAAAGCCCTAACCGATGGATATTGAAAATGATCAACCAAGTTTATTTCATAACCATGGCGAGACAAGCGTGCGTGCACCTGGGTCATTAAAATAGAGTTTCCGCCTAACACAAAAAAGCTACTGTCTACATCAACCACTTGGCATTTTAATACGTCACACCAAATCTCAGCAATTATTTTTTCTATTGCTGTCTCTGGTAAAACAGCCGTTTCAAACGCTATATTCTGTTGCGTTGCAGGCGCAGGTAATGCTTTATAGTTAATTTTTCCACTCACAGTCAGTGGAAATTTATCTAAGCGTACAAAATAAGTCGGCACCATATAGTCCAGCACATAACCCAGTAGCTCATCTCTAATATGACCTGCCAGCACCAATTCAGGTAACGAATGGGCTTGTTGTTCAGGGTTAGCTACATAGTAAGCGAGTAACTGAGATTCACCGTTAATCTTACTGAATAAGCAAACAGCTTGTTTAATATAAGACACTTTATTCAGCGAAAACTCAACTTCTTTTAATTCAACCCGATGCCCTCGAACTTTGACTTGGCTATCGGCCCGCCCTATATATTCTAAGGTTCCATGTTCACACCATCTTGCGATATCACCTGTTTTATAAATCAATGCATCGGATGATGAAAAAGGATGAGGTATAAATACAGATTTTGTTAAGTCTGGTTGATTAAGATAACCTACTGCAAGGCCTTCTCCGCCAATGTATAAATCACCAGGAACGCCTTCTGGCATAGGATTTAATGCATTATCTAATATATAGCATGTTGTATTCGCAAAACCTTTTCCAATGTTTGAAAAATCACTCGCCTTTTGAATGGGATTATAAGTAGACCATATCGTGGTTTCTGTTGGTCCGTATACATTCCATACTTGCTTTGATATAGCGAGCAGTCGCTTGGCTAAATCTTCTGTTAAAGCTTCTCCACCGACTAATACTTTAATGCCAAGTGTTGTGTTCGATAAGACTTCCGTTAACATACGAAACGTTGTTGGTGTTGCCTGAATAAAACTGTCTGGATAACGACGAAGCAGTGTTGCTAACTGTTCTGGATCTTTCGTCATTGCATGAGGCGCAATTTCTAATGTCGCGCCTGCAAGCAGTGGAGAAAATAATTCTAAAGCAGAAATATCAAAAGCATACGATGAAAGCGCAACAAACCTATCTTGTGCTCCCATTTCTAAGCGTGAAATCACATCTAGTAATATATTTAAAACATTGCGATGACGGACCATAACGCCTTTAGGTCTTCCTGTTGATCCTGAAGTAAACAAGACATACGCAAGACTATCTTTTGTAAAATGCGGAAGGGTTAAGTTCTCTTTTGATGCATGACTCAATACATCAAGATTAATCATTCTTTCAACTTGATTGTGTAATACAGGACGTTGAGCAATCACAGCATTGTCTGAGACCAAGACTGTAATCCCTGCCTCTTCTAAAATAATTCGACATCGCTCATCAGGCAATGATAAGTCTAGCGGAACATATGCAGCCCCTGCTTTCAAAATACCTAAAAGACCTACTAACATATTTAAATTACGCTCAACGCAAATACCCACCAAAGGCCTTTCTATATGCCCTATGTGTGGCAATAAAGTATGGGCCAATTGATTTGCTTTTTGATTCAGTATCTCGTAGGTCCAGCTTTCTTGTTCAAAAACCACAGCAATGGCATCGGGTGTTTTTAATACGTTTGCTTCAAATAACTGAGGGAGCGTTGTCTTGTGATGCGTTGATACGGTCGCATCATTCCAATCAAATAATAACTGTTTTCTTTCTTCTTTCATCAATAAATCATACGTAGCGATTTTTTGATTGGGATCTAAAACAATTGCGTCTAACAAGCACTTCAGGTGTTCCGTCATTTGTTTAATATAACGCCCACTAAACAACTGTGTATTATATTCAATCCTGGCATTGATTGCCCTTGGTGTTTCAGACAGATGAAAGGTTAAATCCATTTGTGCAACGTGATATTCGTTCGGTATAACACTTGTATTAATAGCTTCTAAATTTAACGCATGATAATCCTCTAAGTTTTGAAAAATAAACATCACTTGAAATAAAGGATGACGACTGACATCTCGAGACTGATCTAAAGCTTCTAGTAATTGCTCAAACGGCACCTCTTGGTGCTCATACGCAGCCAAACATGTGTGTTTTGTTTGTTTGAGTAATGCTAAAAAGTTATCACTCTCTTTTATTTCATGCCGAACGACCAAGGTGTTTACAAAGAAACCACATAGCTTCGTCAGATTTTCAGTCTGTCTTCCATTAACGGGAATACCGATTGAAAAGTTATCTTGTCTTGCATATCGATGTAATAAAACAGCCAAACCTGACAAAAGTACGGTAAACAGCGTTGTCCCCATGCGCTGACTGAGCGCACGCAATTTTTGAGTTAAATGCTCGTCAAATGAAAAATAAACGTTATCTCCATCATGCTTTTCAATCAGGGGGCGTGTATAGGTTGTCGGCAAATTTAAAGGCGTTAAGTCGGCCAATTGCTTTTTCCAATAGGTCAAATATTTTTCAGAGGAAGCGGTCTGTAATACGTCAACTTGTGCCTGACAGTACTGCGTATATTGATAATCAATCGTTTTGAAAGCTGGTGTTTTATCGTTTAGATAAGCCTTGTAGGCCACACTTAATTCGCTTAATAATAATCGAATTGACCAACCATCGGTTATAATATGATGCTGGTTTATTAATAAAACATGATTTTTTTCATCTATTTTAAATAAAATAAATCGTGCCAGTGTATCGGTATATAAATCAAATAATTGATGTGCTGCTTCTCTTAAACGCACTTTTAAGTGCGCTTCTTCTATATTAATCACATCTAATTTAAAAGCTATATGATCACGCACGAACTGTTTTGGCACGCCTTTAAGGTCTAATTTAAAGCCTAAACGCAATGCTTCATGACGTAAGCATAATAGATTAATACTTTTTTCAAGTGCTGAGTAATTTAAGGCGCCATCTAAACGTAGTGCATGTGGCACATGATAAATACCTGGTTCATATTGCTCTAAAAACCAAAATCTAAGTTGTGCCGAAGATAGTGGTGAAGACACTGGGGAACTCATATTTTGAGACGCACAGGACTGCAATGATTCCAAATGGCGTAATAAATCAACCGCTTTTGGATAATGAAACAGGGCTTGGTTAGAGCACTCAAGCTTAAATTGATTTTTCAATGACAGCATCACCTGGTTGGCTGAAAGAGAATCGCCTCCCAACTCAAAAAAATCATCATTCAAGGTAACATGCGCTAAACCTAAGTATTTTTTCCAGGCCTGAAGTAGCAAAGTTTCTAAATTTAAAGCTTTTGATTCATCCGTGTTATGGGTTAAATCAGGAACTGCTCTTAAACCATTTGAATCAACCCAATGCCTTGTCATATCAAATGGATACGTTGGTAAAGGCATATGCCGACCAGACTTTGCATGACAAAGCGATTGTTCAAAATCAACTGCCTCGCCCATAAGCCAGGCTTGTATGGTCGCAAGATATGATTCACCTAATATAGAAGGCAACACATCCGCTGCTTGTAAATAAAATGCGCTTTCATCACATATTTCAGTGATATTTCGGGCAACAAGCACACCCCGGTGCTCAAAAGCAATACGCCCAAATTGATGGGTATATGCAACATCATCTAAATTCGTGTCTGGGGCATTTTTTAAATAGGCCAGTAATTGTGATTTTTGACATGCTAGTGCTGATTCTGTCTTGGCCGACAATGGAATAACCTGCCAATCGGCATTATTTTCTATTGTTTTTGTAGGTACATCGGGTGCCTCTTCGAGCACCACATGTGCATTTGTTCCACCAATACCAAACGAACTAACCCCTGCACGCCTCGGTACATCGACCTGACGTTCCCATCGGCTCAGTTTGTTTTGTATATAAAACGGGCTACTTGTTAAGTCAATTTGATGGTTTAAGCTTTCAAAATGTAATGTTGCTGGAAGCGTTTCATAATATAAACTCAAGGCGACCTTAATCAGTCCTGCAACCCCTGCAGCTGCATCCAAATGGCCAATGTTAGTTTTAACAGAACCCAGTGCACAATAAGGATTGGCTATATCTTTTAGATCAAATCCATCCATTAATCCTTGAAGCTCTATGGGATCTCCTTGTTTCGTCCCCGTTCCATGTGTCTCAATATAAGTCACAGTTTGAGGGTCTACATCAGCCATGGCTTGTGCTTCTGCAATCACGGAAGCTTGTCCCTCGGCACTCGGCGCTGTATATCCAATTTTATTAGCGCCATCATTGTTTAAAGCAAATCCCTTAATCACAGCATAAATATGATCTTCATCTGCAATGGCATCTTCAAGGCGTCTTAAAACAACAACACCAACACCATTTCCAGGCACCGTACCTTCTGCTTGCTCATCAAATGCTCGACAATGCCCATCAGGGGATAAAATCATGCCTTCCCGATATAAATAGCCAGATTGAACCGGCATATCAATGGTCGCGGCACCAGCGAGAACCATATCACTCTGATAATTTATCAAGCTTTGGCAGCCTTCAGACACAGCAATAAGAGACGTTGAACACCCTGCCTGAATCGTATAACTCGGCCCTGTAAAATTAAATTTATAAGCAGCACGCGTACTTAAAAAATCACTTCCATTATTGAGATTTAATTGAAAGGGACTCACGGAGGTTTCAATGTCTTGATTATTCAATAAATTCTGTAAGTAATAGCTATTTAAATTAAACCCTGATGTTCCTGCAAAAATACTAATCCGCCCTACTTTTTCTTCAGTGCAGTATCCAGCATTTTCAAGGGCCTCCCAACAACAGGTTAGGAAAAAGCGATGCTGAGGATCCATTGTTTCTGCATCTCGTGGTGAAATACCAAAAAATGCAGCATCAAAATAAGGCACGTCATCCAGCGAACCTTTCGCTTTGACATAATCTGGGTTATCCAACAGATCAGGTAGAATACCTTCTTTAATTAATTCTTGATCAGAAAAAAAACGTATTGTTTCTTGGCCTTGTATCAGGTTTTCCCAAAACGCTTGTATCGTTTTAGCACCAGGGAACCGACATCCCATACCAATAATTGCAATTTCATGACTCATAAAAAACCCAAATAAATATAATTTATATTAACGCGTGACAGCCCGTCTTTTCATTGCTCTTTCTTGCGCTTTTGATAGACGTACTTGATTGTTTTGTTCTTTTTTATTCTGATTATTTGAAAAATAATTCGCTAAATCTCGCACGGTGGTTTGCGTAAACAAAATATTGAGCGCGATTTTTTTCTTGAGAAGCTTTTCTAATCGTTGGTGTAATTGCATTAATAACAATGAATTACCTCCCACATCAAAAAAATTATCGTTTAGACCAATACATGCTAAAGACAAGACATCCTGCCATATATTTAAAATATTTAGCTCTAAATCCGTTTGAGCTGCATTCTCTTTTTCGGGTGACTTCGAGCTATTTAGATCTAATTTATCTGTTGCTTCAGGTTTAGGTAAGATTTCTAGATTGATTTTTCCATTGGATGTCAAAGGAATACTTTTTAATTCGACCAAAAACGTGGGTAACATATAGCTTGGGAGTTGCTCTCTTAAATA
Organism: Legionellaceae bacterium; assembly: GCA_011087865.1. GTDB lineage: Bacteria > Pseudomonadota > Gammaproteobacteria > Legionellales > Legionellaceae > JAALKW01. The sequence continues at coordinate 66,251 of JAALKW010000004.1, forward strand.
AGAAGATAGCGCTTGCTTTGAAAGGGTTGTATTAGATTTTTCAAGCACATAATAAGCAACTAACCAACGTCCATCTGTCCCTTGTTCATTCAATTGAACTTTAAGGGTCACGAGTGCTTGTCTAATGCCAGGATAAGCCAGTAGAACGGATTCTATTGCTTCAGGTTCAACCCGATACCCACGTAATTTAATTTGTTTATCGATACGTCCTAATAGCTGTATCGAGCCATTGGGTAAATAGCATGCTAAATCACCCGTTCGATATAAAATACCATGATGAAGGTTATTGTTTGAATTCAGATCTAAATTTAAATCCGAAGGTGAAAATGGATTCAAAAGAAAGTTTTTTTGAGTGATTTCAGGCTGGTTTAAGTAACCCTTTGCCACACCCGGACCACTAATATAAAGCTCGCCAATCATGCCAAAAGGCAAAAGTTCCTGCATGGCATCTAAGACGTAGCATGCGACGCCTCGAATAGGTCTTCCTATAGGAATAGGTTGCTGGGTGTCGAGCAAGTCTGAAATAACATGGTGTGTTGAAAACGTTGTACACTCCGTTGGCCCATAACCATTGGTTATAGTAAATTGATTATTTCCATTGGTTTGCTCATGTTGAATCACTTGGTTGACTAATTGAGGCTTTGCTGGCTCACCACCAACATATAGGCTTCTCAGGGTAGAAAAAACGGAAGGATCGACACTCGCTATTTCATTAAATAAACCAGCGGTTAAATATAACAAAGTAATACGATGTGTTGCTATAAATTGTTTTAATTTGGAGGGCTCTAATAAGCATTTTCTATTGAGGACATAAGACGCTCCCCCATTCAACAATGCCCCCCAAATTTCAAAGGTAGAAGCATCAAAGATTAATTTTGATGCCTGTATCACACGATCTGAAGGTTGAATGGTGACATAATTAGTCTTTTTAACTAAATTCAGAATCCCTCTATGTGTGACTTTAACACCTTTGGGTTGACCTGTTGTTCCAGAGGTATACATCACATAAGCTAAATCAGTCGCCGCATCTTCAGCCTCTTCTTTTTTATTCTGGTTCTTAATCAGCAATAGATTTAGGTTTAGATCTAGATTTAAATCTGGATCTAAATTAATCGTTTCGATAAAAGAGACAACCGGTGCATTGCAAAGCAATAAAGAAACGCCTGCGTCTTCGAGCATAAATTTTACGCGTAACTTTGAATCTTCTGCGTCTAGTGGCAAAAATGCTGCCCCAACTTTTAAAACAGCAAGAAAAGCAATGTAAACCTCAAACCCTGGCTCGCAGCATACACCAATCACTGAACCTACCAATGATTGATGTTGTGCACGCATCGAGATTTGATATGCTAGCTGATTGGCTTTTTGATTTAACTCAGCATAAGTCAGATACTGGTCTGAAAACCAAATGGCAGGATGCTCTGGTTGGCTTAATGCATAAGCTTCAAATTCCTGATGAATGGTTTGGTTTGAAATAGACTGATTTTTTGTCCGACAAGCAGCGGTTGATAATGCCAAAAGCGCTTTGCGTGACTCAGGGCTTATCAAGGATAATGCTGAAATCTGTATATCATCCATATCCATAATAGCATTTAACAATGCACCCAAATGATTGGGTATATCGTTCGAAACATTATTTAGCCCAAGCAAATCTAGGTTTTCATCAACCCAGAAAGTCATTTTTGAACCATCTGATGCAATCTCACAAACAAACGGCGTATGGATTAAAGCAGTTAAACCAGTTAAATCAGTTGAATCTGTTAAATCCGTACGCAGACCTGCGTCACTGATAACAACGCCACAAGATACAGATGAGAAGTTGACTGAAAGATCAGGATAACGTGTGAAAATATCACTGAGACAGCCATCCTGCTTTTCCAAAGAAGAATGCTTCTGAAACACCGAATACACAGCTTCTTCGAAAGAGCTGTCGGGATCAAATAATACATCCAGTGGTTTGACAGTTGATAACAAAGGTCGAATGACTTCAGGCATATCATCAGGCAATGTTGCGCCCATAAAAACACCAATATGGTGACGCCCCGTTAAACGGTATAAATAAATCAAATAAACCGTGAGTAAAACGGTTGATGCTGTTATTTTTTTGGAAAAACGTGTTTCCATATATTCAAGAAATACATCACTGATCTCGACAACTGCCAAAGCATGTCGAGAGCCTGATTTTTTAGATGCATCTTTCACAGGGTTAGACTGCATATCCGTTAAAACCGTCGGAGAAAAAGTACGGTATTCGTTCACCCAAAAAGCCTCTGATGATGCAAAGCGGTGACTCACGGATTCAAATATTGCTATGTTTTCCGCGCTTGGTGAAAAAAGGCAGTGGCCTTCTGAAACATGATGCGCTGTTGCTAAGGCATCAAGAGGCTGTGGTTTTCTATTACAATCAAGCAGTTGCGTAATTAATATATCATAAGTGCTAGTTGCAATTTGCCATTTTTCTTCTGAAACAGCAACCACGGTACCTGGTTTTGCATGAGAAACAACTTGTGTTTCTGATATCCCCGTTAATATATATACAGAATTATTAATAATAGATTTTATAGCACTGAGTCGATTTACATATTGGCCAAATTGTAAGGCTTGAAATACAGTAATAATATGATTTGAAGATTGCGACCAATCCACCCACCCATTTGCAAAAGGCTTTTTATAGCGTTCATAATACGTTCGATTATTTAAATCCTGTATTTTTACCTGGACCGTGTTACTGGCTAGCTCATCGATTAATGCTTCAAAACTTGTGCCTGCATGCTGATAAGCTTTTAAATTCAAACTCATCGTGGTCTCAGCAGGTGTTACCTGAAAAAACACTTGTTTTAATATATCTCCTGCATCAACAACGTCAGTGATTTCATGCCAGGTTACACCATGTGTTTTTTCTTGATTTAAAATAGCCCATGCTGTTGCATGAACACCTGCGTAACGAGGCAATGGCCCATCATGATAATTCACAGCACGTTTAATCGGCAGCGATAACCACTGAGGAGATAATATCTGGTGATTTATCACACTAAACAGGTAATCAAACACTTGGTCAAAGCAAAACGAAGAGGCATCTTTTAAAGTAGAGAAACACCTAATACCCTGTGACGAAGCCCATGTCTGAACATAAGTATCCGAAGAAATAATACAGTGAATTTTATGCCCTCGTGCTAAAACAGCATCAGCACAAACGGTAAGCAGTGTTGTTTCACCTATAAATATACAACTAAAGGAGGAGCTCCTTTGTAGTGATTCCATTCAAAAACCTTTTCCTTAAAATGCGATAAAACAATAAGCACCTGAAAATAAAAAACGTATTATATCCAATAAAATCATAAAGTATAGGTGTTTTTCCAATCTTACTAGGGTTTACAAACAGTGGGGTTCACGTAGACAGTATGAGTTTTTTATAATATATTTCCGCCCAGATTTCACTAAATAAGAATTTAAAATTACCAATGAAATTAAACTTCTTTTTTTCTCAACCAAGATCAAAGCCATCGAAAAAAGAAACGCAATTAAACAATCATCGCGTTGATTATATGAAGGCGCTGCCTGATGATGCTTGGGGTGAAATCGTTAGTTATTTGTCATTTTCAGAGCAATTACAAACAGACAGCGTTAATCAAAGATTACAAGCTATCAATGCGCTGAATATTATCTTTTTATCAACAAAAATATCAAAAATAGACACTAGACTTGATATTTTAAAAGCAAAAATTGACCGCAAAGAAAAGCGATTAAACCATAAAGCTACCCCAGATTCAGCATCACTAGGAGTGTTAGTGATTCATCCAATGGGCGGGTGTAGCATTTCTGGATCTTCTGATACGGAGGTCAGTGCTATTTCAAGATTTTTTATTCATCGCTCTGTTGCTCGTAAAAAAACAAAAGTGGATGCTTGTGAAGCTGCAAAAAACACGGCAAGCGCTAAAAAAGAAAAACTTTTATTGGATGATCAGGATGTAACGGAAAAAATGACTAAAATAAATCTATAATTTGTAGCATACTACCGAATAGCGTTTAAATTTTATTTGTGTAATTTAAGCTATATTTAAACATATCATTTTAAATATAAACGGTGGTTTCGCATATGTTAGATTTTAAAATTTGTCATGATAAAAAAACAGGCGAGTATTTTATTGAAACCTCGATTACAGGTAAGCAATTATTAACGACGCCTCAATTAAATAAAGATACGGCATTTACAAACAGTGAACGTGCAGAGCTTGGACTTTTAGGTAAATTACCCAATCGGGTTGAAAGTTTAGATGAACAAGTGAAGCGTGCCTATGCACAATACAGCAGCTACCCGACAGCGTTACAAAAAAATATTTATTTAAATAATTTAAATAATACCAATCAAGTGCTTTTTTATAAGCTAGTGAGTCGGCATTTGTTAGATATGATTCCTGTTATTTATACACCGATTGTCGGCACGGCTGTCAAAGAATATAGCCGAGAATATCGGCAACCACGCGGATTATATATTGCTTATACAGATGAGCCAGAGATTGAGGCGATTTTAGATAATCGTTCAAATCCTGAAATTGATTTGATTGTTGTGACTGATGGAGAAGGCGTACTGGGCATTGGTGATCAAGGGATTGGCGGCATGGATATTCCTGTGGCGAAGCTTATGGTGTATACCTTGTGTGGAGGCATCGATCCAACGCGAACACTTCCCATTTTTTTAGATGTTGGAACCAACAATCAGACTTTATTAGATAGCCCTTTTTATTTAGGCTGCGCACAATCAAGAATACATGGCGAAGCGTATGATACGTTTATTAATCGTTTTGTCACGGCAATCCATAAAAAATTTCCTAAAGCATTTTTGCACTGGGAAGATTTTGGGCGACGTAATGCAACACATATTTTAGATGCATTCAAAGATAAAATATGTACATTCAATGACGATATTCAAGGCACAGGAGCTGTAACACTTGCAGCACTGCTTGCTGCAGCACATGTGAGTGGTACGCCGCTTAAAAAACAAAAAATAGTGGTCTATGGTGCGGGCTCAGCTGGCACAGGCATTAGTAATCAAATCGTCGATGCGATGGTGAAACAGGGTTTAACCCCTAAAGAAGCATATAAACAATTTTGGCTGATTGATAGGCAAGGTTTATTGATGAGTGATGACAAAAGTCTGACCGAAGCACAAAAGCCTTTTGCTCGACCTCAATCAGAACGCTCTAAATGGAAACTTCAAGACGAGACGTATCCATCATTGACAGATACAGTGCATCATATTAAACCAACAGTTCTCATCGGCTGCTCTGCGCAAACCGGTGCTTTCTCAGAAGATATTATTAAAACAATGGCGAAAGCCTCTAAACGACCTATTATTTTCCCATTATCAAACCCTGATGAAAAATGTGAAGCAAAACCGGAAGATATTTTAAAATGGACCGAAGGCCATGCATTAATTGCAACCGGTACAGCCTTTCCTGCAGTCGAGTATCAAAATCATATGATTGAAATAGCGCAGTGCAATAACGCATTGGTTTTTCCAGGGATTGGGCTTGGCGTACTCGCTGTTGGCGCAAAACGTTTATCTAAAAATATGATTTGGGCGGCATCTCAAGCCTTAGGAGAGCTTTCACCCAGCAAAAAAGATAGTTTTTTGCCCCTGTTGCCGTCACTTGACCAAGCACAAACTGTTGCGAAAGATATTGCACGTGCGGTTGCGAAAGCAGCCATTAAAGAAAAGCTTGCAACACATAAAGACGAAGAGGCTGTTGATAAACACATAGAGTCGCGTTTTTGGGAGCCTCGGTACTTGCCTTTTAATAAAAAAAATAATTAACCCGCATCTGCCTTGATGGCTTCAAAATACTGATTAAAGCCCTGCTTTTCAATATTATTTTTAACATCAGCTTCGTGATTAGTTTGAGTATTAGCATTTGGATTATCTGATTTTTTTAATGCTTTGATTTGTTCGTTTCATTCAGGCGTAAGACTAAACAACCGTGGGGGGGGGGGGGGGACGGGGGGGCGGGGGGG
>JAALKW010000016.1 GCA_011087865.1 Legionellaceae bacterium
AACAAGCAGCATCTAAACCCGAAATTTCAGGTCGCTGTCAATGCGTAACTTCTAGGTAATATGCGCGGGAAAGTGAAGCTGTGTGATAAAACAACGTTTACCGTGAGTTATAAAAATTATAAAGGTAAAACAAAAACAAAGTCATGTACGGTTAATGCAAAGCGTGATAGATGGCCTACACGAGGCTGTTTAATCAAAAAAGTGAGAAGTTTAGGCATGGCACAAGTTAATGTTGTTTGTTCAAGTAAGAAAGCGAGCACACCATTAACATGGCATGGCATGGCATGGCACGGAGATGAATGTGACCTGTAATACAGATAATAATCAATTACAGTGTACTGAAAAAAAATAATTGAGTGATTGATATTTCTATGTTCCGCACATGAAATGCGGAGCATAGATTTTTTTGTTCAGGTTTTAGTCTGATAAATCATAATTTTTAATTGATGTCCTCGCATGGGTAGCATAAAATCTAAAGATTTAGTTGAGTTTAGGTTTTATGATGATTCAAACAGTTAATCCTGCGACTGAAGTACCGCTTCAGTCTTATCCTGTGCTTTCAAAAGACGCGGCTTATCAAGCGGTTGCAGACGCACATATTGCATATCAAGCGTGGCGAAAAACAGCCTGGGCTGAAAAGCAAGCCTATATTTTAAAATTGGCAGATTGTTTGCGTGCCAAAAAAGAAGAGTATGCACGTTTAATGGCATCTGAAATGGGTAAGCCAATTTCAGCAGGTTTAAATGAAATTGAAAAATGCATTTGGGTGTGTGAACACTACGCGACGCATACAGAACAATATCTTCAAACTGAGTATGTAAAAACAGATATGAAAAGTACCAAAGTGGTCTATCGACCGCTGGGTGTTGTTTTTGCTATAATGCCTTGGAATTTTCCATTCTGGCAGGTTTTTAGATATGCAATACCTGCCGTTGCAGCTGGGAACACAACGATTTTGAAACATGCACCTATATCAACAGGCACAGGTGAGGCGATAGCAGCATTATTTTTAGAAGCTGGGTTTCCAAAACATGTCTTTCAACATATTGCATTAGATAATGCAGTTGCCGCCGATGTGATTGCACATGATGCAGTGGTTGGCGTGACCTTTACAGGGAGTGCGACAGCCGGTGCTTTGGTTGCGTCAGAGGCAGGGAAGCATTTAAAGCGTGTGGTACTTGAATTGGGAGGCAGTGATCCTGCTGTGGTACTTGCCGATGCTGATATTAAACTTGCAGCAGATGCAATTGTTGCGTCTAGATTAAATAATACAGGGCAAGTTTGTATTGCGGCAAAGCGGATTATCGTGGTTCAAGCCATACAAGCACAATTGTTCGCAGCGATTAAAAAAAGCATTCAAAAATATCGGATAGGTAACCCATTAGATATGAATACAGTCATGGGACCTATGGCGCGTGCAGATTTACGCGATACCGTACATGAACAAGTTAAAGTTTCTGTAGAAAAAGGCGCTACATTAGAAGAGGGTGGCGTGATACCAGACAATCAGCCAGGATTTTATTATCCGATTACTATTTTAACGGATGTTGCCCCAGGTATGCCGGCATTTGATGAAGAATTATTTGGTCCTGTGATTGCATTAATTACAGCAGCAGATGAAAATGAAGCATTACAATTAGCAAATCAAACGATATATGGTTTGGGTGCTTCTATTTTTACAAAGGACGAGGCGCGAGGCGAGCAGTTGGCAACGGATGTGTTAGAAGCCGGCACTTGCTTTGTGAATGGTAAGGTTACATCCGATCCACGTGTCCCATTTGGTGGGATTAAACAATCAGGGTTTGGGCGTGAACTGTCGCGTGAGGGTGTTCTAGCTTTTGTGAATATGAAAACGGTGGCCATTGGACATGCTTAAGCAGCAAATTAATATTTTGGTTGCATCTCAAACCTTACAATGTTTTGAGAATGATATAAAATTAAAAGAATATAATATATCAACAGCAAAAAACGGTGTGGGTGAAGTATTAAACAGCGAGTGTACACCGCGTGGTATGCATGCTGTGCATGAAATTATAGGGCGTGAACATAAAGAAAATAGTGTTTTTGTTGCGCGTGAATGGACACATGAGATTTATACAGATGCATTGGCGGTGAAGTATCCTGATCGTGATTGGATATTAACCCGTATTGTGTGGCTAAAAGGCCTTGAGCCTGGACGCAATCAAGGAGGAGATGTCGATACACAACAGCGTTTTATTTATATTCATGGTACACCTGATTCAACACAAATCGGGGTGCCAGGTTCTCATGGATGCATTCGTATGCGCAATCAGGACATGATTGCATTGGCTGACTGGATAACAGTTGGTACGCCAGTTCTTATTGAGGGGTAAAGATATGATGCACAGATTTGAAGCAGGTAAATCGCGTATTATCCAAGATGTATTAAAGCGAGTCAATGAAAAGTTGAGCAAGAAAAATGCCGTGCTTTGTGTTGAATTTATGGAGCAGTTTTTAAATACAGTGGGTCTTGAAGATTTACAAGATTGGACGATTGATAATTTGGCTTGTGCTGGGATTCATTTTTGGTCGACCATTCAAAAGCGAAAATATGATAAGCCACAAATTCAAATTTATAACCCATCGATTGAAGAAGATGGTTGGAGAACGACCCATACCGTACTGGAAGTGGTCTCGGATGATGAACCGTTTTTGGTCGATAGTATTCGAATGACCGTGAATCGCATGGGCTTTTCTTCTCATTTGATTATGTACATGGGCGGAATACGTCTTGAGCGTGGTAAAGATCGTGCTGTGACAGGTGTTTTTCCACGTCTTGGGGCATCACGGCCTGACGTGATTGTTGAAGCAGCTATTTTAATGGAAATCGATAAAGGCGCAGATACAAAAGCTTTAAGTGCCTTAAAAAAAGAGCTTGAGCGGGTCCTTAATATTAATCGTGCGGTGGTGAGTGATTGGTCTCTTATGCGGGAACGGTTACGATCGAGTATCGAAGAACTGGAGCATGCACCTGTTGCATTGGATGCCTTTGAAATAGAAGAAACACAATTATTTTTAAAGTGGATTGAAGATCATCATTTTACTTTCTTGGGGATACGGGATTATGCACTCACTCACGTTGGACGAGAAACTTATTTAAAGGCCTTGTCTGAAACAGGATTGGGTGTACTGCGTGATGGATTAAATAAATCAGACAAACGAACTTTGTCAGATTTAACCCCTGAGGCACAAAAGCTGACTTTATCTTCAAATATTTTAGTGGTCTCTAAAATCAATCGCTTATCGAGCGTACATCGTGATACCTATATGGATTATATCGGGATTAAGCGTTTCAATGAAAAAGGGGAAGTGATTGGTGAGCTGCGTATTTTAGGGTTATATACCTCAGCTGCTTATAATACAAATCCAAGACATATTCCTTTTTTACGTCATAAAGTGGCTTGTGTGATGCAAAACTCACAACTGAACCCTCGTAGTCATGCGGGTAAAGTGCTGCTGAATATTTTAGAAACCTTGCCACGAGATGATTTAATTCAAGGTTCAGAAGATGAGTTGCTCGAAATGTCGATGGGTATTTTTCATATGCAAGAACGTCGACGCATTCGTATGTTTGCGCGAATGGATGTGTATCGGCGTTTCGTATCTTGTTTGGTGTATGTGCCTAAAGAGCGTTTTAATACGGATTTACGTAAACAAATGCAAGGGGTATTAAGCGAAACGTTTGGTACGGATAGCATTATTTTTTCAACTTATTTTTCAGAGTCTGTTTTAGCACGAATTCACTTTGTGGTGCGACTGAACTCAGGGGATAAAAAGAAATATCATTTTGCAGCACTTGAAAAACGTTTAATTGAAACAGGACGTTCATGGACGGATGACTTACAGCATCTATTATCAAAAGACTTCGATGAAGAAGAAGTCGCTGAGCAGTTATTTTCACGTTATAAAAATGCTTTTCCTTTGTCTTATACCAGTCGCTTTTTACCTGAAGCCGCGATATCAGATATAAAATATGTGGAAGCATTATCAGATAATAATCCTTTGGGGATGCATTTTTATAAAATAGAAGAAGAAGGCAAAGAAAACTTCAGGTTAAAATTATATCAGTATGATACAACGCTTGTGTTGTCTGATGTACTACCTATTCTTGAGTGTTTGGGTATGCGTGCCATCAGTGAAAGGCCTTATATGCTGCACTTAGATGACGGTAGCGTTGTATGGATTAATGAATTTGTGATGCAATATACACGTGAAGATACGTTTGATATTGCTTGTTTACAAGTTTGTTTCCAAGAAGCCTTTAAGCAGGTGTGGTTTGAAGAGGCAGAGAATGATGGTTTTAATCGTTTGGTGCTTGCGGCAGGACTGAGCTGGCGACAAGTGGCAATGATACGTACCTATGCTAAATATTTTAAACAAATTGGATCAGCCTTTGGTCAAGACTATATGGAATCTGCATTGGTTAAACATGCAGAGATTACGACGAAAATAGTTGAATTATTTGAAGCGCGCTTTTCTCCAAGTCGTGTGGTACATCGAGATAGGAAAATAAAAGCACTTAAAAAAGAGCTTCTTGCTGAGCTCGATCAAGTTAAAAATTTAGATGAAGATAAGATTATTCGTCAGTTTGTACAAGTGGTCACAAAAACCTTGCGAACAAATTATTATCAAGACAATAAAAATTATATTGCCATCAAAATAGATAGTCAGTCTATTTCAGGGATGCCTAAGCCTTATCCTATGTTTGAGGTGTTTGTATATTCTCCGGCATTTGAAGGGGTACATTTACGTTGTGACAAAGTAGCACGGGGTGGCTTGCGCTGGTCTGATAGAAAAGAAGATTTTCGAACAGAAGTGCTTGGACTCATGAAAGCACAACAAGTTAAAAATGCCGTGATTGTGCCGAGTGGTGCAAAAGGTGGCTTTGTTGCAAAACGCTTGCCAGAAGGGGGCTCGAGAGAAGATATTTTGGCAGAAGGGATTGCGTGTTATCAGCAATTTATTCGTGGCTTACTGGATATTACCGATAATTATGATGGCAATACATTAATTAAGCCTAAAGCGGTTGTATGCTATGACGAAGATGATCCGTATCTTGTGGTGGCGGCAGATAAAGGCACCGCGACTTTTTCAGATATCGCAAATGATATTTCAAAAGAATATAATTTTTGGCTAGGTGATGCTTTTGCCTCGGGTGGTTCTATTGGGTATGACCATAAAAAAATGGGCATTACTGCAAGAGGCGCTTGGGAGTCGGTTAAACGCCATTTTTATGAAATGGGTACAAATATCATGACCACCGATTTTACAGTCGTTGGTGTAGGAGATATGGCCGGTGATGTCTTTGGAAATGGCATGTTGTTATCTCGGCATATTAGATTAGTCGCTGCATTTAATCATATGCATATTTTTATTGATCCAAACCCAGATTCAGCCACCAGTTTTAAAGAGCGTGAGCGCTTGTTTCATTTATCACGTTCTAGCTGGAGTGATTATAATCACGAGCTGATTTCAAAAGGGGGTGGCGTTTTTTCGCGTGCAGATAAAACAATTTCTCTTACCAAAGAAATGAAAGCTTTATTTGGGTTGGATCAAAAAGTGATTGAACCCAATGAACTGATTCAAGTTATTTTAAAAGCAGAAGTTGATTTATTATGGAGTGGTGGCGTTGGAACGTTTGTTAAAGCTACTTTTGAAAATCATTTTGAAGTGGGAGACCGCACAAATGATTTAATTCGTGTGAATGCCGATCAATTACGTTGCCGAGTGGTGGGTGAAGGCGGTAACTTTGGCCTAACACAATTAGCACGAATTGAGTATGCGCTGAGAGGTGGATTAATTTATACGGATTTTATTGATAATTCAGCAGGTGTCGCTCGTTCAGATCAAGTAGTCAATATCACAATTTTACTTAATCAGCAAGTTGAAGCAGATGCACTGAGCTTTAAAAAACGAAATACCTTGCTGGCTTCTATGACGGATGAGGTTGCACACTTGGTGTTGCGGGATAATATTTTGCAAACACGTGCGATTAGTTTGTTGGTGGCACAAGCAGGGCGAACCATTGATTTAAACAGCCGATATTTGAATATGCTTGGGCAAGAAGGCAAATTAGATCGAGCGCTTGAATTTATACCGACTGAAAAAGTATTAAACGAGAGAAAATTACTGGGTAAAGGCCTCACAAGCCCTGAAATTAGTATTTTGGTTTGTTACAGTAAAATACATTTAAAAGCGGCAATTTTGGCATCTGATATTCCGGAAGATATGTATTTGCAGCCTTATTTAATTCAGGCTTTCCCAAAGCCTTTGCAAGCACGCTTTAAAGACGGTATTCAAGCACATCCATTACGACGTGAAATTATTGCGACAAGTCTTAGTAATTTGATTGTGAATGAAATGGGCTTTAATTTTATATATCGCCTGCAAGATGAAACAGGTGCACCAGTGTCTGCTATTGTGCGCGCGTATATGATAGCGCGAGATGTGTTTAATATGGGCGTTATTTGGGAAAAACTGGAAGCCTTAGATATTGCCATTAAAGCAGCCCATCAAACAGAAATCATGGTGAACTGTGTGCGTTTGTTACGACGAACCGCCCGTTGGTTTTTACGGTTTAAACGCATGCATCTTGATATGGCTGATACCATCAATTGTTATGCCGAAGGCGTGGCTGGTTTGAAAAAAGCATTGCTTAATTTGTTAAGTGAAGCACAACAAAAAACCTATGCATCGCAGGCTGCACATTATCGAGCATTAGGTTTGCCAAGTGCTATGGCGGATGAGCTGACAGCCAATCGTACGCTTTTCTTTGCAATGGATATTATTGAAATTTCTGATGCACAAAATATATCGGTTGAGCGTGTAGGGCAGTTATATTTTGATATTGGGGAGTTTTTAGAGTTATCTTGGGTTCGTGTGCACTTAATTGAACATCCGACAGAAAACCATTGGGAAGCATTGTCTCGCGAGGCACTTCGGGATGATTTAGATTCACAACAACGTAAGTTAACGAATGCGATTTTAAAGCTTGAAATTAAAGCTGAACAAAAAAGTGGTGGACTGCAAGCGTGGTCTGTTGCTCATGAGTCGTTGATTGAGCGTTGGCATCAAATTGTTGCAGAACTTCGGTCGAGCAATGTTTTAAACTATACTATGTTTTTTGTGGCGATTCGTGAGTTGTTAGATTTAACGGATACAACGGTGCAGGAAACAGAGAATATGGCCATGTAGGAGTTTTTTCATGAGAACAGATAACAAGGATGTTTTAACGTATACCCAAGGCTTTAAGTACTTGCATTGGGTGGTGGCTGTTTTGGTTTTGGGCATGCTTCTGGTTGGATTTTTTTTGAGTGATATGCCAGGCGCAGTGAAGCCTTTGATGTATATGCTACATAAATCAATAGGCCTTACGCTTTTAGGCTTAATGCTTATTCGTGCGGTTTGGGTGATGTATACAGGTAAACCTAAGTTGCCAGTGAGTGTACCTAAATGGGAGTGCTTGTTGGCAGGTACGGTGCAGTATGGCTTATATTTATTTTTAATTGCGATGGCATTGTCTGGTTGGTTGATGGCAACGGCGTCAAATAAAATCCCTGTCTATTTTGATTGGTTCCGTGTACCATTCCCTGGTCTATCACCGAATGAAAAATTGGCAGACTGGATGTATAGCACACATGGAACCATTGCTTGGGTATTACTTGCCTTGGTTGGTTTACATATCGTGGGTGCTTTAAAGCATGGGTTGATTAAAAAAGACGATGTGTTAACACGTATGCTGCCATGAGGATTAAAATTTCAAATGAACGAACCCTGTACAATCGCGCTCAAACAAGTGGGCATGGCTTATGGCAGAAAATTACTGTTCTTAGATGTTAATTTACAGCTAAGTTCAGGAAATGCTTATGCGCTGGTGGGTGCCAATGGCGCAGGGAAATCAACCTTTTTTAGATTATTAACCGGCGAAGAAGAGCTCACCTCAGGTGAGATTATGCTGCCGAAACATGCGAGTGTTGGTTGGCTTAAGCAGGATCAATTTCGTTATGAAAACACGCCTATTCGAGATATCGTATTACAAGGAAAAGCAGCTTTATGGGATGCTTTACAGGAGCGAGAACTGCTGTTTGCTGATGAATCTTGGGATGACCAAAAAGGATATCGTTTAGCAGAGCTTGAAGAAATTGTTGCGCATTATGATGGTTATACGGCAGAAGCGGATGCAGAAACGATATTAGCCGGTTTAGGGATTTTGCCACAGTATTTTGATAAGCCACTGAAAGCCCTATCGGGTGGTTATAAATTACGGGTATTGCTTGCCCAAACATTATTTCAAAAGCCTGCGATTTTATTACTCGATGAGCCGACGAATCACTTAGATATTTTATCGATTAGGTGGCTTGAGAAGTTTCTTAAATCAGAGTTTCAGGGTTTACTCGTTTTTATTTCACATGATGTTGATTTTATTGATCATGTTTCGAATCATATTTTAGATATTGATTATGGTGAAGTGCGCTCATACAAAGGCAATTATGTAAAATTCTTAGCGTCCAAAAAATTAGTAGAAGAGCAAAAAGCAGTTGAGAAGAAATCAGCCGAAAGTAAAGTGGCAGAGATGCAGCGTTTTGTTGATAGATTTGGTGCGAAGGCATCGAAAGCGGCTCAGGCACGTTCGCGTATGAAAATGATAGAAAAAGTAGAAATTCCAGACATTAAGCATTCTTCTCGTATTGCGCCTAATTATCAATTTACTGAGTCACGCCCGTCTGGCAAACATATTTTGCAAATAACCGGTTTAGCCAAAAGTTTTAAAGAAAAAGTTTTATTCGAAAAAATAAAGTTTCAAGTGGCCCGTGGTGAAAAAATTGCCATCATGGGGGTGAATGGTATAGGTAAATCAACCATGATGAAGCTTTTGGCGGGGCATTTAGAACAAGATGCGGGTGAAATCACCTGGGGGCATGAAGCGCGGGTGAGTTATTTTTCGCAAGACCATCATGAGCTGCTGAATCGCCATATGAGTGTTTTAGAGTGGCTAACAGAAGAAACCCGTGGTGCGAATGATCAGCAAATACGGAAAATGCTGGGTCGAATGTTATTTGTTAAAGATGATGTAGACAAAGATATTTTAACCTTGAGTGGTGGTGAAGCTGCGCGTTTATTGCTTGCTAAAGTGATGCTTGAATTACCCAATGTGATTTTACTGGATGAACCGACCAATCATATGGACATAGAAAGCATTGAGGCTTTAGGTAAGGCGCTGTCCGAGTATAAAGGCACGGTACTTGCGGTGAGCCATAATCGACATTTTATTCATCAAGTTGCCAAACGGATTTTATATTTTAAGCCGGGTGGCATGATACTTGATCATCACGGACGTTATAAAACGTTTGAAGCAACGCTTGAGTAGATTGGCCTTAAAAAAACAAAAGAAAGATTTTTATAGGCCTGGCGCAGTTAAATCTTCCGCTTGTTTTTCTTCTGAAGGAGGAGCAACCTGCGCTTGATTAGAAAAAAATTGATTAGGATTTTCTGCAGGTGTTGCTGTATTCTTTTCAGCCTGCTTATATCCCTCTAATTGACTCACCAAGCCTTGGTTACTTTGATTTAATCGGAGCATGCGCCAGCGTGTTGGGTAATTTTGGGTCCCTGCAGTATGAGGGCTCGGCTCACGAATGGAATCACGTGTGAAAGGATGCTTATTGCTTCTGGTGAGCCAAGCGCTTAAATTTTCATACGAAAAAATCTGTGTTGTACTTGTGATTGCTTGCCATTTTCCATCGGTATTAAGGTATTGTTTTTCAAAAATGATTGCATCTTGTATTTCAGGTACCGTCAATAAAATAGGACATGCAGCTTTTGCTCTTGTAGAAGAGCCATAAACCCATGAAGCAGTTGTGTTTGCTGTTTCTGGATTGACTGGAGCCTCAGTCAAGCTATCTAGTTCATTGGGTGTTAGGCCTATAAGGTTTACTTCTTCCGGTGTTAGATTTGCACCAAGCTGATAGAGTTCTCTTAGTACTGCAAGTTGACCCATTTCTACTGCAATAGCAGCGGGTGTTGCCCCACGTTGGTTCTCTACATTAAGGTTCGCACCGAGCCGCTGAAGTTCTCTTAACACCTCGACGTGCCCGTTATATGCTGCAAGATGGGCAGATGTTGAGCCATCTAGGTCTGCTACATTAAGGTCTGCGCCGTGCTGATGGAGCACTGTTAGTGCTTCGACGTGCCCGTTATATGCTGCAAGCTGGGCAGGCGTTGAGCCCTCTTGATCTATTGCATTAAGATTTGCGCCGTGCTGATGGAGTGTTGTGAGTGCTTCGACCTCGCCTTCTTGTGCTGCAAGGTGGGCGGGTGTTAGCCCGCGCTGATCTGCTGCATTAAGGTCTGCGCCGTGCTGATGGAGTGCTATGAGTGCTGTGAGTTGGCCCATTTCTACTGCAATAGCAGCGGGTGTTGTACCATTTTGGTTTGGTATATGGATATTTTCACCTATCATATTATGAAGCTCAGTGAGTACATGAGCATGTCCTTCTTGTGCAGCCATAATGGCGGGTGTTACGCCACGTTGGTTTCTTAGACTCAGGTTTACGCCTAGCTCATGGAGTGTTCTTAATACTTCGATATGTCCTTCCTGTGTAGCCCTAATCGCGGGTGTTACGCCACGTTGGTTCGCTAGACTCAGGTCTATGCCGAGTTGATGAAGTGCTCTTAATATTTCGATGTTCCCTTTATATGCTGCAATATAAGCAGGTGTTACGTCATTGTGGGTTGCTAGACTCAGGTTTTCGCCGAGTTGATGGAGTGTTACTAGTACATCGACATGTCCTTCATGTGTTTCAATCTGGGCAGGTGTTAGACCATCTGTAGCTCGTCCATTAAAGTATGCGCCGAGTTGATGGAGCGTTCTTAGTGCCTTGGTCTGTCCGTGATGTGCTGCACGATGGGCGGGTGTTAGCCCATCTTCGTCTATTGCATTAAAGTCTGCGCCGTGCTGATGGAGTGCTATGAGTACGTCGACCAGGCCTTCTTGTGCTGCTGTATGGACGGGTGTTATCTCATCTTGATTGACTGCATTAATACATTCAGCATAGGATAATTGGCTTGGCATAAGTCTAATCACTCAACAAAGAAAGATTTAAATTTTAACACAAAGACCTAAATAATGTCAATAAGTATTTTAATTTGATGTTTTATTGTGTGATTGTTTAGGTTTTTTTTGACGCAGGGGACTTACTTAAATTAAGACGGATAGCGCGGGTGATATTTTCATGTTGTTAAGACATTGCTTTGCTTGCATATTTGACATTTAACACCATTAATCTAAACTAAAATTTAAAGATTCTCACTAATAAAAGCACATGGATTTTTAATCGGATTAGGTTTAGAAAAAATACTGCTATATATTTTAGGAAACTAATGATGGCTTTAAGATTAATTGAAATGATGCTCCAAAAAAAGAACCTCGATGAAATACGCACTTTTCTTGAAAGTCAGAATATCATTGAGCATCGCGAGTTAAAATTACAGAATAATAAAATGCTACTGAGGGTACTTTTAGAGGCAGAACAAAGTGGACCTGTTCTAGATTTTTTAGACAAAAATTATGCTGAAGAAAACAATCGCGTTGTTATTTTAGCTGTTGAAGCAGCTTTGCCGGTTACTCCAACGGTTGATGTTGAGGAGCCAATTCCTGAAGTAACACAACACAAAGGTCGTATTTCTAGTGCAGAATTATATGAGGATATCAAGCACTCAGCGGAACCCTCTAAAACATATGTAGCGATGTTAATTTTAGCAACTTTCGTTGCGGCGATTGGATTACACAATGACAGTGCAATTGCTTTAATTGGTGCCATGGTGATTGCACCAATGCTTGGACCAAGTATCGCCATGTCACTTGGGGCAATTTTGGGCGATTTTACGCTATTATTAAAAGCTTGTTTTACAGCTTTTTTGGGTATCATTCTAGTCATTGTTGTCGCAGTAATAATGGCTCAACTGATAACGATTGATCCGACATTCAAAGAGATAGCCATTAGAACACAACTACATAAAGGGGATATTATTATCGCTTTAGCATCAGGGTGTGCTGGCGCATTGGCCTTTACAACAGGCGTATCAGAAACTCTCATTGGTGTCATGGTTGCCGTTTCACTCTTGCCTCCCTTAGTCACCTTCGGACTTCTTTTAGGCTCAGGGGCTTTTTCTCTAGCCATGGTCTCATTAGAATTATTTACCATGAATTTTATATCGATTAACCTTGCCAGTATTGTGGTGTTCTTAATACAAGGAATCTATCCAATTGACTGGGATGAAAAAGAGCGCTCATCTCAGGTGGCTCATAACCTGATGATTGGAGCTTGGATACTAGCGCTATTTTTAATTTTAACAGTTTTTAAGCTCAACCTGATGCCACCGATACATTTCTTAAATATGTTGATACATTAACAAGTCGAGCGTTTCAGGTTTTGGAAACACATCCTAGCGATTGACCATGTGGTTTGTGTCGGATAAATCTATTTTTTGCTTTTCTAATGGATTGGAAAAAAATCGACTGGATTTTTTTTTGTATCCTTCTAATCTATTGACTAAGTCTTGGTGATTTGGGTTTAAAGGGAGTATACGCCAACGCGTTGTTGGATATGTTTTTGTGCCGTCAGGATAAGGGCTTGGTTCACGAATTGCATCACGCGTTAAAGGATGTGTATTGTTTTTGGTAAGCCAAGTGTGTAACTTGTCACGAGAAAAAATTTGTGTTGTATTTTTTAAGGGTTGCCACTGTTCCCGCACGTCATCAAAATATTGTTTTTCAAAAATAATGACATCTTGTATTTTAGGTATATCTAATAAAATAGGACATTCGGCCTGCTCTATTGTGCTAGATGCACGGTGCCATGATGCTGCTGTATTGAGTGCTTCGGGACTCACTAGCGCGTCAGTTAGGTGGGTGAGTTCATTGGGTGTTAGACCTATAGCCTTTGGTGCTTCTGAGTTTAGATTTATATCTAACAAAAGGTGTTTTATTTTCATGAGGGCTGTGATGAATAATGCGAGTAGTCCGAGTAGTATTAAGATAGCCATGCTGTGAGATATTTCTGGTGTGCTATTTTTTTCTTCTTCTGTATCAAGGGTGTCACTTGGGTTTTTAAAAATCATCATGAAGGCGGTTGTTGCTATGGGTAGCAAGATGTAGCTTGCGCCTGCTAAGTACACAAAGAGAAGATCTGAGTTGTTGTTTTGAATGTGCAGCGCAGTACCGTTTGTATTTAACTCGCTTGGCATATGAAAACAGCGTTAGATTTTAATTAAGACATGATGACATAATTAGTATCTTACTTGATAGATTTAAGCTTACATACAAGCATAATCTCGTATTGATTCCTATTCTGAGTTCACAAAAAGAGTTTGTGTTGGGAAGGCACATTCGGCCTTATGTGATGCAATAATCTCGAGTACTTTCATGAACACGTCATGACGAACAGGAATATACTCAGCGCGTTTAATGCTTTTAGTGAATGCATCAACCAATATATCTAATGACGAAGCGCCAAATTCGTTGAGGTAAACCAGAATGTTTTGTTTGCTGTCGATATCAGGGTGATTGTCTAGCATGTGCTGAATATCTTTTGTAATGGCAGGAATTTTATCCGCATCCTCATAACGTAATCCCACCAATGTTTTAATGCGTCGATTGAGCATACGAGAAGCATTCTCAACACTAATGGTTAGAAAAAAGCTATTGGGTACATAGAGTGCGCGTTTATCAAAAGTACGAAGGCGTGTGACTCGCCAGCCAATATGTTCAACCGTACCTTCTATATTTTTATCAGGAGAACGAATCCAGTGACCCACTCTAAAAGGCTTGTCCATATAGACCACCAGACCACCAAAGAAATTAGCGAGTAAATCTTTGGATGCAAATGCAATTCCCGCGCCACCAATACCACCAAAAGCCAATAAGCCTGAAATCGGTAAGCCAAAGAGCTGCATAATGCTCATGCCACCGAGGACAACGGTCGTAATAATCATTAGGAGTGCGACGGCATGTACCATCGTTTCATCGACGTCTTTATGTTTTTTGCTACGGGCTTTATAGGTTTGAATGGTGAGTGTTTCTACTTTTCGAATAAAACGAATAGCGGCCCAAGTCAGCGAGAAAACAACACCTGTTTTTCTGATGGGCACAAGATAAGTAAAAAACCAGGTGTCATGATGACCTGGAAAACTGAGCATAGAGGCTGTTGTTAAACCAATCAGCCATATCATCAGCGTCAAAGGTTTATAAATAGCACGCAGAAACGCCTCAGCATATAACACTTGTTTTTGCTCGGCTTTATTTGCGAGTTTTAAGGTCATACGGGAAGAAATAAGGTGGATGATTAACGTAAAAAATAAAGCCGCTGCAACGTGTAAAGTCCACAAATGTGCACCAAAAAACTTTTCTAAATAGTCCATAAGATAATATGCCCGTGTTAGCTGTTATTTTAGTACAGCTTGTATTGTATGAGATTGTAGCGATTAAGACAATCCTGGCGGGCATAAAGATGTTGAAACTTTACCCATCCCTGTCTTAAAATGCTGTGTTTTTAAGGCAGATGGTTTAAATCCATGCTTTTTGCCTTGAATTCCCATTTATCTGTTCTATAGTGTTAGAAAGTGGTTTAAACTAACAAAAAAGTGGAGGATTGTGGGGGGAACCCTGCAGTAAAAACCATGTTTCGTGGAATCAACGCCATTAATTTGGACAGCAAAGGCCGATTTGCCATCCCATCACGATACCGTGAAGGATTGGGCGATCAAGTCGTTGTGACGATAGATACCGAAGCATCATGTTTATTACTGTATCCTGTTGCTGAATGGCAAAACATTGAAAATGGCTTACAAAAATTACCGAGTTTTAATGTGGCTGCACGTCGTATCCAACGCTTATTAATTGGTCATGCAACAGATATTGGCTTGGATGGTAATGGGCGTGCATTGTTGCCGCCACTACTGAGAGACTATGCAAGCCTTGAAAAAAAAGTAGTGCTGATTGGGCAAGGCAATAAATTTGAAATTTGGGATGAGGCAACTTGGCAGTTGAAACGTGCTGAGTGGCTCAAAGAAGAGTCGTCAGGTGAAGGGTTACCTGATGAAATGAAAACGTTTTTTTTATGATGGAGTCTTCTAGATGATAGGCACACATCAACCTGTTTTACTCGAAGAGGCAATTGAAGCATTAAAGCTTGTGCCCAATGGTATCTATGTTGATGGAACATTTGGGCGAGGCGGGCACTCACAAGTGATTGTTGAGGCGCTTGGGCCTTTGGGTCGGTTGATTGTATTAGATAAAGACACGGTTGCAATTCAGCATGCTAAAAAATTATTTAATCAAGATGAGCGGGTACTAGCCGTTCAAGATTCTTTCGCTAATTTAAAACAGATTGCGAAGGACTTAGATATTTCTGGAAAAATCTCGGGTATTTTATTGGACTTAGGCGTTTCATCCCCTCAGTTGGATGAGGCTGAGCGTGGCTTTAGTTTTATGCAAACAGGTCCGCTGGATATGCGTATGAATACCACAACAGGTTTAACAGCTGAAGTTTTTGTGAATCGTGCTGCTGAAGCTGAAATGGTTGATGTGTTTAAAACGTACGGTGAAGAGCGTTTTGCACGACGGATTGCACGTGCAATCATACGAAAACGCACCGAGCTGGGTCCGATTACCACCACCACAGAATTAGCTGAAATTGTCAAAGAAGCGCATCCTGCATGGGAAAAGCATAAACATCCTGCAACACGCGTGTTTCAAGCGATTCGAATTTATATTAATCAAGAACTGGATGACTTATCGACAGGCTTAAAGCAATGCGTAGAGATGCTTGCTAAAGATGGGCGCTTGGCAGTGATTAGTTTTCATTCGTTAGAAGACAGAATTGTAAAACGGTTTATGCGATCAGAAGAAGAAGGCGTGAAGCTTCCACGTCATCTACCCATCATGGATACCGATCAAAAAACGCATTTTAAACGAATTGGTAAGGCGATTAAACCAACAGATGAAGAAGTAGGTGAAAATGTCCGTGCGCGAAGTGCGGTTCTTAGGATAGGAGAGAAAACATCATGAACACTGCGGCAAAAGCGATTCAGCAAAGCAGTTTGTTTCAAGGGCATGGGTTAAAAATTCAGTGCTCAACACAGATGTTTTTACAAATAGCGACACTTTTTTTTGTACTGATGAGTGCGCTTTCAGTGGTTTATGTGATTAACTTGCATCGTGTCACTTGCGGCCAAATTCAAATGGCCGATCAAAAAACACATCGCTTGCAATTGCAATGGGGGCAATTATTATTAGAACAAGCCAGTCTAGCAACCCCTGCGCGTGTTGAGCGGCTTGCACAAAACAAGTTACACATGGTTTTTCCATCCCATGAAAAAACGTTTATTTTGCGTGCCGAATGAAGGAAGCGTCTCATCGTAAACGTTTTTTAGTTTTAAATTTCTTTTTTCTTGTGGTTTTAGCCACGCTTGTTTGGCGCATGATTGATCTCATGGTGCTAGATCGAAGTTTTCTTCAGGGCCAAGGGGATGCCCGTAGTGTTCGGGTTGTAGATACCCCGGCATTTAGAGGCATGATATTTGATAGACAAGGGGATGCAATTGCTGTGAGTACCCCCGTACAGTCGCTTTGGTTAAATCCTAAAAAATTCAATCCAACGCCAGAAGAACTGAAAAAACTAGCAAAATACCTGAATACCTCACCGGCAAGCATTTCTAAGCGTATGCGTCATGTAGAAACAAGGGGATTTGTTTATTTAAAACGGCACTTAACGCCAGTACAGGCACAAAAAATTGAAGCCTTGCATATCTCAGGTGTAAATTTCAAACAAGAATTCAAACGTTATTATCCGGATGCTGAAAGTTTAGGGCAGTTAATTGGCTTTACGAATATTGATGATGATGGCATCGAAGGGTTAGAGCTTGCCTATCATGATTGGCTGGATGGCATACCAGGCAAACGACGCGTCATAAAAGATAGAACAGGACGGGTGATTGATGAGCTTGGTGTCATTCAAGAGCCTAAACCAGGACAAAGTTTGCAGCTTAGCATTGACAGACGCATACAGTTTTTTGCTTATCATGAACTTCAAAAAACAGTAACCGAATTCGGTGCAAAATCAGGATCTGTTGTTGTGTTGGATGCAAGCGACGGTGAAGTATTAGCAGCAGTTAACTTTCCATCGTTTAATCCGAATGTGCGCCAGCGATATGATGTATCAGCCTATCGTAATCGCGCCATGACCGATATGTTTGAGCCGGGTTCTGTGATTAAACCGTTTGGTATTGCAAGTGCGCTTGAAAGTGGATTATTTACACCTGATACAGTGATTGATACCCGACCCAGTTGGATGATGTTAGAAGGCCATGCCATTCGTGATGTCGGTAACTATGGCGTTTTAGATGTACGCGGGGTGCTTCAACACTCCAGTAATGTCGGGATGACAAAAATGGTGCTTGCCAGCCCGCCTGAGCATTTAATTAATTTTTTGAAGCGTTGTGGGGCAGCAAAGCAGACATTCAGTGGGTATCCAGGTGAGAGTGAAGGAACGATTATGAGTCCTGAAGAAACCACACGATTTATGCAGGCAACCTTGAGTTTTGGCTATGGAATCTCTATGACAACATTGCAGCTTGCTAAAATGTATACGGTATTTGCAAATCACGGCAATCTAATGCCCGTGCATTTACTGCATTCAGAGGAACCGCCATTAGGTAAGCAAGTGTTAGATGCTAAAATTTCAGAACAAGTCTTGGATATGATGGAATCGGTCGTGAAGCGAGGGGGTACAGGCACAAAAGCAGCTGTACCAGGATACCGTGTCGCAGGAAAAACAGGCACAGCACGCATTGCAGGTCAGCATGGTTATGATGAAAAACGTTATGTGGCAACTTTTGCAGGGGTAGCGCCTGTTTCACGTCCAAGAATTGTTGTCGCTGTTGTGATTAATGAGCCAACGCAACACTCTTTTTATGGTGGACGAGTCGCCGCACCCTTGTTTTCAAAGGTGATGGAAGCATCGTTAAGATTAATGGATATTGAACCGGATGCAGCAACTGAGGTACAAGGCGCATGAGCAATCTGCAAAACGATAGCCGAGAGATAAAACCAGGCGATATTTTTCTCGCTTATCCAGGTGAGACAGTTGATGGCAGAAGTTTTATTCAAGATGCAATTCAGGCGGGTGCCAGTGCGGTTTTTTATGAGCCTAAAAACAGCGAAAAATTTAAGATAAATGCGCTATCAGGTGCTATTCCATTCACAGCATACCCTGATTTAGATAAAAAATTAGGGGTGTTGGCCTCTCAATTTTATGCAGTCCCTAAAGTCGGGCTAATTATTAAAGGCGTGACTGGCACAAACGGCAAAACAACCATTGCGTATCAGCTTGCCCAGGCCCATGATTTGCTAGGTACTTCATCGGCTTATATGGGGACTTTAGGGGCTGGATTACTCAATGCCATTCAACCATTGCATAATACAACGCCTGATGCGCTTTGTGTGCAAAAATATTTACATGACTGGGTCGAAAAAAATATTCAGCAAGTGGCGATGGAAGTTTCATCGCATGGCTTAAGCCAAGGACGTGTGAGTGAGGTTGCCTTTACACAAGCTATTTATACTAATTTAAGTCATGAGCACCTAGATTATCATAAAACGATAGAAGCTTATGCTGCGGCTAAAGCCAGTTTATTTGCTTACCCGAGTTTAGAGTCAGTGATTTTAAATCAAGATGATGCTTATGCAAAAGTCATGCGTGCTAACGTGCCAGAAGGTGTGAGTATATTAACGTATGGCTTAAATAAAAATTCTGATATCTATGCTGAGAATATTAAATTACGTATGACCGGTAGTGTCTTTGATGTCAAAACGCCTATCGGGCATTTTGAATGCGTGGTACAGGCGCTAGGGCGTTTTAATATTTATAATAGCTTAGCAGTGATTGCGAGCTTAATTGCAGATGGATTTAAACTATCAGGCATACAAGCCGGGATGCCAAAGCTTTTAGCATCTCCTGGACGAATGGAGCAAGTGGCATCAAAACCTGTTGTGCTAGTGGATTATGCACATACCCCTGATGCCCTTGAAAAAGCATTGGCGACACTTGCAGAATTAAAGCAATCTAAACTATTGGTGGTATTTGGCTGTGGGGGTGATAGAGATAAATATAAGCGTGCACTGATGGCCAAAGTATCTGAGCAATATGCTGATCAAATTATTGTAACCAGCGATAATCCACGCATGGAAAATCCACATGAAATTATCGATGCCATTGCAGCAGGTTTTGATAACAATAAAAATTATTTAAAAATAGAAAACAGAAAGTCAGCGATTCAAAAAGCACTGAGCTTGGCGGGTTCAGATGATATTATTTTAATCGCAGGTAAAGGCCATGAAACGTATCAAGAAATAGGGCATGAACGCTTTTTATTTTCAGATGCTGCAGTTGTACGTGAATTAATCTCTATTTAATCACATGAAGGTTAAGGTGTGTTGTCAACGCACCCTAACCTGCTTATCCAGAACTCAGATTTCTTAGTTATATTATTGTATGAAGGGCGATTATATTAATTCTAGATGATTAATATTTGAATCACATATAATAGATAAATGTTGAGTAATTTTTTCTATATCCCAATCCCACCAAGCAATAGTTAATAACTTTTCAATCGTATGATGAGCAAAACGCATTTTAATTATTTTTGCAGGGTTTCCTGCAACGATGGAGTAGGGTGGCACGTCCTTGGTGACGACGCTGCCCGTACCAATGATTGCGCCGGCACCAATGGTGACAGCGGGCATGATGATTGCCTGGTGGCCTATCCATACGTCATGCTCAATCACTGTATTGCCTTTATTAGGCCACTCAGCTTGATAAGCGCTGCTCCAAGGTTCACCAAAGACAGTAAAGGGATAGGTGCTAAAACCATCCATTTGATGATTTGCACTCGATGTTATAATTTGTACGCCATGCGCAATTTGAACGAATTTTTTAATGATAAGCTGTTCTGGCGCGTGGGGATGTGTGTAGGGCATTAATCTTTGCCTTACATCTGTTAAATTTGCATCAAAATCATTGTAGTAGCTGTAGTCACCAATCGTTATGTTATCTTGATTGATAAAATTTTTAAGAAAAAGCGTGTGAGGCCATACTTCACCATTCGTCTGTTTGACAGGATATTTTTTTAAAGGACTTATTTTACTCATGCGTAGTCTCATTTTTTCAAAGCGTTATTGTTCCACTCTCAACGTATCTAGACAATATTAAACGCACCCCATGTATTGAGCTGCTTTGTCTTAAATGGTTTGAGTTGGATTACTGCTTACTTTTTCTTGGTTGTTAGGTATTGCTACGCCTACTTCTACAGTAGTGGCTGTAGATTGGATGCTTGGGATAGGACGGATTTTGTTTTTAAACGCTGAGATATAGGCCTGATTATCTTCACGATAATGCTCAGGAAGTGCATCTAAGAAATGTTGTAATGCAGTTCTTTCTTGATTTGCGGCAATGAGTAAATTGCAGCCTGCGTTTAGTGCTTGCGTGCCACGGGTGAGCAAATCACCAATATCGGCTCCCGTCATGCCCAAGCAATCACTAATAATGGCGCCGTCAAACTTAATTTGATTGCGTAAAATATCCTGAAGCCAAATGGATGAATAGCCTGCGGCATGCTCTGGGTCTATTTCTGGATATTTGACATGTGCTGGCATGAGCGCATCTAGTTGGCCTGATTGTGTGAGTGCAATAAAAGGCTTTAAATCACAGGCTTTCAATGCATCCAAAGTACGGGAATCAGAAGGAAAAGCAATGTGTGAATCGGTTTCACAGAAACCATGTCCTGGAAAGTGCTTCCCCACTGATGGCATGCCAGCGTCATGCATCCCACGAATAAATGCCTCTGCAAGTGCAGTAACAATTTCTGGGATTTTATGAAACGCACGGTATAAACCAGCGATAATAGGGTTTGGCCCGTGTATGTCTAATACGGGTGCGAGTCCCACATGAATGCCACATTCGCGTAATTCACGCGCCATGATTTTGCCGTATTTTTCAGCGAGTGTAAGACCTGCTTCGGGCTTGATATCATAGGTATCACCATAAATCTGTGCAGCTGGGAGAGGATGAAAGCCATGGCGCTGAATGCGTTGTACATAACCGCCTTCATGATCAGCAAATAAAATAAGCTCAGGATTAATTTGAAAAATAGCTTGTGTGAGCGCTGTGAGTTGCGCTTTATTTGTAATATTTCGAGTAAAAATAATGACGCCGGCAGTATTGGGATGCTGTAATAACATGCGTTCAGAATGGGATATATTTGTACTTAATAAGTCAATAATAACAGGCATAAACATTTCAATTTGAGAATCCAACAGAATAAAGAGGTTAACTGTAAATGACGACAAACACAAACTACAGCATGAAGTTATTCAGGGGCATTCAGAGCCTGATAGGCTCGGAGGTGGTGTTCATTTTTAAAATCCAAATTCCTCCGAGTAAACTGACATAAAACCGACGTTCCCCAAGTCTTTAATTTGTTTTTTATGTCTTTTTTGTATACAATAAGGCTCTTTTTTTAATTTCTATAGGGCAATATGATGCCAAATACGTTTTATTACTTACGCGGTGCTTTAGGCGATGCTGATTTACTAGAGACACATGAGGCCGATGTGAATCGATTACTGACAGGCGATTACACCCAAAAAAATATTGAGAAGCTGACAGGGCACAATGTTTATAGTTTACGTACGGGTAATAATAATGCAGGTCGTTTGTTGTTTACGACCACAGAAGTTGCAGATCAAAATTATTTATTGGCTTTAGAGTATTTACCGACGCATGATTACCAAAACAGTCGTTTTTTAAAGTCAGGTGTTTTAGCGCATTATTTGGAGCGCCATGAAGCGGTGCACGCTGATTTAGTATTAGGTGCCGCAGCAGAAGTAGGCCCCACAGACGCACCACCAGCAGCAGGTGTAGCCGAATCAGTGTTTGTTTTTGAAGCAGCGCCTATGCCTACGTGTGCGTTATCAGCCTCTGTATCTGATGATGAAGATGCCCCAATTACTCGCGCCCTTGAGTACTATCAAGGAAAGATGATAACACTGAGCGCCTCTCAAGAAGAAGCATTAAACCTTACGCTTCCTGCTGTTGTCAGCGACTCCCGGCGAAGCCGGAACCTACTGTAAATATGACATTTTAGTTCTCT
>JAALKW010000017.1 GCA_011087865.1 Legionellaceae bacterium
GCATTAGCAGCTTAACCCTCTACTTTTAACTGCGGTTATAAACGGGGGGATTACCAATACACCCTATTCAATAAAACCAGCTCAGCAAAACTTGACGATGCCCTAAATTGTACTACTATTGATCATACGGGGCTAATTTTGCTCTTTCTTGGATTGTTATCAAGGAGAATGTCATGAATAAGCAGTTAAAATTATCTAAATTAATGGTTACTGTCGCCTCACTTGCACTTAGTGCCGGTGTTTGGGCAGGATCATCTCTTGATCGTGTTACAGATCCATTTACAGATTTTGCGGACGGTGTAAACGACACATGGACGACATCAACGACTGATTGGAATATGCCTGACTGGAAAATGGATGGGATGTATACACCTGACTATTGGGTGGTTGATAAAGTTGACCATAGGGTAGAATATCTAGATGGCGTAGATAAAGGTCGTATCGTTTCAGATGAAGGGAATATCAGACATCATAAGTGTATGAAAGGCGATACAATCACTGATTTACGTACACAAAGGTCGGGTATTATCACTGGCGTGAAAAGTAAAGGCACAATGGATGTAATGAAAGATAGCGGACACAATGTGCGTTATCAATACGTTATATTTAAAGTAAAACCTGTAAAATAAGCAAGAAAAAACAAAAAAGCCGGATTGAGTCATTAGCAATCCGGCTTTTTTGTTTGAAACATGAGACTTAAGACATCATTTTTTTGAATAAACTACCGAGTTCCAGTGGTGCAGGGAACACAATGGTTGATGAGTTACCGTTGGCGGTTACATTGGATAGCGTTTGAAGATAGCGTAATTGCATGGCTTCAGGTGTTGATGATAAGACCTTGGCCGCTTCTAGTAATTTTTCTGATGCTTGCGCCTCTCCTTCAGCAAGAATCACTTTAGAACGACGTTCTCGCTCAGCTTCAGCTTGTTTTGCGATGGCGCGAATCATGCTTTCATCTAAATCAATATGTTTGATTTCGACATTAGAGACTTTAATGCCCCAGCTGTCAGTTTGTTTGTCTATGATTTTTTGAATGTCGTTGTTGAGGGTTTCTCGCTCGGCCAGCATGCCATCTAATTCATGTTGACCTAAAACAGAACGTAGCGTTGTTTGTGCTAACTGGCTTGTCGCTTCAAAATAATCTTCCACTTGAATAATGGCTTTTTTAGGCTCAACAACACGAAAATAAAGTACAGCGCTGACGCGAACCGAAACATTATCACGGGATATCACATCTTGGCTTGGTACATCAAGCACCACAGTTCTTAAGTCAACCCGCATGATTTGTTGTAAAACAGGAATAATAATGATTAACCCCGGGCCTTTAACTCGCCAAAAACGACCCAGCATAAACACCACACCCCGTTCGTATTCTCGAAGTACGCGAAACATAGACAGTAAAATCGGTTTACCAGTAATTAAGATAAAACCTATGAAAGAAAGCGTGTTGATACCCATAATAATCCCCTTTGATTTGGTTGGTTAATTATCTATCAGTTGAAGGCTAATTTCAATCAAGTATGTGTTTTATGATTTATTTTTGGCATAGTAGAAGATGGTTTATCAATAGGGAGACATTAAATTTACCTGTTTTTGTTGTAGATTTTTCTGTAAAAATTAAACGGAGAGGGGTATTTGAATGAATGAATCACAAAAATGGCTACTTGATGAGCTATTGGGTGAAGAGGGTACTTGTTTTGAAGAAATGACCCAAAGCAATCTTAGTTTAGGTACAAAAGTTTTATATCTGGAAAGAGCCGTTTCTTTATAACCTAATAAATTTGATGTTTGTTTAAATAAAATTTATAAGCCTAACACAATGTACGCAAAAGACGACACTTCTCTTTTTTTAGTGCGTGATTTGAAACGAATTAACGATCTTGTTTTTAATGCACCCGTTGAATACTATCGCGACAAAAAACGCACTGCGTTGGATAATATTTTTGGCAGTTTAGGGGTTGTAGATATTGATGTTTTTCAGGAAGCAATTAAACAGCGTATTGATGCGTACAAAGCACAACTGATTGAGGGCCAAACAAGCAGAGTACACATAGAAAGGCGCGTACGTGAAAAATTAGAGGATCATATTCAACCTGAAGCAGGATGGAAAGCAGAGCTATCAAATAATACAGATAACATGGATAACTCTGAGGTAAGGGTGTTTAATTCGGCACAATTAGAGCGAATGACGTATTTAGTCGATAGTGGGCAGGCCACAGTTGCGTCTTTGGAAAGTTTACCGAGTGATGTTTTAGATGCTGTCTTAGAGACGGTGACTTTGCCAGGGCGTCAAAGCAGTATCGCTTTAGCAGCAGTCGATGGAATCGATGAAAGAGAAGAAAGCTTGACACGTGAACGTCCGATGTCAAGATGGAGACTTTATGCTGAGCGCCCGGCGCCAAGGTGGAGTCTGTATGGTTTTTTTGCTGGAGCAGCACGTGATGTGAATACGCAAATTAATCGCGCGCAAAGAGCTATTTATGGTGTTTAATTTGGGAGTGGTTTTAAAATGACGGGTTTTAAAGTATTTAAATATACAACAGTAATTAAAGAGCATCATTTAGATACGTTTGGCCATGTCAATAATGCCATGTACCTTAGTTTGTTAGAAGAGGCACGCTGGGAACTTTTGAATGCGCATGGGTTTGGTTTACAAGAGATTCGTGCGCGAAAAATGGGCCCAGTGGTTTTAGCCTGTGAGATAAAATTTTTAAAAGAATTGATGTTGCGAGAAGCGATTACTATTGAGTCAGAAGTGTTGTCTTATCAGAAAAAAATTGCTGTAATGCGTCAGGATATTTTCAATGCAGCAGGTGTTCTGTGTAGCCAGGCTAAAATGACGTTTGGTTTTTTTGATTTGAAAGCGCGTAAGTTGATTTTACCATCAGATGAATGGTTGTTCGCCATAGGTTACTATCAAGGTTAGTTTTAATGGATTAATTTAAACATGAAGAAAATAAATATCACGCTGCTTTTTGTTTGTTTAACGATAAGTCACTCTGTTTTTTCATCGATTTGGAACTATTTATCCGATTAATAAAAAAACACAGTGTCTATTTTTAAGAATGCGTCTCCAAAATTTGTTTATGTTCATCGTTTGAATCGTTTTGACACGCCGTTTTCTGAGCAATTTGAAGTGTCTTCTGGTACTGGCTCAGGCGTGCTTTGGGATAAAGCAGGTCATGTGATAACGAATTACCATGTGGTTCATGGTGCTTCTCATTTTATGGTGAGTTTTGGAAAAAAAACAGTTAAAGCAAAGTTGGTTGGTGTTGAGCCAAGGAAAGATTTGGCGGTACTTCAATTAGATAAAATAGATGGTTTTTCAGCGGTTAAAAGCGCTGAAAATTGATCCAGGAAGTGTTCAGTGCAAAGATGCAGATGGTTGTTCACAATGCGGTTTGCGTGGCTACGTAGGCAGAACAGGACTGTATGAATTATTGGAGTTAAATCCAGATATGGTGGCAGCTTTACGTATGAGTGACGTAGCAGCTTTTGCAAAGGCTGCGCGCGCATGTGAAACATATAAACCATTAATATTGTCGGCACTTGATTTAGTCAAAGATGGCATCACCTCAATAAATGAAGCAATGCGTGTTGTGGGCCAATCGGATGCAGAGTCTTAATCAAAAGAGTGATTAATTATGCCTGAATTTAGCTATGTCGCACGAGATACAAAGGGACAAAAAGTTGTCGGGCGTCGTGATGCGAGTTCTTCGAGTGAATTATCGGGTTTTTTACAAAGTGAGCAGCTTATTCCGATTGAAATCACGCGTTCAAATAGGACTGAAAAAAAATCAAAAGGCTTTCAATTACCTAATTTTTTTCAAGCAGGCGTTTCTGAAAAAGAGTTACTCATGTTTTGTCGGCAAATGTATAGCTTATTGAAAGCAGGCATACCAATTATTGCAACGATTACGCGTTTAAGTGAAACAACCAAAAATAAAGAATTAGTCGAGGCTTTAGGAAAAGTACTGTTTGCACTGAACCAGGGCAAAAGTTTATCGTCTGGCTTAATGAAATCACCTGAAATTTTCAATGATTTTTTTACGAATTTAGTCAAAACAGGAGAAGAAAGTGGTGATTTAGATACAGTATTTTTTCATTTAGCCGAATATATTGAACTTGAAATGGAAACCAAGAAAAAAATAAAGACGGCTTTTCGTTATCCTAAGATGGTATCGATTGCTTTATTGATTGCTTTACTTGTGATTAATACATTTGTTTTACCAGCATTTTCAGATTTATTTTCAAGTTTTCAAGATAACTTGCCAGTACCCACGTTAATTTTAATGGCGTCATCTAATTTTATTTTAAATTATTGGTATATTTTACTGGGTATTGTTGGATTGGGCGTGTTTGTTTTTCGGTATGCGGTGAGTACACATCAAGGCATGGTGAAGTGGGCTGAGTTTAAACTGAATATTCCTATTATGGGTTGGATTGTGCATCGTATTACATTGGCTCGTTTTGCAAAGTTATTTGCAATGGTGTTGAGAGCCGGGCTGACGGCTATTCAAGGGATTGATTTGGTGGGGGCATCAACAGACGATGCTTATTTTGCTGAAAAAATTAAAGTCACTTCAGAATTAATTACACGTGGTAATAGGATTTCAGGGGCGATGGAGCAAACCAAATTATTTCCGCCTTTGATGATACAGATGATTTCATTGGGTGAGGAGTCAGGTAATATCGATGGTTTACTGGATGAAGTAGCAGAGTTTTATCAACGAGAATTGGTGTATGATTTAGATCATTTAAGCGAAGCCATTGAGCCTATTCTACTCGTTGTTGTGGGCGCGATGGTGTTGCTGTTAGCACTAGGTGTTTTTTTACCGATGTGGGATATGGCCAGTCGATTTAAATAAAAAACAAAAGTTTAGATTTATTTTAATACTTGTTCTATAATGCAATGGTGCTAGCAAAATCATAGAAAAAGGAGCTGACTTTGATGCGTACACAAAAAGGTTTTACCATGATTGAATTAGTAATGGTGATTGTGATTTTAGGTATTTTAGCCGCCGTTGCTATCCCTCGTTTTATCGATTTACAATCTAATGCTCAGCAAGCCGCAGTAGATGGCGTTGCTGGTGGATTAGGTACGGCAAGTTCGGTTAACTATGCAGGGTGTTCGGCAGTCGGTAATACAGTAACAGCAGGTAAATGTATTACGGTTGCAAAATGCTCAGATGTTGCAGCAGCAGTGACACCAGCCCTAACCTTAGGTACGGCAGGTGCAGCAATTGCTGATACTTATAACCTTGCGGCAGATACAGCAACAGCAACCAATGGTACTGAAGCAACGTGTACCTTACAAATTAGTAAAAATGGCACAGCCTATACAGCGACGTATCTTGTAACAGGTGCCGGTAACTAATCGAACGGTACTAGCTAGTCTGTAGTCAGTATCAAAATCAGAGAGGGCGAAAGCCCTCTTTTTTTTATTTGTTGTATGAGTCGGGTTGTTTACATTCCGGGACTATTTGTTTTCGCTGACCAAAAAGCAATATGTTTTGCATGAACAAATTGTGTCAAATGTTCAATAATGCGGTGCATGGTTTCGGGTTCATCAAAAAACTCGATCACCAAAGGTAAATTAAGCGAAACATCAATCAGGCGTGATGCATGCTCACCGGTTTCGCCAGATCCTCGAATTGCACGAAACACGCTAAAGCCACGAATGTTAGACTCATCGCGTAAATAAGCTAAAATATTATCTAGTTCATGCGCACCTTCGGTCAAGTAAACACGTGCCATAATAATATCTGTTGTGTCTAGGCTCATAATTGTCTTCCTCCCCATATGCCGAACCAAACCATGAATATACACAGTATAAGGTTGAGCGATATATTTAAAACAGCAGGCCCCCATCCGTTATGTTCGAATAGCGTCAGCGTTTCTACTGAAAAAGTTGAAAAGGTTGTAAAGCCACCTAAAAAGCCACTGAGCAAAAGAGGCCTTAAATGATTAGATAAGCCTGATAGCCTATCTAAAATTAAAACAAAAAAGAAGCCAGCAAAAAATGACCCTAGTGTATTCACAAGCAGCGTACCATAAGGAAAGTTTTGTCCTAATAATCGAGCCAGTGTGTTCGATAAACTAAAACGAGACACGCCGCCAAGTCCTGCACCAATAAAAACAAGCCATGCGTCCATATATAATTTGATGGTTGGAGGGATAAGTTCGAGTATAAAGCGTTTAAAAGCATTTTTCAGTAAAAGCTCACATATAAATCACACTGGTCTATAATTATATTTAGAGGTGATTGTATGTATGTTGAATTGTTACATAAAGAAGAAGATGAGGGGTTTATTCGTTTGCTTCGTTTTCGCGTTTTGGCGGAGCGTGTGTTTGATTCACCTTTGCATGTCTTACCAGATTTAATTCGCTTACTGGTCAAAAAAAGCTTAAGTAGTTATGTCATCCATTTTGTTTTGAATATATATGGACGGTTTGATATAGAAATTAATAGCGAATACCCAGTCATTAAAAATAATTTATTGTCGATGGATCTCAGAAAAAAAGTGAAGCGCTTGCATCGCTTGTTTTATGAAACACCAGAAGCATACACAGAACAGTTGGCGTATGATGATTTTATTCAGCAATTAGAGGCTTATGAGCCGCGCTATAAAAGTTTAGATGATGCCGATTTATTTAGTTATCCTGTGCATTGGTACGGTTTATTAGAAACGTATCAGTTTTTGCATGCGGATGAGGTGGCTGAAGATGATTTTTATCATGATATCTTGCAACAAACAGACGAAACTTGGATATCACCCGCAATGAATCATAAACCATGCCCGTTTGATAAGCCTGATTTTTTTGAAAGTCAGGTAATTTATGGTTTTGAGCATTTTTTTCTTTGTCTAAATTATCGTCCGGTTGGAGATTCGCCATTTCATGTCATGATAGTGCCTTATCAGCATGAAATAGATTTAGTGCATTTATCACCGGATTATTTATTTGAATTAGAAACATTATTACGTGCGACATTGGGGCTTTGGACCGGTGATAGAGAGGCTTTGTTTGTTTATATGCAAAAGCATGCACAATCAGGTATGACAGTGCCTCATATGCATATCCATGTTCTTTTCCCATCTCAAAATCAAGCGTTTCGAGAAGACATTATTCAGCAACTTCGTTATTTTGCTTCACTGCAAGGAGGACATGAGGAAGCAGCGCATGCACTTGAACGTTATCCATTATCAATCACCGCCATGCAAAAACAAGCTTGGCGTCTTAAGCGTCCACTAAAACAAAATTTCTCCCATGAGTTTAAAATACAACAGCAATACTACGCACAACTTCGGTTTAGTCGTGTTGCATTGGTCAAGTCAAGCCAAAAAAAAACTAAAAAAGTCATTAAAAAATCAAGATGAGAGCTTGGTGGGGGTTATGAGAGATTAAAACTGTGTTATGATTTACCAAATTAAGCTGAATAAGTTAAATAAGCTGCAATAGGAGCGTTGTATGACAGCAGTAACTCACCATATCCCTGAAGAAAAGACATCGCTCTTGATGTCGATGGTGCTGACGACAGCAGCAAGAAAACATATATTATCTTATTTGGCAAAAAAACCAGCTAGTAAAGGCATTCGATTTTCGGTCAAGAAAACAGGGTGCTCAGGACTTTCTTATGTGATTGACTATATCGATGCAGTGCTTCCAGAAGATATAACGCAGCCACTCGATTCACAGTATGTCATGTGTTTAGATAAAAAAAGTTATCCTTTTTTGAATGGCACAGAAGTGGATTATGTTAAACAAGGCTTAAATTATCAGTTTGTATTTCGTAACCCGAATCAAACGGGACAGTGCGGTTGTGGCGAGAGTTTTACGGTTAATTAGGGCTGTAATAGTATAAAAAACACAAAAAAAACCCTGCGTATGATTAAATCAATGTTTACAGTCTTTGAAGTATCTGGTATTATAGAGCCCACAAAGTTAACTAGCCTTAGGTAGGTCTAGTTTTTCTGTGTCAAAATTTTAGTTTTACTATTTTAATAGAATGATTGGAGAAAGAAATGAGTGTGGTATCAGAGGAAGTTCGACTTCAGCAGGATGGATTAGCAGATCGCGTCACACAAGCGGTTAAAACATATCTATCAACAACAAAAACAAAAGACGCAAATTTAAACTTGTATCAACTGATTGTTGAGGAAGTTGAAGCGCCATTGTTCCGTACTGTCATGGAAATGACCCGTTATAACCAGTCTCGTGCTGCACGCGTATTAGGTGTTAGCCGTGGTACATTACGGACTAAACTAAAGCGTTATTTTGATGAAGAATTCATCGGTACACGTGAAGAGTAATATATTTACGGGTATTTGGGTCGACAAATGCGCATAATTTCGTTATTATCGCGCCTGAGTCGGTCAGGCAACCGCTCTTTGCGTTAGCAAAGGGAGGAAAGTCCGGGCTCCGAAGAGTAGAGTGCCAGGTAACGCCTGGGAGGTGAAAGCCTACGGAAAGTGCCACAGAAAATATACCGCCTACACATTAAAGCCCTTAAGGGCTTTAATTGTTTTAGGTAAGGGTGAAATGGTGTGGTAAGAGCGCACCGCGCGTTTGGTAACAAACGTGGCAGGGTAAACCCCACTCGGAGCAAGGCCAAATAGAGATTGGATGGTTGCAAAACCATAACACGTGACTCGCGTGCAATCTGGGTAGGCTGCTTGAGGCAAACGGCGACGTTTGTCCCAGATGAATGGTTGTCCACGACAGAACCCGGCTTATCGACCGACTTTTTATTGATTAGGGACACAGCCTAAGATTTAATTTTTTTATTGAAATACTTTAACAGTGCAGCTGCTGCCAGTTGCTCAGCCTTTCGACGTGTTGTACCAGAAGCTTTTTTAGATAACTTTAAAGAGGGAATGTTGCAAGACACATGGAATTTTTGCGCGTGTTGTGCGCCTTCGGTTTGAATCAAAACATAATTTGCCAGCGGAATTTTGTTTGCATGTAGATATTCTTGTAATTCAGTTTTAGCATCTTTGACTGATGTATGATTTGCATGATGGTTTATTAGGCGTGAGTGATAGACGTGTAAAATTAACTTTTCTGCGGCTTGAAAACCACCATCAAGAAAAACCGCCCCAAGAATAGCTTCTAATGCATTGGCAAGAATAGAAGTCCGTGTAGCGCCCCCTGTTTTGGTTTCACCAGGGCCAAGATAAAGTGCTTCGCCTATCTGTAGTTCTTTTGCAATGATGGCAAGGGTTTCACCTTTCACAAGCTCTGCACGTAACAAGCTCAATTCACCTTCTTTATGGGTTGGATAGCGCTTCAGTAATACATCAGCAATGACCAAATCTAAAACCGCATCACCTAAAAATTCTAGGCGTTCATTATGCGGGGTTCCGGCACTACGATGTGTGAGTGCTTGTGTAAAATAAGCGGTATTTTGAAAAAGATAGCCAAGGCGCGTGCTAAGTTTTTGGAGTGATTCAGAGCCCATGATTTATCCTAGTGCAAAATATGCCCGATATTTTCCCAGCGAGGCATATGGGTTTTGCTATTCCAGCTCATCCATACAAAAAAAGCGCGTCCACGTAAGTTTTCTTCGGGTAAAAATCCCCAGTAGCGACTGTCAGCACTGCTATCTCGATTGTCTCCCAGCATAAAGTAGTGGCCTTTGGGTACGGTCACATCAAAATCAACAGCATGCTCTTTGGGATCAATATAAATATCATGTATCACGCCGTTTAAGTTTTCTTGATAGCGTGCAACGGTTTGTCCTGAGCTCTCATCAATTGTGTATTCCATAAATGTTTGAGGCATGGGTTTATTATTAATCGTTAATTTTTTGTTATGGTAGGACACCACATCGCCCGGTACACCAATTACGCGTTTAATATAATCAAAAGTAGGATCGGGTGGCCATCTAAACACTGCAATGTCGCCAGTTTTTGGATTTTTAATAGAAAGTATTTTGGTTTCTAATACCGGTAGATGCAGGCCATAAATAAATTTATTGACGGCGACAAAGTCACCCACTTGCAATGTCGGTTCAAGTGAACCGGAAGGAATACGAAACGGCTCAACTAAAAATGAGCGGAGTAGTAGGACAATTAAAAAAATAGGAAAAAAAGCATACGCGTGTTCGATAAGCTTTGGCTGCTCGGCATTGGCAGCGCGCTTTCTTGCCCAACAGCATTTATCAATGAGCATAATCAGCCCAGTTAAAGCAGTGAGAATGACCAGTAACAAAGCAAAGCTCATGATGTAATCTCCAAATTATTATTTTATTTTTTCTTATCAGCGCTAAAAACGGCCATGAAAGCTTCTTGTGGAATTTCAACATGTCCGATTTGCTTCATTCTTTTTTTACCTGCTTTTTGCTTTTCAAGCAATTTTTTCTTACGTGAAATATCGCCACCATAGCATTTTGCGGTCACATTTTTTCTCAGCGCTTTCACCGTTTGGCGAGCAATAATTTGATTGCCGATGGCGGCTTGAATCGCAACATCAAACATTTGACGCGGAATAATTTCTCGCATGCGTTCGGTTAAGGAGCGACCTTTGCTTTGTGCATTGTCGCGGTGCACAATCAGTGCCAATGCATCTACTTTTTCGCTATTG
Organism: Legionellaceae bacterium; assembly: GCA_011087865.1. Taxonomy (GTDB): domain Bacteria; phylum Pseudomonadota; class Gammaproteobacteria; order Legionellales; family Legionellaceae; genus JAALKW01. The sequence continues at coordinate 10,585 of JAALKW010000017.1, forward strand.
ATTAACACATCCATACGGACCAAGTTAGCGGCTTCAAAGCGTAAAAAATTATAATCCAGTGAAGCATAGCCACGGCTCGCTGATTTAATTCTATCAAAAAAGTCAGAGACCACTTCACTCATGGGTAAATCATAGGTAACGGCGATTTGTCGACCACTATAAGTCATGTTGACTTGAACGCCTCTGCGCTCTACGCATAAACTAATAATAGGCCCTAAGTGTGCTTCGGGCACTAAAATATTAGCGCGCACAATAGGTTCTAATAGTTGATCTATGTTTTGAACAGGCGGTAGGCGAGATGGGTTATCAATCATTAATTTTTCGCCTTTTGTTGTGGTGATTTGATACACAACAGTCGGAGCGGTCGAAATTAAATCAAGATTATATTCACGTTCAAGCCGTTCTTGAATAATTTCCATGTGCAGCATGCCTAAAAAGCCACAACGAAAGCCAAACCCAAGCGCATCAGATGACTCGGGTTCATAAAACAAAGAGGCGTCGTTGAGGCTTAATTTTGCCAGTGCATCACGAAAGGCTTCAAATGCATCGGCTTGAATGGGAAATAAACCGGCATAGACTTGTGGTTTAACATGCTGGAAACCAGGCAGCGGTTCTGCTGCAGGCGCTTTATCAAGGGTTAGTGTATCACCGACCGGTGCACCTTGAATGTCTTTGATGCCTGCCACCACGTAGCCTACTTCGCCGGCATGTAAACCATCGGTGGGTGTGCGTTTAGGGGTAAAAATACCGATTTGATCCACTTGGTAAGCACGTCCTGTAGACATCACGCGCATTTTTTGATTTTTTTGTAGGCTGCCATTCACTATACGCACCAGCGAAATAACGCCTAAATAACTATCAAACCAAGAGTCAATAATTAAGGCTTCAAGTGGGGCATCTACATCCCCTTTAGGAGGTGGAATTTCAGCCACCAAAGCTTCGAGAACTTCTTCTATGCCAATGCCCGTTTTTGCACTGGCATGAATTGCCCCTGTTGCATCAATACCAATAATATCTTCAATTTCAGCACATACAGCATCAGGATCTGCTTGAGGCAGGTCAATTTTATTGAGCACAGGTAAGACTTCAAGTGATTGATCAATCGCCGTGTAACACACAGCGACGGTTTGTGCTTCAACCCCTTGGGCTGCATCAACAACCAACAGTGCGCCTTCACAAGCGGCAAGACTTCGTGAGACTTCGTAACTAAAATCAACATGCCCTGGGGTATCAATAAAATTAAGTAAATAAGTATTACCATCTTTGGCGGTATAATTAAGCGAAACACTTTGCGCTTTAATGGTAATGCCGCGCTCGCGTTCTATATCCATAGAATCAAGTACTTGCGCACTCATTTCACGCTCACTTAAGCCACCACAATGTTGGATAAATCGATCAGCAAGGGTTGATTTCCCGTGATCGATATGCGCAATTATAGAAAAATTACGAATTAAAGTTAAATCAGTCACTAATAATATACTCAAATACTCAATAATAAAGACTGTATTTTAGCGTAAATTCGGTCATTCAGATAGTCTATTGGATAGGCTATTGTATGGGCTATTGTATGATGTGAATCATTTAACATAAACTATATCTAAATAGTTAATCTAAAAAAACAATTAGAAAATATTTAAGGATAAATACAATGCGTATTATATATCGAGCCGTTTTTTGTTTGAATTTGTGCTTATGTGCGGGCTTACTGCATGCAGACGCGGATTTACTGAAAAAAAAATCAGCACAATTATTTATGCAAAAAATGGTAGATAAGCACGGATTTAAACGTGCAGAAGTGGCTGATGCGCTAAAAGAAGCGGCATTTCAGCCACGTATTATTAAACTTATGAATCATCCGTATGAGAAAAAAAATTGGGATACGTATCGCGATATTTTCTTAACACCTGAGCGATTAAATGGCGGGGTTCAATTTTGGCAGAATAATCAAGAAAGTTTGGCACGTGCCGAAGAAAAATTTGGGGTACCTGCTTCTGTTATTGTCGCTATTTTAGGGGTTGAGACGCGCTATGGTGCAAGCCAAGGGACTTTTCGTGTACTTGATGCCTTAAGTACGCTTGCTTTTTATTACCCAAAACGTGGGGCGTATTTTACACGTGAGCTCGAAGAATATTTATTATTATGCCGTGCGCATAAACTGCCTGTGACGGAATATATTGGCTCATATGCCGGCGCGATTGGGCAGCCGCAATTTATGCCCAGTAGTTATCGGATGTATGCCGTTGATTTTAAAAAAGCAGGACCGAATAGTTATCCTGATTTAGTTCATGAAAATCAAGATGTGATTGCAAGTATTGCAAATTATTTTAAACGACATGGCTGGAAACTTGGAGACGAAGTGGTGGCGCCTGTGCTTGTCAAAGGCAAGGTCAGTAAAGCGCTTCAAACCAATGGCAGAAAGGCAAACTATGCGTATCGAGATTTGCTTAAATCAGGTGTAAAACCGGTTGCAGCCTTACAAAAAAAACCTGAAAAAGCGGGATTAATCGAATTAAATCTTAAAGATGAGAGTAATGCCTATTGGATGGCTTATCCTAATTTTTATGTGATTATGCGATATAATACCAGTCCACAATATGCCCTTGTGGTGCATTTACTGTCTCAGCAAATACAAAAACAGATGGAGGTTGAAAACGCGTGAGTACGTGTTTTATTTTTTTTGATGCTGCGGCTATGCCGGATGGAACAGACTTACCCACCGTATTTTGGGCTGTGCGCTTAGATGAAACCGGTGAAGTCGATGTTGCCTTGTCAGAGCATACAATAGATGAAATAAAACTCATGCAGCGGGGAGCGCGTACGGTTATTGTTTTACCTGCAGTCGTTGCAAGCATCTATTGTTTAGATTTACCAAAATTGAGTTTACGTAAAGCGCGTGAAGCCATTCCTTATGCCTTAGAAGAGTCATTGGCAGAGCCTGTGCAGGATGTACATGTTGCATTTGATAAAGCCGAAGCAAATTCGAGCTATTATTATGCGGTGGCTTTAACCAAACGACGCTTGAATGCATGGGTTCATTTGTTAGAGACGCTTGATTTAGCGTTTGATGTCATGACATTGGATTGGTGTGCATTAAAACCTGATGAAGTCTGTATGACAGACAAAGACTTATTGGTCCGTGAGGATGCATCCGTGCATGCAATCAATGGCGCACTGAGTTCGTCCGTTGCGGCTGAATATATGGAAAAAAACAAAAAAAATAAATCAATACATCCCCCTGAATCAACTTCATATCGATTATTTATTGCAACGCGCTTGTTAAATCATACTGTTTTGAATATTTGCCAAGGTGATTTCCAGCGGAAAACAGACAGCAAAGGGCTATCTTTTTGGTATGCTGTGTGTGCTGGCTTATTAGGTGTTTTGTTTTTGAGTGTGCTGGGATTGAAAGCTTTTTTATTGCATCAACTGCATGCAAAAGAAGCGGTGGTCGATGAAAAAATCAAAGTGATTTATCATGATTTTTTTCCTGAAGCAACACAGGTAATTAGTCCACGTTTTCGCATTGAACAATTTTTAAAAACACATGCATCTGACATACAGTCGCCGTTTTGGCAGCTATTAAATAAAATGTCCAATGTATTTTCTAAGTCTGATATGGAACATGATTTACAGATTGAACACATCCAATTTCAAGATCAGAAATTATCTGTGCGCTTGAATGCTAAAAATTTTGCTGCACTTGAGGCATTTGAGCAGCAATTAAAAAAACAGCAGGTAACAGTAACGCAAATTGAAGCTTCAACCCGTCATGGCCAGGTGATTTCAACTGTGGAGCTTGAATGATAATGATAAAGGCATGGTTTATGCAGTTTTGGAATCACTTAAATATACGTGAGCAGCGGACTTTATACGTTGGTGTTGCGGCCGTTATTTTATACGTGGCTTATCTAATATACGCAGCTTTAACAAACGCAGTGTTTGAAAACACACAATTATTATCTGAAAAAAAAGAAACACTATTATGGATGCAAAAAACAAAGCAGCAATTTAAACCGTCACAAAAAAAAATAATATTACTAGATAGCTCAAAAGCACTGACTATTTTTTCCGAAGCGTTAAATCAAACGTCGTTCCATGATTTGCCCTATGAATTAGAGCAAATGCCGGATGGGGATTTGCAATTATCGTTTGATTCTGTGTCTTATCATGATTTTTTAAAGTGGTTATGGTCGATGGAGCAGCGTCATCATATTAATATTAAATTATTTAATGCTGAAAAAACAGACACGCCAGGCCTTGTCAAAGTCATGATAATGATTGCTTTATAGTGACTTTATCGCAATTTTATTAAAATAAATGCATTTATTTTTAAAATATGACTAGAAAGGTTCCTAAAAAGTGTTAGAATAGCTGGGCATATATTGAGGATATAAAAATGACAGATAAAGTAAGTGGTACAGTAAAATGGTTTAACGAAGGCAAAGGTTTTGGTTTCATTGAAAGTGATGGCACTGATTATTTTGTTCACTTCAGTGCAATTCAAGGCTCTGGCTTTAAAACATTGACCGAAGGGGCAAGTGTTTTATTTAAAGCTGGCAAAGGACAAAAAGGACCACAGGCTGAAGAAGTCGAAGTGGTGTAATTGTCTAAGCAGTTTTGCTGTATTAAAGGTACTTGTTCTTTTAGAGCAAGTACCTTTTTTTTATGTGCTATTTTTTGATTATTCTCCAGCAGTGCTTTGAACACTTCCCCAAGTTTTAACTTTTGCATTTGATTTTAAATGGCTGGGTAGGTTACTCATGGCTTTTTGAGCCGCTTCGTAACTGCTGTAAGTGCCGTATACACCACGATAACGTTGTTCACCGCCTTGGTGATATTTGACTTCAGCGCGTCTTGCATCTTTAGGTGCTTTTTGCAAAATATCTGCGACTTGAGATGCTTTCTCGCTATCATCCAGTTGAATCGTATAATTTTGAGCGTTTTGACGACCAACCCAAGATTTTTCGCGATCTTTAAACGATGCAGGGGCGCTCTCAGAATTCACATGATAACTTTCAGGAACAGTAACAACTCGTTCACGAGAACCCGGTGTGTAAGCACCGCCAGAGGTGTTATCGTATCCATCAGGATATAGTGGTGCTGTGGCCGTATGATCGGATTGACCAAAGCTATAAGGTGAATAGTAACTTGTGTCATCATATGGTTTCATCATGCCACAAGCTGATAAACTTAAAGTACAGACAAGTAAGCCAATTTTATTTGTTTTTATTTTCATGATTGTGTCCTATTTTTTGTTCTTCTATTGAGGTTATCTGCAATAGTTCAATAAACTTTAGGAAATAGTGAATTTATTTTAGGAGAACATGTATGTGGACTGAACGTCGCTCGGGAAAAAATCATCAGCGTGGGGAGCAAGATAAAAGAGGTCCTTATGAACGTGATAGAACACGGGTGATTCATTGTCCGGCATTTCGACGTTTGCAACGTAAAAATCAAATCTTAGGAACTGATGAAGGTGATTTTCATCGCACACGCTTAACGCACTCGCTAGAAGTGTCTTCTATTGGGTGCAGTTTACTAAGACGCTTAGCGCAGGACAAAAATAATCAGTTACATATTGATTTATTACCGAGTGAAGATTTAATCAGTACCATTTGCTTGTTACATGATATTGGCCATCCGCCGTTTGGACATGGCGGGGAAGCGGCTTTAAATTATATGATGCGTGAACAGGGCGGGTTTGAAGGGAATGGCCAGACCTTACGCTTATTAACGAAACTTGAAAATAGTTATGGCGCGTTTGGTTTGGATTTAACACGACGTGCCCTGCTTGGTACTTTAAAATATCCTGTGAGTCGGGCACGTGTGCTTGCCAAAGCAATGCCAAAGGTGCGGGAAAAAACAAGACAACATGAGTCTATCTGTATTAATAATTGGCTGCCACCTAAAGCTTATTTTGAAAGTGAAACACCCGAAGTCAATTGGCTCATGAAAGATTTACCTGAGTCTGATAGTGCTTTATTTCAAACGTTAGCTAAAGCGCCAGAGGCTCATCAGCATGGCACATCAAAATATCATAGTTTAGATTGTTCTATTATGAATATTGCTGATGATATTGCTTATGGCGTGCATGACTTAGAAGATGCCATTCAATTACGTTTGATTGAGCGTTCAGTATTAGATACAGCACATTTTCGCGATTTATTAGCTAACACAACGCTTGCAGCGCGCCCACTGCCTTTGTTAGATGCATTATTTGATGATGCAATTTTTGTAAGAAAGCAGGCCATCGGTGAGATGGTAAATTATTTTGTGACCTCCACTGAGGTAAAAGTGATTGAAACCGCATTTGAAACCAATTTATTAAAATATAATGCTGTGTTACTACCCGAAGCAAAAGCGCTTTTAGAAGCCTTAGTGGCTTGTATTTATGATCATGTGATTGATTCGCAAGAATCAAGAACGTTTGAATATGGGGGCCAGACAGTGGTTTTACGGTTATTTGATGCGATGAGTTCGAACCCTATGGGGCTACTGAATATCAAGCATCGCGTTTTATTTGAAAATGCAGCGGATACAGCAGCGGCTCAGCGAGTCATTTGTGATGTTATTGCAAACATGACAGATGAGTATGCATATCGAATGCATGAACGGTTATTTGGACTTAATACGCGAACAGTTTATGAGCGTTTGTAGTGTCTCATTAAATTATAGTAGATTAATTTGAGCCAAAAGATGGCGTCCCCAAGGGGAGTCGAACCCCTGTTACCGCCGTGAAAGGGCGGTGTCCTAGGCCTCTAGACGATGGGGACCTAAGTATTTATGTTATTTCGCAGAACAGCATAAAATGCTGTTCTGGTGGAGCTAGGCGGGATCGAACCGCCGACCTCTTGCATGCCATGCAAGCGCTCTCCCAGCTGAGCTATAGCCCCTTGAAGAGCGAACGCAAGTTTAAAGGAGACGGGGTTTCTGTGTCAAGCGGATTTTAAATTTAATGTTAAAAAAAATGTATTTTTTTTATTTATCTTAATCTTATGCACCGATGTTTATCTCGTAGCTCAAATAGATTAAATGTCTCATTCGATAGCAGGAGGAGAAACTAAGGATAGATGGGGTTGATATTTAAACAAAAAAACTGAGTAACAACTGCTGATTTTATTCACTGAGGCGGCTAAGAAAGGCTGATGAATTAAGTTATTCAGCCTTTCTTCAGGGTATTCTTTTAAGTTGCTTTCTTGCCAAATGACACAAGACGTGCTTGATATTGTCGATGTGCAAGCGAGTTAATTACTGTTTTTGTAACACAAATAAGTCAGATGAGCGTTTGAGTAGTTCATGTAATAAATTGCGAAGTGGCGTTGCGCGATCTGCAAATATATCTAATGCTTGCTCTGTTTTCTCAAAATGAATTTGAATAATTTGTTGTAACGCTTTTTCGGTGTAGCAACTGGCAAAGGTTAATTTATTATTTTCTTTATCTGAGGCGCGGTTTTTACCCAAACCTTCGGTTGGGCCGTAGGCATCCAGGTAATCATCTTGCATTTGAAAGGCGAGGCCAAAATGCGTTGCAAACGTATGCAGTGCAAGGGTTACATCAGGACTAGGTTCAGCGGCGGCGAGGACCATGTTAATGCAAGCAAGCATGAGTTGACTGGTTTTTAAATCATGAATTTCAGAAAGTTTTTCTTCGGTGATTTGCTGATTTGAAAGCTCAGATAAATCTAAACTCTGGCCGCTCACCATGCCAGCGGGGCCGCAAGCTTTAATTAATGCATGGGTAACAGCAAGTACTTTAGGCGTAGACAAACTTTGCGGCAGGTTTGTGAGTAGTACATCAATGGCAAGGGCTTGCAGACCATCTCCCACAAGAATAGCCGTTGCTTCATCAAAAGCACGATGACAACTTGGTTTACCACGACGCATGTCGTCATTGTCCATGGCGGGTAGATCATCATGGACCAATGAATAAGCGTGAATCAGCTCTATTGCAATGGCAATGCTGTCGCATGCGTTACTCGGGATATTAAGTAATTCACCTGAAAGATAAACGAGGCGAGGGCGCAGGCGTTTGCCACCCGGAAAAAGTGCATATAGCATGGCATCTTGGATGCGTTTGGCCGGAATAGAAGCGTTTTCAATTACATCCTGTAAGCCTTGTTCTAAGCGTTGCATATTCTCAGCTTGTTTAGGCATCCGTATTGGGTTCCTTAGGTAAGTTTTGATGGATGAGCTGATTAATTTTTTGCTCAGCATCTGTGAGTAGCGTTTGACAGGTTCGGGTGAGTGCGATGCCTTTTTCAAATTGCTTCAAGGCATCGTCAAGCGAAACGTCTCCTTTTTCTAGCGCTGAAACGACGGTTTCAAGGGCTTGAATGGATTTTTCAAATTGGGCAGATTGAGTCATAAAATTAAATCAGTGCATTAATTAATTTGGGAAGATAAGGTGTTATTATACTGTTTTGTTTTTAACGTGCAATTTAAGAGATTAAAATTAAAAATTAAAGCCTATGAAAGTAAAAACGCGTTATATTTGTAATCAATGTGCAGCCATTTCTTCACAGTGGGCAGGCCAATGTATGCAGTGTGGTGCCTGGAATGCAATTTCTGAAGAAGGAAGCATTCCACCGAGTGCTGGTGGTGGTCGACAGCGTGTGAGTCATTATGCAAATCAGCGCTCAGAAGTCACAGCACTTGATGCGGTCAGTATTGAAACAGTCGGTCGAATGGATTTAGGCTTGTCAGAGCTTAATCGTGTGCTGGGTGGTGGGCTTGTCGAGGGCTCTGTGGTTTTGCTTGGGGGAGATCCTGGCATTGGAAAATCGACCGTATTATTGCAAGCGATGGCACATTTGGCTGCAAGTTACCCTGTTTTATATGTCACAGGGGAAGAATCATTGCAGCAAGTGGCCATGCGTGCAAAACGCTTGCAGTTGCCAACAGAAAATTTACAGTTAGTCGCTGAAACACAAGTTGAAACGATTTTAATGCATGCTAAAACAGTGCAGCCTCGTGTGATTGTGATTGACTCAGTACAAACTATTTTTACAGAAGCCGTTAATTCTGCGCCGGGTGGAGTAGGACAGGTGCGTGAGGCGACAGCGCTGTTGGTTCGTTTTGCCAAAATGACACAAACAGCTATTTTTTTGGTGGGGCATGTCACCAAAGACGGTGCACTTGCAGGGCCTCGTGTGTTAGAGCATATGGTGGATAGTGTGCTTTATTTTGAGGGCCAAGCAGACAATCGGTTTCGTGTGATTCGAGCCATTAAAAATCGCTTTGGGGCGGCGAATGAGCTTGGCGTATTTGCTATGACAGATAAAGGTTTAAAAGAAGTGGCCAATCCATCGGCTATTTTCTTGTCACGGACGTTTGAGGCAACGCCAGGCAATGCGGTGATGGTCACATGGGAAGGCACGCGGCCTATGCTTGTTGATATTCAAGCACTTGTAGATGAATCACATGGGGGGCAAGCACGGCGTGTAACCGCGGGCTTGGAGCATAACAGAATTGCTATTTTATTAGCCGTACTGCATCGTCATGGCGGCATTGTAACGTTTGATCAAGATGTATTTATCAACGTTGTGGGTGGGATTAAAGTGGCAGAAACAGGCAGTGACTTGGCTTTAATTGCAGCCGTTGTATCTAGCTTACGCGATAAAGTTTTTGATAAAGATACTGTGATTTTTGGTGAGGTTGGATTGGCGGGTGAAATTAGGCCGGTGCAAAGTGGGCAAGAGAGACTGAAAGAGGCTGAGAAACATGGCTTTAAACGTGCGATTGTACCTGAAGCGAATGCACCTAAGAAAAAGCTTGGTATCGAAGTTTTGCCCGTGAAAAATATTCAGGATGTTTTACGATATATTTAAAATAATATATTTAAAATAATCATGGCGCTAATTATGCTTTTTTGATAGACATAATGGGTTTTTGTTGGTATGGTTAGAACGCTTTGTATTGAATTGAGTTTTAATTATTATGAAATTTAGCTTTAACACAAGATGGAAAAGTTTTTTTAAGAAAAAGCATGCTGTGCAGCCTGAAATAGAACCTGAAGGCGATACGTTTGATGTGCTTGATACAATTAATGACGAGTCTCATGATTCTGATGGGTTTGATGATTCTGATGATTTTGTTCATATTGATGCTCTTGAAAAAGACGCCATTCAAAAAGAATTTGCTTTTTAAGCCAATGCACAAGCGGTAGAAATGCTTGCAAAACATGAAGTGTACCAGTTATCTTTTCCTGAAGACTCTATGCAAGCATTAGCTTCACAAAAGCGCCTTGAAAATCAAGGGTATACGCTTCACCCATTAAGTACTGCTTCAGCCAAAGAAAAAGGTGTTTTTTTATATGCCTTAGTCAATGAAAACAATCCTGAGATACCGATTACGGTGCTTTGTCGTGGGACACAAAAAGATGCAAGCACGGTTGTTGATTTAGATCCCAATGGCCCAGGTTTTAGCATGATGGAACAAGAAAAAGAAGCTATTTTAACGCAGCTTAATGCACTTTGTGCTGAGCACCCTAACCGAAGTATTCGAATAACAGGGCATAGTTTAGGCGGCTCTTTATCTCAAATATTAACGGCTCAATTATTAGAACAAAAAGCAACAACTCATGTTGCAGGCACACAATATCAAGCACTACAGCATTTGTCTGAAATTGATACCATTGTTTTTCAATCGGCAGGTGTTTCAAGCGATTTGGCAACAGCAGCAGAAACGCATGCTGAAGTAATTAAAGCAAGTAACCCTAAGTTTTCGCTTAATTTTACGGCACATATCAAAAGAGGTGATTTTGTTTCTCGAATGGGAACCTATCTTTTTGCTGATATTGATCCTGATATTGCAGATGTTGCATTAATAGTAAGAAAATTAGATAAATCAGCGATGACCTTAGGGGATGGAATAGACGCTGGGTTTACTGCAGCGACAACTTTAAGTCCCATTTGGACTGCTTTTGTATTGGTTAAGAATTTTTTCAATCGTTATTTTAAAAATAGAGTAGAAGCACACCGAGATTTCTTTTATCACGATAAAGACAGTCAGACACTGTTGGCTGATTCAGATGCGTACGGTATTTATCATAATGCAAATATTGAACACCGCACTGATATAAAAAATCTTTTCGAAAAAGATTTAACTGCAAATATTTCGTATGCAATGACGTATAAAGCTTTGCTACATGAGCAGCTTCGAGACTTAAATTCAGACGAGTTAAAGAGTCTTGGCGCGTGTGTTGGTCATGCTGCAGTATTAGCAGACGTTGCTTTAGCGACTGCAACGGCAGAGACACCCATGAAAATGGTTGTGGCTGCTTCTAAAAAAGCATCTCAAGCCGGTACAGCTCTACAAGGCATACAAAAACATCAAGAATCTGTAACAAGTGGCTTTTTGAAGTTTTATAATGCGAGCAGTCAGAAAGTGGTGCCTGAAGTCCCTGAAGAGACAAGCGACAATCAAATCATCTTACAAAGCGCGTAATACACACGTTGTATGCGCCCACACTTGCTTTGCTCCATATATATACCCGTGATCTTTGAAAATGCTTGCATTATTGGTTTGCGAGGATCATGCTT